>NZ_AJLL01000062.1 GCF_000317225.1 Fischerella thermalis PCC 7521
TCAAATAGAATTTCTGATTTTTTTGTCACCGAAATGAGAATGTGAATTCTGATAATGTTGCTCTTGCTGTATGTTGTGTGCTGCTGGTGAAGGAGAAGAGTAAAATTTGCTGCGATTTTGAAATAAAATAAAACTTGCTACAGCTATCAACAAATAGCCAAATCCTCGTTGCAACTGTCTAGGCTGTACAAACTGAGAAAAATAAGCTCCACTAATTGTACCGATGCTGGCAGCGATTGTAAATGAAGCCATGAGATGCCAATTCAGTGATACCCGTCCTAGATAGCCTAACAGTCCGGCAACAGAATTCATTGCAATAATTAGTAAAGAAGTGCCGATCGCTTGTTTCATCGGTGTATTTCCCAACAAAACTAAGGCAGGAACAATCGCAAATCCACCGCCAACCCCAACTAATCCAGTTAATAAACCTACACCTAAACCTTCACTCAGCATCCAGAGCCAACAGTATTTACATATTGGTTTGGGATATAAGCTTAAATCCAAATCAGTCGCAGCAACTTTTGGAACTGGTTTAGCATTTTTGTTAATCATAAATCCTGCTGCTAATAGCATCATCAAGGCAAACAGAATCATCTGGATTGTGCCAGTAATAAAAGGTAATGTCGCAAATTTCGCTCCTACATAAGCTCCTAACATTGTGGCAGAGCCAAACATGAAAGCGGTTTTTAAATTTACATTGCCTTGCTGCCAATGGGGGATGACACCAATGAGACTGACACTGCCTACAATAAATAGAGTCATGGCGATCGCTGGTTTTGGTGTCACACCCATGACATAAACTAAAATCGGTACTGCTAAAATCGAACCACCGCCGCCAATTAAGCCTAAGCTGATGCCTATACAAATTGCGAGAAAATGACCGAATATCCAGGCTATCATAAATTCTGGAATTGATTAGAGGACTGTAACTGGTAAACAGTAACGCAGAGATAACCCTAACTCTGTAAGTAGTTTTGAATCACGTTCAACTTGCTCCAGTACCGGATCGACTAAAATAACTGCTTGAGTTTGTTGGTCTGCAAGTAGGTAAGTATAAGTGCTGGTTTCTCTGTCAAATAACTGTCTGAATAACATAGTGTTTTGTCCTGCGACAGTAGGAAAACTTCAATTAGCTTTGGCGTGATTTGAAACATAATGCTCAAGAAACTGCTTCATCTGCGGATGAGCATCAAAATCAAAGCCAGCTGCAGCAGCTTTCTCAAATACTTGCTCTGGTGTCATTCCTTGTCGTGTTGCCACGTTCATGAATGCCATTAAACCCGCACGCATACTACTTGCACAATGGATTAAAGCGGGTTTTGGTAGCCGATCAATTTGCTCGAGTACCTCTGTGGTCAGTTCATCGCTAATTTCGTTTGGCTTGACCGGAATGTTAATGTAGTGCAGTCCCAAGGCTTGTGCTTGTTGCTGTTCATCGCTGAGAAAACCTTGCTCATCAGGCGCTCGTAGATTAAGTACAGATTTATAACCTTCATTTACCGCCTGCTGTAACTGCTCTGGTGTCACCTGTCCTGCTACTGTTAATTCGTTGTTAATCTTTTTGACGTTTTCCATTGCTGTTTTAGTTCTTAACTCTTACTACCATATTGCCAGATAGTAATATGGTAGTAACTACATATAAGAAGATGTAATATTTAAGTCTGTATGTTAGAGTCTTCGCCTCAAACCCTTGCTCCCGTTGCTGAATACTTTAAAGTCTTGTCAGAAGTAAGTCGGCTGCAAGTTTTGTGTTGTCTCAAGTCAGGAGCAAAAAACGTGACAGAAATCATCCAAGAAACTGGACTGGGACAAGCAAATGTTTCCAAGCATCTGAAAGTATTGATGCAAGCAGGTATAGTCACTCGTCAGCCACAAGGAATCAGTGTTTTTTACCAAATTACTGATCCGGTAATTTTTGAGCTATGTGAGTTAGTGTGCGATCGCCTTGCTATGCGGCTGCAAGAACAAACACAACAGTTGGAGCAACTGCAAGCACTACGCCAACCGTAAAAATTGCTCCAAATTGAGATTAGAACTTACGCATTGTCAGAAAATTGATATTATGCAGTCAAGCCCAACTTCTGTGATAGGTGTTCTAAAATAAAATCACGAGCTACTTTAAGAGATAAGTTTCTCTGGATTTCATACCAGTTTTCAACTAACTCTTTGGCACGCATCAGTTCTAGTTGAGTAAAAGCTCGTATTGCACTAAAAAAGTGAGTATTGATAGCATCGGTTGTTCTGACCATAAATCGCCCAATGCTACACACTTGTTTAATAGCTCTGTGATAACATTCAATACCCCAATGTATAGAATGTACTTCTTTAAATTCTGCTCTAGAAATTGAATTTAGTTTATCTTTTGTGGACGTGTACATAATGTAATATCTGAAAGTTTCGTTTTTGAAACTTCTCCGAAATACCTTCACCCGTCCAAAATTTTTCAGATATACTATTAAGCCATCTGCTGGGATTTCTAGATTTTGAACTTGCGTAAAATGCTTACCATCAATGGAACATGAGCGATTCTTAGCTATTCCAGTTAAAAACTCCAATCCTTTGTCTTTAAAGAACTTTAGGTTTTTTTGGCTGGAATACCAACTGTCAGTAGTCACTGTTTTTGGACTCAGACCCCAAACCAAAACCTCAGCAATCATCTCTCGCAAATAATCATTTTTGGTTTTCCCTTCTTTTTTGTTATAAATACGATAATTTACAGGTACAGATTTGCCTGACAAGTCCGTGTAATACAAGGTAATTAATTGAATTCCTTTAACGGTTCGATGATGTCTTCCCGAATAAAAGTACCCAATTAATTCTGTTAATTTTGGGTCAAGGGTGAACGTTTAAAAAAATGGCGAAGCCTAGCACAGTGCCGGGTACGGCACTGTGCTACCACCGCGATAAATCGTGGGGCTTGTCGAAAAAATATAAGGCTTCGCCATTTTTTTTGGTTTCATGCAGTGTCACTATGAGGTTTGTCAATTACTGTATCATCTCCACTTAATGTCCCACCTATTAAGTTAATTTGTGAACTAAGCTCATCAAATAAATCTTTGGGTTCATACCGCTCACGTAGTAGGAATCTGTTGACGCTATCATGAGACAAATCTTCCATGATGTCTGCCAAACGTGTGCAGCCTGGATATTTTGATTCTGCCAGCAAAAATAGAGTGTAAGTGTCGAGATCACACTTTGCTGTGGATGGCTTACTAATAGCTCTGATTGTCTGAACCCTAAATACGCTCTGCACGTCAATTATCCGTCTTTTCAGCGCCAGAGTGATTAGCGATCGCCTGTTTATTCTTGATTTTCCTCATTACATTTTTTGTCTAATTTGTCAATGCGTAACTTCTAGAGATTTCTTGGAGGCGATAGAATTTCATTCCAATTTCATTGTCAAGTGTGATGATGAGAAATGCAATTAATTGTGATTTAACAATTACAGCTTTCTCTTAGCACCGAATTACCAGTCATCAACTCAAAGGTAACAGTAACAGTGACAACAAAAACTTTTCAAACTATCCCCCGTAATGTCTGGGTTTTAGGATTTGTCAGCTTGTTAACTGATATTAGTTCTGAGATGATTCATTCAGTGTTGCCACTATTTCTAGTTTCGGTATTTGCTTTGAGTGCGATCGCATTACTGCTGGTATTTGAAAGTGGAAGATGGAAATCAGTAGATAAAGAGTAAAAATCTTCACTACCAGCCATCTCTTTCCAAGTTCTTGACTTTTTCTCTCTACGATAAACCTGCAAGTTTAGATAAAGTATGCGATCCAGCAGTAAGTAGGAGCAATAATGAACAAAGTTGCAAAGGTCACAATTTTCTTTTGGATTATGAAGATCATCGCCACGACGCTCGGCGAAACGGCAGGTGACTTCATCTCAATGTCTCTTGGGCTGGGTTATTACGTGGCCTTTGCCGTAACTTTTGCCATTCTGGCTATTCTCCTGTTTTTTCAAATTCAATCTGACAGATATCGTCCAGCCCTTTACTGGGTAGCCATAATTGCGACAACCACAGCCGGAACTGAAGTTTCAGACTTAATGGATCGCTCTCTCGGACTGGGCTACGCAATGGGATCGCTGATTCTGGTAGCCTGTCTCTTAAGTGTTCTGGCTATCTGGTATTATCGGGATCGGGATCTGAGCGTTTATCCGATCGCAAGGAAAGACGCAGAGACAACCTATTGGCTGGCGATTGTGTTCTCAAACAGTTTGGGAACGGCCTTTGGTGATTTTCTGACAAGCAACTTAGGACTAAGCTATATCCAAGGCGCATTCGTGACGGCTAGCGTCATTGGTGTTGTCATCGCCCTTCACTACCTAACAAAATTGAGCGATGTCTTCCTATTCTGGCTTGCGTTCATCTTCACGCGACCCTTCGGAGCCACCTTCGGAGATTTTCTTACCAAACCAATCAAAGATGGTGGTCTATCACTGCCAAGGGGCTATGCTTCAGCGATCGCCTTTATCCTACTGGCGGTTGTCCTATTCTTTTCTGTACGAAAGGAGAAAAAAGTGCGTTACCCAATTGAGTGATACGTTTAAGCAGATAGATGACTTACTTCATAATAGGAACACCCCCTCATCCTTAGAATCGTAGGTTTGCTAACTTTTCCCTTTCTGATTTTTGGCATAGCATCAAAGATATGAGAATCTTAATAGTTGAAGATGACGATCGCATTGCTAAACCCTTAGCCGAAGATTTAAAACATCAACATCATGCTGTTGATATTGCTGGTGATGGAATTGAAGGTTGGGAATACGCCCAAGCAGGTAATTATGATTTAATTTTATTAGATTTAATGTTGCCGCGCTTAGATGGAATCACTCTCTGTAAACGGCTACGTGCTTCTAATTGCAACGCTTTTATTCTGATGTTGACAGCACGAGATACAACATCAGATAAAATAATTGGACTTGATGCTGGTGCAGATGATTATTTAGTTAAACCATTTGAACTAGAAGAATTAGCAGCACGAATTAGAGCTTTATCTCGGAGAAGTCCAGAAATCCGTCAATCAATTTTAGTTCATGGTGAGCTACAACTAGACCCTAGTAATTGTCATGTCACTTATGCAGATAAGCCTTTATCATTAACACCCAAAGAATACATGATATTGGAATGTTTTTTGAAAAATCCTACTCAAATTTTGACTCGCTCGGCAATTTTAGATAAATTGTGGGAGTTTGATAAATTATCTGGCGAAGAAACTGTTAAAACTCACATTACAAATTTAAGAAAGAAACTCAGAGCCGTAGGAAGTTCAGAAGATTTTATCGAAACTGTTTATGGTGTTGGTTATCGTCTGTGTCCTAAGTGAAGGCAAATTTAACTTATGTTTGAAAAAATTCGCCGTCGTTTACTGTTGTCTTATTTAATCGTATTGTCACTAATCTTAGGTGGATTTGCAATTGCTGTTCGGATTGTCTTTACCCATAGCCTCCATAAACAACAAACAGAGAAACTTGCTGCATTAGCACAAGTTGCTGCTGCTAATGCAGAGCTTGATAACGGTCAAATTAAAATTGAAAATGATTTACCTCAAGATAAATTGCTTGAAAAGCATCAAGGGTTACACTGGTTTGATACTAAAGGTAATCTGATTGGAAAACAGGGACGAGATATTTTAAGTTTACCTGTTCATGTAACAGAAGGAGAACAAATAAACACAATTGGTAAAAATCGTATTCAGTCTGTTACCCTGCCAATTATTAGTAGTGATGATAAACAATTTATCGGGTATGTAAGAGCCAGTCAATCTTTAGAAGAATTTGATGAAACTTTAAATAAATTAGATTTGGGGTTAAGTGGTGGGATTATTGTAGCTTTGGTTATTAGTGGTGTGGGTGGAGTTTGGCTAACTCGTCAAGCTATGCAACCAATTGAAGAAAGCTTTGAACGCTTAAAACAGTTTACTGCTGATGCTTCCCATGAACTCCGCAGTCCTTTAATGGCGATTAAAAGTAATGCAGGTGTAGCACTAAAGTATCCAGAAGGAATGCGAGAAACTGACGCAGAAAAATTTCAGGCTATTTCTAGTGCTACTAACCAAATGACTCGCCTCACTGAAGATTTACTATTTTTAGCTCGTTATGATAATATTCCTAACCGGAGTAAAGAAACTGTGAATCTCAGTTCGATTTTAAGTAACTTAGTACAGCTATATCAGCCGCAAGCAGTCGCTAAACAAATCAGTTTTAAAAGTCAATTATCTGAGAAGCTTTATCTATTAGGTGATACAAATCAAATAACACGATTATTTACTAATTTAATTCAAAATGCTATACATTACACACCGTCAGAAGGGATAGTAGAAATCACAGCTAATCGTTCTGCTGCCGATATAGTAGTTAATGTCCAAGATACAGGTATAGGAATTGCACCAAAAGATTTAGAAAATATTTTTGAGCGTTTTTGGCGAGCAGATAAATCACGTTCTTATAATTCAGGTGGTTCTGGTTTAGGATTGGCTATAGCCCAAGCTATTGCTCAAAACCACGGTGGATTAATTACTGTCACAAGTCAATTGGGAATTGGTAGTTGTTTTACAGTGCGTTTACCAGCAAGTTCTCTTAATTAATGTTTATAAAAATGTTTGATTAAGTACCATAACACAGCTATATTAACCATAAAGACTAAAAATTTGAAAATCGTTATCCCTTTAATTAACTCATAGATTTCGGGAGGTATACTAATACCAACTAATCCAATAACTAATATCTTTGCCCAAGTTTTTTCATACCATAAACCGATAGCCTCAATGGCTGTCACAACTGCGTATATTGCAGTGGCAATTCCACTAAATTTTAAAGTTTGTGGTTTGATATTAATAATTTTTTCTAGTAACCATTCAATAACTTCGCGTTTACCTTCCAATATGTAAGATTCGGAAAAGCCCACAAGGGTATCATGTTTTTTCAAAGCTAAAAGTAGAACAATAGATGTAGCTGTAAGTAGTAAAGCAACAAAGCCTTTATAAACAACAATTGCTATTAATCCTGGAGGACGTTTCTCGATCATTTAATTTTCCTTACTTGTTACTTTATTGCTTGCTGAAAGCTAAATAGTTTGTCAATAAAAAGGTTGACAATCTAAATCTGTGATTGATTTATGATAATTATATTCCCAGGTTGGATAATTAATTGATAATATGATAAAAATTAAGTATACTGTTTGTCAGCTTTTGTGTTGAAGCATTCATAATGTAGGTTGCTTAAATCTATGTTTTTAATTTTTTTAATATCAATATATTTAATAAAAGTCAAGAATTAGAAAAGACTAATTGTCAATATTTTTTATTTAGTATCACTAGTATAGTAAAAATTAAGGGATGGGTTGTATTCCCATCCCTTATGTAACTAATTTTAAGCAATCGACCTCACATTTTAATCAAAATGTTCTCTGATGGCTCTGACATAAGCAGCGTCAGTATCGTTGAGGTTGTTAAGCTCGTTTTCATACTCAACGTTTAAAGTTAATGAGTCAGATTCAGGATTAAATTTACTAGTTGCTGCTAGAACTGCCACATCTGGACTTGCTATTAATCCAAAACTAGCAAAAATAAAGATAGGAATTGAACGGCTTATTGAGAGATACTTGTCCATAACTATTAAGCAAAGTTTATTGAGTATTTTCACAGTAACTAAGAGTTGTGATAATACTGTGTTAACTTTGTTTCAATTACTTGTTTTTTAGCAGACATAGACACAAAACAGTGCGACCGCTCACCAAGATATAATTACTAAATGGGTCAGTCTTCAAATTTATAACCAATACCAGCGACTGTTTTAATAAAAATAGGATTTGCTGAATCAGGTTCTATCTTTTTTCGTAACCGAGCTATAAGTGTATCGACTACTCGTTCATCTCCATAAAATTCACTACCCCATAATTTATCTATTAGTTGTGTGCGATTCCAAACTCGATTGGGATAGCTAACAAAAGCAGTTAGTAAGTTAAATTCCAAGTTTGTTAAGTCTATTATTTCTGAAAAATTAGGGTTCATTTGACGCAAAGCAGAGTGTTGCTCTATATCGAGCAGAAAATGTTGGGTACGGTAAATTTGATGTTGCTCTGGTTGACGCAAGCTACGTCGCAGAAGTGCTCGAACTCTGGCAACTAACTCTTTGGGGCTAAAAGGTTTGACTAAGTAATCATCAGCACCAGTAGACAAGCCAATAATACGATCAATTTCCTCACTCTTAGCTGTCAACATTAAGATGTAGGGGTCTTTTGCACCAGGTTTTTGTCGAATTCTGGCACACAACTCTAGTCCATTGAGACTAGGAATCATCAAGTCGAGGATGATTAAGTTCGGTTGATGCTCTTGAATTATTTGGAATGCTTGAAGCCCATCACCACAATTATGGCAAGAAAATCCTTCGTCTTCCAAAGAAAACTGGATTAACCGAGAAATTTCAAATTTATCCTCAACAATTAAGATTTCCATATATCAAGATATAAAAACACTTTATTCTCGTATGGGCTGATTTTTGTATTATGCGTATTGAGTTGTAATATGTTGTAAATTTTTGGCAGTGTGAATTTTGTCAATATATTCAAGTATTAGGAATAGACTTACTTAATATTAATGATTGTTAGCAAGGGGAGAAGGCGAGCAACATTCGCCTCCTCCCTCTTTTGGTAAACTATGCTTAAAAAGCAAACTGTACTATCTAAGTAATTAATGAATTATGGCAGACCAAGTTTTTACTCCAACAACTCCATCAGCTTTCAAATTATGAGACTTCTGAAAAGCAATAATGGCAGAACGTGTGTTTCTACTGTAAACTCCATCAGTTGCTCCATTGTAGAGTTTTTGTGTTTTCAAGAATGCCTGAATCTCTTTTACTGCTTTGCCTTTGCTTCCTAATCGGAGAATTGGTGCTGTTTGAGGTGAATAACTAATAAGTTTAGTTGATTTGGAAGCAGCTGTGGTTGCCCGCATCATTTTAGTAGCCTTGACATTTTTGGGATGCACTTGTGTTGAAATATGTGTGCCTGTTTTTTGCATTTGTGCGGTAGATGTTTGGGCATTAGCTGGTGCTATAGAAGAGAATAACAATGGACTTAAGGCTGCAATAGATAAAGCAAGTTTCACAAATTTATTAGTCATAAGAGAGTATCTCCTTGTTTGGAAAATCTATTACAGCAGATTTAAACTTAATGAAGTATATCTTCAGGGTTTTAAAGTCAGTCACAAAGCTCATTTTTCTACTTTACCCTTCTCTACGAGAGGCTGCGCCAACGCGAACTGACTTTTGAATTCTGCTGTAATTTCAATTTAGTTAGTAAAAGTAAAGAACTTGGAAAGATTTATCAGGATTTGAAAAAATTATTTTGTCTTTCAGAAATACTTGTGAAAACTTGCAAACATTATTTGCAAATTAGATAAAGAGAAAAATGTGACTGTTTTTTTATAGTTTTGTAAAGAATTTATCACATCTGACTGATAGAGTCTAGAGGAAGCAATTCCTAAAGTGCTTTGCTGGTGATAGATACAGAGCAAAGTCACAAAACCACAGTCATGGAGGTTTTAGCATGAAATCTGTTATCAAGCTTATTTTGAAAGCTAGTTTGGTTGGAACTTTGAGTTTAAGTTTATCAGTACAATCAGTTTACGCATCTCCATCACCGATTAGTGTCCCTATAGAAGTTAGTGACAGTAATGATGATGTTAATGCTAAAAAAGTATTTGCAATAGTGAGCAAAGATGAACAAGTAGTAACTCTAAATCAAATTGGCGAATATAGCAAGACTATCTATAACCTGATTAAAACCAACAATTGGACAGAAGCAAAACACCATTTATCGCTACTCAAAGCTGTATCAGATAGCCTCAAAACACAAAAGGGAAGAACCGATGTCAACTTAGCCAAGCTTGACTCAAGTATTACTGTTTTGCAAAGTACGGTTGCAGCAAAGAACCATCAAGCGATGTGCGATGCTAACCAAGTTAGTGCGATCGCTGCTCAACTGGCAATGCAGTTAGAACCTAAGATGCCTTTGGAGGTTGCAATGCTCGACTACTATGGTCGTGAACTGGAAATTTGGGCAGCCGATGAGAATACAGCTAAATTAAAAAATGTTGCTGGTAAAATTCGAGAGACTTGGGAAGCTTTACGTCCTGCAATCCAATCTCACGGCGGTTCACCTCAATTACAGAAGTTTGACGATACTCTAGTTGCTTTAGTTGAGACAGCTAGTTCTCCTACTGAATATAGTCTGCTTGCTGCACCTGTACAAGGTGAAGTCAATAATCTCCGAAAAGTATTTCAACAGTAGATTTTTTTAAAAAGGCTCATTCATCTCACTGTCAATTTTGCACGCATGGTAGGAGATGAATGGGTAGTTTAAAAACTGTCTGTGAATTAAACTGAATCTTCAGTGTGCTTAGTAGGATTCAACTATATCTAAAGTGTGTTATGTTGCCGGAAGCATCGCTTATAGCAAGGCGTAGCCCATTGCCCAGGTAAAGCCAGTCTAAACCTAGTAAATCTTAAAAACTCCGCCCTGTAAGATTTGCAATAGCTGCAATTAACTCAGCTTGTTCTACAGGTTTAGCTAAACTTTTTTGAAAACCTGCCGACTGCGCCTGTTTTTTATCTAATTCACGGGCATAACCACTTAAAGCGATCGCCGGAATCTGGCTATATTGTCTCACTTCACTAGCTCTAATTTCTTGCATCAGCATATAACCATTTACATTTGGCATACCAATATCGCTGATTAGTAAATCTTGCTCTGAATTTGCCAGAACTTGTAATGCTTGTTCAGCCGATGCAGCTGTAGAAACGTGCATCCCGTGTTGTTCTAAGATAAAAACAAGCAACTCCAGAATATCAGGTTCATCATCTACTACTAAAACTTTTAAGCCTGCTAAAAGTGATGAGGCACAAGTCAAATGTGAAAGGACTTTTGAATGAGGATTTTTCTCTATCTCCTCCCTATTTTGTAGTAGTGGTAGTCTGACCATGAAAGTTGCTCCTTGTCCTTCTCCCATGCTTTGAGCTTCCACAGTGCCACTGTGAAGTTCTACTAAGTGACGAACAATTGCTAGTCCCAATCCTAGCCCACCAAAATTCCTCGTTGTAGCGTTATCTGCTTGGCGAAAAGATTCAAAAACATGAGGTATAAACTCAGGCTTGATACCTATACCTGTATCTTTTACCTGAATTTGAGCGAATTTTTGTGTTGAGTCTGCTAACTCATAATTTTCTAAAAGACTAATTATAGATAACTCAATATCTACACGACCTCCTTGTAGTGTAAATTTGATCGCATTAGACAGCAAATTACACAGGATTTGATGTAAACGTTTGGAGTCACCTAAAACGTAATATTTTTGAGAGGAAGTTTTGAAGTTATTTAATGATAAACAAGTATGAGAACTGAGTAATTTATTTCTATTTTCTAAATCTTTAATTGAAAATGATACAAATATTGCCTTTTCTTCTGCTATTAGTCGCACCATTTCTATTGCTGACTCAATAGTAGATGCTAAATTGATTGGATATAACTCTAGAGTTATTTTATCTTGAATAATCCGAGATACATCCAGTAGGTCTTCAATTAATTTAGTTTGCAATTTGGCATTACGTTCAATAGTTTGAAGAGCGTAATTAGTAGTTTCTTGATCTAATTTTTTGCTTTGCAGTATCTCTGCCCAACCTAGAATGGGGTTGAGGGGCGATCGCAATTCATGAGACAGGACTGCGAGAAATTCATCTTTACTACGATTTGCGGCTTCTGCTTCTGCTCGTGCAGACTGCTCTCGCTCTAGTAACTGGTTTCTTTCTGCTTCTGCTAGTTTACGCTCGGTAATATCAGATAACATTAGTAGTACGCCGTTAAAATCACCCCGATCAGTAAAAATTGGCGTGGTAGAAGCAATAACCCACAAATTAGAGCCGTCTTGAGTGCTAAAACGACAATCAAATCGTTGTCTTCTGCCTTGCTGCCATTGTGCTAAGATTGCTTCAACTTCATTCTCAACCGTTTCAGTCATCAACTCATTAAAAGAGTGATCGCTTATGTCCTCTATACCATAACCCAACATTTCAACTAATCGCTGATTAACGTATTCAGTTCGCAACTGTGCATTCAATAACCAGATACCTTCATAAGCGGTATCAACAATATGACGATACCGTTCCTCACTAAGTTGAAGTTTGGCTAAATTTGCTTCGGATCGTTGGCGAGCAACTCGGAGTGCAGCCTTAAGTGAACTAACCAGCAACGCAACTATAATAAATAAGACCAAATGTAGAAGATTCGCACCATGCCAAAGTACTAAATTGTCAGCTACAGGTGTTAAAAAAAAGTTGCTAACTAAAACTGACAGGATAGTTGCAAGTAATCCTGCTCCTAAGCCACCATACCAGGAGCTAAAAGTTACAGCAGCAAAAAATAGGGAGAAAACTGTTGATTTTACCAAAGACTCTAACAGCAGTGTGAGCAGTAGCGCAACTACAACTGATAAAACTGCGACAGTATAGCGAGTTAAGCGATCGCGACTCAGGTGATAAAGTTGTCTAATCGGCAAGAGATTGATCAAATAAGCCATGCTCAATCCTAATATTTTACTAATGCTATCTGGGTCATCCGTTCATATACTTTTTAAAGCTACAGTTTTCTGATCTACCTTCTCCTATGTCCTTCTAACCTGTGTATATTAAAAACTTAGTGTGACAATTATTTGCCAATTTTGTGACGTTCTTTTATTTTGTTTTTGATATACTAAATATCGTGCAAAGCCTCTACCTCCATACATCGATCAACTATTTTCATACCTAATATAGTTGCTACAGTAGAAACACTGACTGCTACAGATATCACAGCTTAAACCTTGATTCACTTTAGACTGGAAAAATCAAGAACTTGGAAAGATTTAGTTCGTGTTGAATTTCTCAACATATTTAGGTACATCTTTTCGAGTTCTTGACTTTTAGTATGTAAAGTGAAACTACTTACTAAAGGTTATTAACTAATAACCATAAATTTGAGTTTTAGTTGTGCTATTGAACGGTGGTTAAAAATATAACTCAATATCCATTTCTTCCTTGGAACTTTTAATGCTTGGCTTTATCCGGTTTCTGTCAAGCTTGTAGGAATGAATGCAGATATCCCAATTGGTGTATTTCGACTAC
>NZ_AJLL01000063.1 GCF_000317225.1 Fischerella thermalis PCC 7521
TCCAAGCAATTCAACAATTGCGTCGTCACGGAGTAGTAGGTATGGTTGGAGATTGCATTAACGATGCACCTGCTTTAGCTACGGCAGATATTAGTTTTGCTGTGGGTGGAATTGATATCGCTTTAGAGACAGCAGATGTGGTGCTGGTCGGTAGTGACTTGAGACAGCTTGCTTATGCAGTAGATTTAAGCCGACGTACTGTGTCAGTGATTCAACAGAATGTAGTTTTTTCTCTGGTAACTAAGGCTTTATTTTTGCTGTTGGGGACGTTTGGGTTTGTTGGTTTAGCGATCGCTGTCTTAGCTGATACAGGAACTTCTCTGTTAGTTACTGCAAATGGAATGCGGCTATTTAAAACCAAAACTTTGAAAAATTAAACAAATAACGCATATTCTACAGAGATTAGTAACGTTATTAAAGGTTTTACTCTAGTAATTGTCCTTGCCTGAATTTCTGTAGTTTCAGCATCGTAATACATATCATTAACCACAAAAATCCAACACCATATCCAGCAATTACATCTGTCGGCCAATGTACTCCTAAATATAGGCGACTGATGCCAATTGCCGCTATTAAAATAACTGTTAAAACATAGATTAACCGTGAAAATTGAGGATAATGAGTAGCTAGTATATAGGCAATAAAACCATACAATACCATAGAGCCTAGTGCATGACCGCTAGGAAAACTGAAAGATTTTTCAGAAATCAAAAGTGTCCAAAGTTGCGGGCGGGGTTTTGAAAAAAATAACTTTAAACCTGTATTTAGAATTAACCCTCCTATACAAGTAAGCACAAAAATATATGTTTCTATCCGGTAACGTCGCCACCAAAGTATTCCTAAAGTAACTCCTGCGACTACTACTACTGTCTTTGGATTACCAAGATTCGTAATAAATAGCATCAAATTATCAAGACTCGGATTGGCAAATTGATGTAGCCATAATAAAAAAGATGTATCAAAGGCAAAAGCTTCTTTTTCCAGAACTTCTTCAGCAAGCTTGGCGACAACAAACAAAATCAGCAGACAAACAGTAATTCCAACTATACCAATCGTGGCAATTAAAGGAGCTAAACGAGGATATACATGGCGTAACCAAAAGGTAGGAATTTCTCGTATCATTGAGTTATGTCTAAATCTGTTATTGATTTATAGCTTATAGAATAATAGTCAAGAAACTGAAAAGATAATTTTAAATCAAAAATTCAGTTACTTTATTTAAATTAAGCTTTTAAGCACCTGGTTTAAAGTAATCTAGTAATCTATCCCCTGAATCTGCTCTTACCAGAGCTACCACTATATCGGGTAGTGCAGCTAAATTCGGATACACTAAGTAACGAGGTTCCCAACGAGGACTAAACTTATCCTTAAATGTATGCAAACCCTTAAAGTTATAAAACTTTTTTAAGTGTTCGTAGAGATATTTTAATGCTTTCTCCAAAGTTGGAGAATCTTGTGTTTTTCCAACTCCAGAAAGTGCTGATAATCCTAAATTGAAACCGTCATAGTTGAGTTGCTGGAAGTGCTGAAACATTGAGACAAATAAAAATTCCATTGTCCCTTTTTCAATGTCTGTACGTCGTCGCATCAAGTCAATAGTAATTTCATTTTTCTGATACTCTGATACCACATTTGCGAAGGCACTAATTGTTCCTTCTGGAGTATATACAACCACAATTTCGCATTCACGCAAGTAGTCATAATCAAACCAACCAACAGAAAATTTTTTCTCGGCTCCCTGCATCATCTTAAGCCATTCATCACTTACTGACCTCAATTCTGTTAATAATTCATTGGCAATCGGTGGTTGATAAAATTTAACTTTATGACCCGATTTAGTCAGCCGATTAAGGGCATTTCTTAAGTTTTGGTTAGCTTTGCCTTGAAGGGTGAAGCTATGTAAGTCAACAATTGCCTCCTCACCAATTTGAACAGTACGGTAGCCTAAAGATTTATATATATCTAAATCATCTGGTAAAGTTTGGTAGTATGCAGGATACCAATCATTTTTCTCACAAAATAGTTGAAACCCAATAATTACCTCTTGTCTTTCTTCGAGTGGGCCAATTGGATCACCTAAAGCTATTGCACCTCTGCCTTTTGCTACATAAGCGATGAAACTTTTCCCAGAGGGACTGAAGTAATAAGTTTTATCATCAAAGAGAGTAAATCTTGCTAACGAAGATTTTCCATATTGTTCTACAATTTCTTTTGCACGTTTTCTTTCTACTTCTAAAGCAGGATTTCTTAATAATACCGGACGCAAGAGCATGAATAAAGCATAAGCTAATGTGGAAGCACCTACGAAATATATTGAATCAGCAAAAAATTGTCCAAATCTCGTTGTTGGTTCTAACCCTGCATTATCAGCCGTGAAAAACATTGCCAAAGTTTGCAGCAATGCTTCTGGTAGGTCAAAATTAACTGTGTATTGCCTATCTAGTAGAAAGAAACCTACAGTGCCATAAGCTAATGTAAACAGCAATGCACCGATCAAAACTCGAATTCCTTGAGCAATGGAAGGACGGTCTGATTTGGCAGTGAAAATGTGACGCATTAAAATAAGTTGACCTAGCAAGACTCCAGCCAGCAGACTTTCTTCATAGTCTAATCCTTTGATTAAATGGCTGATAATAGTGACAATTAGTAATCCAACTGTTAGTAACCAAGCTACTCGCTTACGTCGTAATAAATTAGCTGCCAGAGTTAACAATATGAATCCAGTGATTGCTGCAAAAAAATGTCCACCTGCGCGGATATCAAAAGGGACAAATTGCTCTATTAATTCTGTGCGTCTAGGTGAATTGGGAGTAACCGCAGATATCAAATTCACAACCCCTACCATAGCGGTTAAAATAGAGGCTGTCCACAATCCAATCCGTTGACGTTTATTTAGCAATTGCTTTTCCTCACTTTGCTTAACTATTTGATTGTGTCGTGGAGCAAGTTTAATTTCAAGTTGGGTTAAACATAAATTAAGCTAGGAACGCACTTTTAGCCGTTGATTCATTTCATACAAACCCAGCAACACCACTGCAACTATCAAGGGCAGGATATAGTAAACTCCTCGGTAAGCTATTAGCGAACCCAAAGCTGCTGGGGCTGTTACTTCTGATGGCAGTAGCAAAAGTATTACGGTTTCAAACACTCCTAAGCCTCCAGGAACGTTGCTAACAATACCTGCAATCATTGCTAGTAAGTAGATACCAGCAAAGCCGAAATAGGACGAAGGAATACTTGGGGGTAACAGAAGATAAAGAACAGCGATCGCCAATCCCCAATCCACTAAAGAAATTCCTATTTGCTTCAAGGAAAGTCGAAAGGAAGGGAAAGAAAATGTCTGTCCACGAATCCTTAAGGGTTGATGATAAAAATAACTTCCCAGCAAATATGCTCCTACAAGGATTAGAAAAATAACTCCGATTGGATGAACAGACACAAAGGGTAAATTTAGTAGGGTAGGAATAGTAAGTGGTTCAAGAAGAAATATTATCCCACTTACGGCGAACAGTCCTAACCAAAAACTCAGGTTCTCGAAGGCAATTACTTGAGCGATCGCTCCTACTGATACCCCCCAATTTGAATAAAGACGGTAGCGAATAGCACCACCTGTTAAAAGAGCAAAGCCAACAGAATTACTGATAGCATGGCTGATAAAAGCTGTAAAAATAATTGCACTACCAGGAAGCGAACGACGGATATGGCGGAAGGCTAGAAAATCATAACTAGTTAGTGTTAGATAGCCTGCGATGGAGCATCCAATGGCTATAAACAAGCGATTTGAGGGAATTTCTATCAAACTACGGAGAATATCACTTGGTTTATACTGCCGCAGTTCGTTGTTGATTGTCCAAAGAGAGAAAGCAAACAACAACAAGCCAAAAACAGATAAACTAATTTGAGAAAAGCGTTTTTGATTCATCTTTAAAGTCAAGAACAGTTATTTACTGTCATTAACAATTTATTCGGTTTTGGCTTATACATACTTGATACATAATTTATAGTAAAAGCCTTCTATGCTTAACCCATCTACCACGAGAAGGAAGGATGTTGCAGCAATTGATAGCAATCATATTATCAAGTCAGACTAATTATTATACTTTTCGGATTGTTTTCAAACTTTTTCATATATTACAAATAATACCTAACACTGGTAACTACACTGCTGTGTTTATTGCGTAAAGCCCTGCGTAAAAACAAAGATGTTTGGTTGTGCAGCAAATCTTCCCACCAATGACGTGTAACAAAAACGGGTATGATGACGGTAGTAAATACATTTGGGTGTTGTGTTTCATATTCACTTACAAATTCAGCCAGGGGAGTGACTATTGAGCGGTAAGGAGAGTCTAAAATTACTAAAGGAATATCTAACTCTAATTGCTGCCACTGCTGCTGAATTTGTTCTCGATCTGTAAAACCAATATCAACATGAACTGCCACAATTTCATCAGCTATGCTGCGGGCATAATCAAGAGCTTTTACAGTACCTTTGTGCAGTTGCCCAACAAGGACGACAGCAGGATGGGTAATAGTTTCTGCTTTTAATCTGGTTGGATAATTTATAATTTGAATTCCTTCAATACTGAGACGATTAGCTACATATTGATAGTGACGGCGAATTAAGAGAAATAAACTGACAACGAGGGGAATAGCTAGAACTACAACCCAAGCTCCTGCTTGGAATTTTGTCACAATAATCACAATAGCAACGATAAAAGTAGCGATCGCCCCCATACCATTAATGATTGCGCTAGTACCCCAACCTGATGTTTGTTCCTTAAACCAATGACGTACCATTCCGGCTTGCGAGAGGGTAAAGGAGGTAAACACCCCAACAGCATACAGAGGGATAATTGCGTTGACTTCGCCTTGGAAAATAATGATTAGAATAGCAGCTAAAATACTCAGTAAAATAATACCGTTGGAGTAAACCAGGCGATCGCCCAACAGTAACAGCTGCCGAGGTAGAAAACTATCTCTGGCTAACATTGAGGCAAGTCGCGGAAAATCCGCATAACTTGTATTTGCAGCTAGTAGTAAAATCAATAATGTCGTAAACTGCAAAAAATAATATAGTATTCCACTACCAAAGATTTGACGACCTAGCAAAGAAACTACAGTTTGATTAGATTCTGGAACAACATGATAAGCATGGGCAAGGTAAGTAATACCTAAAAACATTGTCCCTAAAATCATACTCATGTATAACATTGTCATACGAGCATTTTTCCACTCTGGTTGTTTAAAAGCCATGACTCCATTAGAGATAGCTTCCACCCCTGTCATTGCTGTACAACCTGCTGCAAATGCTCGTAAAATCAGAAATAAACTTAGAGGTTCTTTTGCTGGAATTGCTGGATAAGTTTGAGGAATTAATGTTGTAAATTGATGATAAATACCTAAAATTAGTAGGATAAATATGCAAATAATAAAAGCATAAGTGGGAGCCATAAATAAATTGCCAGATTCTCGCAAGCCTCGTAAGTTAGCTAACATTAATAAAAAAATAGAAATCACGCAAAGCTCAACAGTGAAGTCTTGCAAAAGAGGAAAAGCAGAGGTCAGAGCAGCAATCCCAGCTGCAACACTTACCGTTACCGTCAGGACATAATCTATTAGTAAAGAAGCAGCAGCAACTAAACCAGGGAAAAGACCCAAGTTTTCACTTGCCACCGTGTAAGCTCCGCCACCAGTAGGATAGGCACGAATAGTTTGCCGATAGGAAAGCGTGACGATTGCTAACAGCAGACTAATGGCTAGAGCAATAGGAAGAGATAAGCCTAACGTACTACTACCTGTCAAAACTAGCACAGTTAAAATTTCCTCAGTCGCATAGGCAACAGAGGAAAGCGCATCAGACGAGAGAACAGCTAATCCAGCCGCATTGCTTAATCTTTCTGTAGAATAGGAGCTAGTTGGTAAGGATGAACCAATCAGCTGATGCTTAATTTTAGAGTACAAAGACATACAAAAAACATTTGAAAACGGTAGAATAATCCCAATATAGAAAGCAGATTGATTAATTCTTCTGCGCTGAGGCTTGCTTAAATTGCTTTCCCACATAGGTAAGTTGGTCTGCTAGATGTTTGTGCCAGTAGTTCCAGCCAACATCTGCGCCAACAATACCATGACCGCCAGGAAAAGCATGGAATTCGTTTGCAATTCCTAACTTATCTAGAGTTTGATGAAACTGCTGAGTTGAGGTCAGAAATTCTTTATCTTGCTCTCCAGCATCCAAATATGCTCTAATGCGTTTACGTTCTGCCACTGGTATTTTTTCAATAAAATCTTGGGGACTATTTGCCGTACCACTGCTATCGGTAAAGTAGCCGCTAGAACTAAAGAAAATATTAAAGTTATTCAGGTGGCGTAAACCAATATTAAAAGCTCCCCAACCACCGCTTGATTGTCCTCCCATTGACCAAAACTGCGGTTCATTCAACGTCCGATAACGAGATTTCACAATTTTGACTAACTCTGAACCAATCAAAGTGCCAACTTTACCATTGGGGCCATCATAGTAATCTGAATCCCAAAACGGACTTGTACCGCGCTTGTCGTTGCCATCTGGGGTAATCACTATTGAATAAGGTAATTTGTCACTTTTGTAAAGGTCATGTAGTACGGAGGTGACAGCCGCTTTATCCTGATAAGCACGAGCATCGCCATGTCCCCCGTGGAGTAGGAAGATGACTGGATAGCGTTTGTTTGGGTTCTTGGCATAGTCGGGAGGAAGAATTAAGCCATATTGTCGCACTTCTCCCATTGCCTTGCTGTTGAAAGTTTTTAGCTCAAAGGACAATCCTGTATTTTTCTCTACCTGCGGAGGATCAAGTTGCGGTACACCAGCAATAAACACATACCAATAGCCAGTTGCCAACAAGGTAGCAACTATGGCCATACCTGCTAGTAAAATATTTGACCATCGTAACTTCATTTATAAGTTCCTTGGTTATTATCTTAGAATAATATTAAAGTTAAACTTTTCTATAATTTCTTACAATGCCAATAGTAGTTCATTATTTATTAACCACCTATAAAACTAACAATCAGCCCAGTCAAAACAATCAAAGTCAAAATAATATAGGTGATATCTCGCTGACGCATAAAAGCTAATAGAGAAAAAGCAACTCTAGCAACAGGAGTCGCAATTAATAACAACAATCCAAGTTGAATAATGCCACGACGACGACCTGATAATGCTGAGGTTGCAATTCCTTCAGGAGAGCGAAAAACTGGAGGTTCACCGCGAAAGATTTGATAATTAGGAGTTTCTTTGCCGTGATAAATTAGGTATAAAACTCCGCCAAACAAGACTACAGATGAAGCTAAAAGTACGCCGTATCTTAACAAATTTCCAACCAAAAGTTCGACTTTTCTTTCACTCAAGTTGCGTCGATTTTGGGACATTTTAAATTCTCCCAGTAAAGCCGTTATAAATCATTTGAATTGCCAATAGCACAATAACTAAACTAAAAATATTTCTTAAAACGCCTACTCTTGCTTTTACCAATACCCTAGCTCCCAATAATGCGCCTAAAAGTACACCTAACATGACAGGCATTGCTAGTCCAGGGTCAATGTAACCTCGTTTCAGATACACACCCGCGCTAGCTGCTGCTGTCACCCCAATCATAAAGTTACTGGTAGTAGTAGAAACCTTAAACGGAATCCGCATGAATTGATCCATTGCTAGTACCTTGAGTGCGCCAGAACCAATACCAAGTAACCCGGAAAGCACTCCGGCGACAAACATCAGACTAAATCCTACGGGAACAGCATAGACATTGTAAGGTTGTTCACCTGACTGTGTTGGGTAAGTGCTATTTAGCTTTAAACGAGTTGCTAAACGATCAGGTGGAGTATCAGCTGAGTGTTCAGGACGGGATTGACGCGAGAGATAGGCGCTGTAAAGTAAAACAAATCCAAAGACCACAGCGAGTATTCTAGTGGAAACAAAAGCTGCTATGGTTGCACCTGCGATCGCTCCAAACGTCGTTGCTACTTCTAAGAACATTCCCAAGCGTAAATTAGTGTAGCCTTCTTTGACATAAGCAGAAGCAGCGCCGGAAGAAGTTGCAATTACGGATACTAGCGAAGCACCAATTGCGTAACGAATGTCAACACCAAAAACCAAAGTTAATAGAGGGACAAGCACCACTCCACCACCTAAGCCTGTCAACGCTCCCAAAAAGCCTGCGGTAGCAGAACTAATCCAGACTAATAGGGTAAATTCTAAAACATTCAAGCGAACACCTCCGGTGGGCGCGTCACGCCAACGCACCTTCGCTTCTAAATTAAACGTTGCTTATTGAAAAACTCAATAGCAACGCCTGCATTATATGGTAAACAAGTTAAGAAATAATTAATTACACGGAATCATTAGGGGTTGCAAATAAAACTCTAACAGCACTCATAATTAGTAGCAAGGCGAATATTTTAGTTAAAACCCCATTCGGTAAACTTGTTCCTATTTTGGCACCGAACCACCCACCTAAAATAAATCCTAGACAGAGAAGTGCAGCTACTTTTATATCTACATATCCTTGCTTGTAATAAGTCCATGCTGCTAATAAATCTATTGGTGGAACTAACAAAGCCAATGTAGTTCCTTGTGCTTGGTGCTGAGAGAATCCTAAGAAAAAAATCAAAGCAGGTAAGATAATTATTCCACCACCAATACCTGTCATGCCACTAACAATTCCTGCTACCAATCCCAAAATTATGCAAAGCCAAATATTAGTCATAATTAAACTTATTCCTCATTAATGTACTTTTGCCAGTATCACAGAGTTTTTTATTAGCTGAAATTGATGTTGCTATTCGTATTATGCTCTCAGCATCAACTAGCCAGATAACTACGCACTTGTTCTTTATACCTGCGTAGAGTACTCAAAGCTTGTAGCTCTATCTGTCTTACTCGTTCTCTACTAACACCCATGCGCTGACCAATTTCCGCTAAGGACAGTTCATTTCCATCTACTAAACCGAAACGTAAATTTAATATTTCTCGTTGCTGGGGAGTTAGTTTTGACAATAAATTTTGAATATTTTGTTGGAGAAACTTTTGCTCAGTGTAAAATTCAGGAGAAACTCCTTCATCCTCCAACATATCTTGTAATTCCGTCTCTCTTTCTGCGCCAACTCGTAATTCCAGAGAGACAGGTTGACGTGCTAAGAGTAAATAATCTCGAATTTGTTTGGGGTCTAAAGATAGTTCTTCAGCAATATCAACTGCGCTAGGAGTATGACCTAATTTTTGAGTTAGTTCACGTTGGGTTCGCTTGATTTTATTGAGTTTTTCTGTAATATGAATAGGCAAGCGAATAGTACGCCCTTGTTCGGCGATCGCTCGTGTAATTGCCTGACGAACCCACCAATAAGCATAAGTTGAAAATTTGTATCCTCTGCTAGGGTCAAATTTTTCAACTCCTCGCTCTAAACCTAAACTTCCTTCTTGAATTAAGTCAAGAAAATCTAGGTTACGTCTTTGGTATTTCTTAGCAATAGACACTACAAGGCGTAGATTAGCCTTAATCATTTTTTGCTTGGCTTGATATCCCTGGCGTAGTTGCTGCACTAGTAATTCTTCACTGATATTTATATTTTCAGCCCATTCTTTTTGTGTAGGTTGACGCTTTAATTGAATAGCTAATTTTTCTTTGGTAGCAAGTAAAATCATCATTTGTTGAACTTGCTTACCAAAATCAATTTCTTGTTCATGAGTTAACAAAGGAATACGTCCGATTTCGTGCAGATAGGTACGCACAATATCAGCATTGGATAAAGATTTTTCATTTTTATCGCTTACTTCTATAGATGGATGAGATATATTTTTCATAGTTTTTTGAACCTTCGTAAATACTGATTGACTTGGAGTAAATGATTTTTGACTCTGTGTAGTTAGTATGACATCAAGAAATGAAATTAGAATGAAATAATGAATTTTATTGATTAAAATGCTGACTTTTTTTGACTAGAGAATGTAAACAGGTTAATTGAAAAATCCAATTCGGTTGAGAGGATAAAATAGAACAATGGCTCGACCTATGATTTTATTGTGGGGGACAAAACCCCAATAGTGGCTATCATAGCTATTGTTGCGATTGTCTCCCAGAACTAGATAAGAATTATTTGGTACAATTACAGGCCCCCCATTGATAGTCTGGTTTAGCTTCAAGGTAATTCTCTTTTAAAGGCGAGCCATTAATATAAACTAGTCCATTCTTAACCTTAACTGTTTCTTTTGGTAAGCCAATTACACGTTTAATGAAAGCTTCGTGGTAGTTTTCAGAAAGCAGTGTTTTGGTCGGATTAAAAACAACAATATCACCTCGTTGAGGTGAGATAAAATCATAGCTAACCTTATCAATAATTAAGCGATCATTAATCTGGAGTGTTGGTTCCATTGAGCCAGAGGGTATATAACGAGCTTCAGCAACAAATGTGCGAACACCGAAAGCAAGAACTAGGCTTAAACCAATTGTTTTAACTGTTTCTAGCAAAATATTTTCATTTTTTGATGGGGATGATTGTTGGTGATGAATGTTAGACATAGTGTTGATAATAAATAACAAGCATTAGACAGAGATAAGTCTTGAAAGTTATTAGTGAGCAAATGTATTGATGTTGGCTTCAGTCATAAATTAAATCTTTGGTGGTAAAATTTTGAGAATCGTAGTCTAAATTATTCATAACTTTTAATTCCTGTAATCTCGGTTTGTAACTTCATATTAAGAGGTAAAAGTCAAGAACTCGAAAAGATTTCTCTGATAGAGAGCAGATGTGCTTAATTCAGCAAAAACTGATATTTATTTAAGTTAAGAGCTTGATGTTACAGGATTTTGTCAAAAAGTTGAAAAAGTGATGTCTATCCAAATTAAATAACTACAATCACGCATTCAGTAAGCATACTCAGTCTTTATGAAAAATATCAGGTTCTATTTAACATGACTTCCTTACCTTGGTTTTTAGAAATATTGGTTGGAGTCGGCATGGGTTTCTGTTCTGGGCTGTTTGGTTTAGGCGGGAGTTCAATTGGTACGCCCATTCTACGGCTGTTAGGACTACCACCTTTAATTGCTCTGGCTAGTCCGCTTCCACTTACATTACCGAGTGCAATCGGAGGCGCGATCGCCTATCGAAAGGAACATCTCATTTACTGGCGTATTGCCTTATTAACTAGTCTTTGGGGCTTCCCTGGTGTCTTACTCGGAGCCTGGATTACTGAATTTCTTCCAGGGACAATCCTGATGCTTTTAACGGCAGGGTTTATCCTGTCCGTGGGAGTTTACGGTTTAAGTGGACTCCGAAATCGCAGCTTACCTGAAACGAAAGTACAACTGCATGAGGCAATTATTCCCTATTGGTCGCCTTTGTTGGGATTAATCAATGGCTTGCTTGCCAATGGTGGCGGACTTTTGTTAGTCCCTCTTTATCAATTGGGTATTGGGTTGGGGTTACGAGCAGCCTTGGCAACCTCCCTTGCAACTGTTACACTCATGGCAATCCCTTCAACAATCATTCATGCTTTCTTGGGACATATTGACTGGGAGTTGACCGGTTGGCTAGCCGTGGGAGTTTTTCCATCTACCTATTTGGGAAGTAAACTTGCCCTGCGTTTGCCAGGTCTGATGTTAAGTCGCTTGTACAGCGCTTTTTTAATTGTCCTAGCACTTTACTTTGGTTATACGGAGATTGCTAGTGTAATTAAGTAAATAAAATTATGTTGATATACTTATCTATCACTATATCTGATTTAATTAGTATTGTTTAAGTTGTCAAAATATTGATCGTTTCAATATGGGTTTTATCAAACGCAAGTGGTTTCAAATATTCATTGGCGGGCTTGTTCTCCTATACGCAATGGAAAAAACGCTTATAGCAACCAATAACCTCAACTTTGTCCCTAGCGTCATTTTACTTGGGTCTTTTTTAATACCTATTACCTTTGTAACTTACCTCTACGAAACTCTACCAAATTGGGAAGTGTCTTTTCCTGCAATGGCTATCTGTTTTCTTTGGGGCGGAGCGGTAGGTACTATTGTCGCGGGAACCCTTGAGTATAATGTTCTGGAAACGCTGGGCTTTTTGCCAATGCTTGGCGTGGGATTAATTGAGGAAAGTGCTAAGTTAATTTTCCCTTTAGGATTTTATCTTAAAGGTCGCCTGCGTTCTGAGGCAACAGGAATACTTTTAGGAACTGCTTCTGCAATGGGTTTTGCTGCACTGGAAACGATGGGTTATGCCTTCGTTACACTTTTGCGATCGCAGGGGAATCTACTTGTCCTTGATGGGGTCTTATTTGCTCGCGGACTGTTATCTCCTGCTGGACACGCAGCTTGGACTGGGCTGGTCTGCGCTGTACTATGGAGGGAACGAGAGAAAGCAGGTCGTGCGGTATTAAATTGGCAGGTATTAGGAGCTTTTTTAACATCTGTTTTACTCCATGCTTTGTGGGATATATTTAACAGTTTCAGAGGCGCTACATTTATTGCATCTATTAATTTAGAGTTGCTGAGTATGCTTGTTGCTTACACCAGCTTGACATTACTCAACAGGCGGATAAGTGAGGCCAAGTCTCCCCTCATCTAACTAGATATTATTTCTAACTTATCTTTAATAGATGTATATTCAATATTATCCAATCATCCGAGCAATACCAAAAGCAACTGCTGCTGCTAGCCCTCCCACTAAAACTGTTTGCTGTCCGCTACGCAATGAATTTACTCCAGTAAAGTGTCCTTTTACAAAACCAAAAGCAAATAATGCAACTAGTGTTGTTATCGTTGATACCTTGAGTGCTATTGTAAGGTCACTGATGAATATGTAGGGTGAAAGCGGGATTAATCCGCCAGCAATGTAGGAAGTTGCAATGGTAAAGTTGCTGACCTGCCTGTGAAAATTATGTGATCGCCTCCGACAGAGCGTAGCCCATCGCACAGTAGTCATGTCAACCTAAGATAATCAAACCCTCATTCTACTGTTGAGCAACATGGCAAATCGTCGCTATCATTAATCAATCTTGTCGATCAATCGGCAATGGTGCTGGTTGCTTCTGCTTAAGGCTTAAGTAAATAACCAGACTTACAATTATAGAAAGAAAAAGCATACTAGTTTCGACTGTACCTAAACCAAAACCACCATTTTTAGCAGGTTGAGATAGTAAATCACCTATAGATGCTCCAAGCGGACGAGTCAAGATATATGCTATCCAAAATGCCAAGACTGCATTTATTCTAAAGTAATAATAACCACCAGCTACTATCGCAATTAAAACACCAAATATTAGTGCTGATTGGGCATAACCTAGCTTCAAAGCCTCTGCTAGTAAGTCTCCTGTTGCCGTACCCAAGGCAAACGTAAATAAAATAGCTATCCAGTAGAAAAGCTCTCTTTTAGCTGTGTTGATGGAGTGCATAGCTAATGTCTTTTCTTTTGAATACCAAAGCGCAAAAACTACTAGCAAGACAACACTAAAAACTATAGTAGTTGTCATCAAACTAACTCCAAGCTCGTCTACCAATCTATCAGTAATCAGTGTGCCAGTGATACTCATAAAAACGACTACAATCCAATAACTTACTGGGACATACCTTTTCTGCCTAAACTGATTCCAAAGCGCAATGAGTAATACACCACTCATAATATAGGATGTAACGCTTACTATTGCGATCGCTCTTGAGTGAATCTGTACCTTTTCTAATCCTGCTTGGGTTTTGACTTTTTCCTACCAAACAAACTAGTCATACTTAATCCAGTCACCAACAATCCCAACAGTCCCAGTCCGTTCAAAATTGGGTAAATTCCTTGTAAACCAAAGATTTCACCGCGATGAATCTAAAGCAAAAGACTACGCGGAACTCCAATATTAGCTGACCACTCACCTACAAGCGTAGCTGCGATACCAGTTAGCAATGTTACAAAAAGTGGTAAAGCCAGAATAATCGCCAGAGTGCGGTGGTACTTGCGAAATGAACGCATGATCAAAAATCTCCAGTGGAAATTATCTTAGTGATTTCTCACCCCTTGGAAACAGTGGCGATATTTGAGTTAAGTGTCTGTAACCCCTCAAGAGCTTTTGCTTTATCTTTTGCTTTCAGCGCACCCTTTACCTGAGTTGCAGCATCTTCGATTGCATTATAGGTTTTGGAAGATTTAGTTTTAACACCATCTTCAACCTTGACCCAAGCGTTTTCAAACTTGTCAAACTCCTGTTGAGCTTTGTCAAAATTGCCTGATTCCACCGCAGTTTTTGTATTTGAAACTACACTGATCAAAGCATCAAAACCGCCTTGTGTAGCACCAGTCGTTACTTGGTTAGCATCGCGCATTGCAGATATGCGATTTTTAGCTGTGACAGCACCCTTGAGTGCTACTATTTTGGCATCCAACTGTACTAATTCTGTTTTATTCTCACCTTTGATTTCGGTGCGTAGACTTTTTGGTGCATTTTCAAGAGAGGTAAGATTAGCTGTGGCTTTCGTCCAATCATTAGCTTTAGCCATATCGTAGATGCTTTCACCATATTCACCCACTTGGCTCAGAGAAGTTGGTACTTTATCATCATTTACCTCAGTATCAGCATCGTTAGCTGCGTCTGGCTGTTCTCTGTTTTCATCGATTTTCACATCTTTATCCTTACTAATAATCACTTGAATGCTACTGTGATGCTGCGGTATGATTGCAATAGGTAACTGGGGTTGATTTGTAGAGATAGCTTTTGCCAAACCAGCGATACCCAAGGTACTAAGCAAGGAGCCGATAATAATGATTTTTGTTGAGTTATTCATAAATCCTATATGTCTCAATCCGTGTCTGTAGTTTTACTATAGATTGCATTTGTTAAGAAGTTGGAAAGATTTGATGGAGTGTAAAAAAGTTTTTAAATCCTTCGGCTACAACTTAGATGCAGTTAGCAAACTAATTTTTTATAATTTCAACCAATCTTTCCGACTTCTTGACTTTTTATTTTTAAAGTGAAGTTGTAGCAAATCAAAAATAGGTGTGAACAACACAAGTAATGATAATTATTTTGGATTGCTCAAAAAACAAAAACTTCCAGGATTAACACACATGAAAACTTCAACAAAAATCGCTTTAGCAGCTGCTTTCATGAGTATTTTAGGTGTTGGTGCAGTGGTCAAAACCGTAAGTGCTTCTCCTTCTCAAAACAGTGTACAAGTAGCTCAGGCTAGTGATGGAGATGGCGAAGCTAATGACGCTACAGAAGCTCCTGAAATCATGAAGAATGGTGTTCATCACACTAAAATAGCTCAAGCAAGTGATGGTGATGGTGAAACTAATGATGACCAAGAAGAACAGCAAGAGGACAAAAAACTACAAGCTTTATCTAAAATTACAGCAGAACAAGCTAAACAAGCTGCTGAAACTTCTGTCGGTGCTAAAGCTAGTAGTGTAAAACTCGAAAATGAAGATGGAAACTTAGTTTATGCTGTAGAAATTGGTCAAAAAGAGGTGAAAGTTGACGCTGGTAATGGTAAAGTTCTCTACACTGAGAATGCTAACCAGGAAAGCGATGAAAATGAAGCCTCTCGTCCTAAGAGTAGCATTCAAGTTACGGAGAATAATAACGAACGGGAAACAAATGAAGGTAGTAAGTAGGGTTATTTATTACTAGTCATAAATGATGCGTAGCTGTAAATAGCTAAATACGAGGTTGTTGAAAATAGCTGATTCAACAACCTCCTTTATTTGTACGCAAATGATTACAGTCATGTTTGATTGAGCAGGTGTATCAGTTGCATCATATTTTCTCTTGCGATCGCTCATAAATTAAAAAAATTATGCCGCGTTCGCTTTAGCTATAAAGTCATAAAAAAATTAAGTCATTCATCTGAATATTTCCAAGTTCTTGACCTTTGCTGCTTATAATCACAAACCTATATTTCAGATAAATTTGCACATGAATATTTCAATTAATCTAGCTATAACTATAGCTTTCATCAACATTTTGGGCTTTGGTGGTTAGTTACTTGCATAAGAGCATGATTGCTTTGCGATGGGCTACGCCCTAACAGAAGCGATCGCTAAATGACTTTTATGGAGTACCGCGTGTGGTAACTATGAGGATGGTTAGTTTCATCAGGTACGCATTCTTCGGGTAAGTTGCATGGCAAACTGCCCTGAAAAATCTTTGAGATTCGCAATCCCTGCGGTTTGGTACACACCGGGGAGTTTCCCAGTATGACGCTTCACCACTTCATCAACGAGGAACTGTTCAAGGGGTTCCATGATGGTGGGAATGCTCATGCTTTGGGCAACGGTGTGCAGCATGGACTGAAAAAGGTGTCCATCTCCTTGGAGTAGTTTCTTGTGAAATTCGATCCGTTTTACCGGAGACCAAAGGTGAGGACGAAAGTAAGTGAGGCATAGTCCATGCTCCCCTGTGGCGGCAAGCGTCGAATTGTAGATCGCTTTCACCTCATCTTTTGTTTTAAAAATAGAGTCTGGATGGACATTCAGTGATCCCTCCACTTGTAACTTGATTGCATCTGGTTTTGTGTACTCCCCTGGCTGAAGAATGCCGAGGAGAAAAGACTTATCTGGAAGAGGTAATTTGCGATCAGTGTATTCCTTTGCATAGTACTGGGATACCCCTGACTTTGACATCGCAATATTACGCGGGTTTTGTAACGCGCTGATGAATGTCCCCCGCTCAGAAAGCATGGCTTCCAGGTACGGGAATAAGATATCCCGATCATGCTCAGACGCGTCTTTGTAGTGGTCAATAGTACGGTTAATGGTTTGTAGGACGGAAACCCAGGAGTTATCGACAATACAAAATGAGTGAGCTTCGTGGGTCTCATTAACGAGGGCAAGCTCCATTGCATTGCGTACCCCGTACATCATTCCGCTCGGTTCACTGCTCTCGAAGTGAATTCGCTGCATCCTAAAAATAGGCTGGTCGCCAGGCTTAAGGGAGTAGGCGACCGCAAGAATAAAGCACTGAGAACCAGAGCCAATACTCAGAACATTGTTACCTCCGTCAACCGCTACCATCCTGCCAAGGCTCTCCCCTTGATCAGTAATTCGTTGGATTATTCCTTCGTCTTCCATCCGGTAACGTGCGCGTGCAATAAGTTGTGCAGTTTCAGGGGAGCTTAGGGTTTCAAGACCATTCACAAAGGTATCTAAATCAGAGACATCGTGCCACAACGTAACCAAGAGTACTTTCTTGGGTCTCCGTCTCCATCAATTGCAAGTCGAATATCTTTGCTGCTCCACCCCTTCTCCCGTGCTTGGTGTAGCCAGTACAATGCCCTGTCAGGATCACCGCGCATCACCTCAATGTGGTGTCCAATACTGAGCTGCATTACTCGGTCTTTAGGAAGAAAAAAAGCAGCAGTACGGGCAAGGAGTCGAAGGCGGTCAACGGAGATACCAGAGGCAGCAGCAAGACCAGAAAGGTTGTAATTAGGGTGATTTTTCCATCGACTCACTACCTTATATGCAAGGTCTGCCATTATTCCCCACGGAGATTTTTTCCCAGAGATGCCTGAGAATGATGAAGCTTGAGTAAGAATTTTAAGCCACTCTTTGGTGACATTGGTGTGGGGTACAGGAAGAGATGCGGGTTGTAAATGCTGCATACAAGTATCTGTAACAATGAAAATATACCCAGCAGTAATCATGGCACTAATGAGGCACAAGTCGCCACTCTCTTACCCGTTGAGGAGCGAGATGAGAGAGACACAGCGTAAGGACATCTGCTTATTTTTTACCAGTGAACAGGAGGCACGTCCTTGAAGAGCTACGACATGATATCAACAAGGCTTAGTTTCAAGGATTTCAGAACTCGTTGCGATGAGGCGGCGATAGCGGAGGGGCTCTTGCGGGCTTTTTGGTCTAGTTAGCCCAACTACTATCTTCATGCCCGTAAGAGCCACCGCCTCATCGAGCGAAGCGGCGACGAGTTCGTCGGGGCTACACGAATTACCGACTAAAACCTCTTTGCTGCTGTCTGCGTTTTTCTTGCTCATAGTACAGCCGTTCTAGCAAATCCTGATTCCAAGTCTGATTATCAGGCGGAAGTCTCTTAGTTTGGGGCAGCAATTCTAGTACAGCACTAGCTGTTTCTTTACCTTGCTTATCCTTACCAAATGCCAGCCCAATTCTGCTGATATTTTTGAGGACTTCTAGCGGTAAGTTATGCGGGTCATCCACCACCATGTACATTGTTCTCACTGGTGGCATCCCCTTGTGTGCATCCCTATCCATATCTGCTATTGACAGTGCATCAATGGGGGAGTCACATAAAAATACTCTCTCAACTTTATCGTCTGGTTCTCCACCCAAGTTAATGTGAAACCAACCTTTATCTGATTGAGTGTTGTCGGGGTACCGTGAACAGCGATTGTCTTGGCGTGTGGTATCCCAAAGCAGTGCGCCTGATTTTTTACCGTTTAAATCCCGCTTGATAAACACAACATTTCGCTGGTGGTCTATGTAACCCAACCCCTGCTCCTGTAATGGGTGTACAAGGAAATTGGAGATACCGCGCTTTTGAGTCAAGAAATGCTCAGATCTTGCACCAGACGTAGATACTCGTAAAAAACCAATAAACAGCGCAAAACTATTTGCTCATTGGACTCATCTGCATATTCAGCCAACATCACCACCTGATTGGAAGTTGCACAAACTGCTCTTGAATCTATTTTTCCACATATAGTTGTGTATCTTCTTTTACTTGATATTGAACGCCTTGCTCATCTTGCACTTAGTTGTGGTTTTGACATTCAGATTTTCAGGTGCAAGATATGAGATGGAGAATAGGAGACTCGAACCCCTGACCTCTGCGGTGCGATCGCAGCGCTCTACCAGCTGAGCTAATTCCCCAGATTGCTTGTTTGTTGTTTGTTGATTGTTGTTTGGAAATAATGAAAAAATACCCAACAACCAACTATCAACTACCAACAACTTCCTTTCCTATGTTAGCATTCACCTGCTGTAGGTTGGCACTGACGCTGTGAGTAAACTTCTTGTACCCGTTCTAGTTCCAAGTCAGTTAAATAATCTACAGTCCAGTTTGCCTGACGCTGAAGCATATGAAAAGGGTAAGTATTGGCTACACCCACTACTTGCATCCCAGCCTGTTTTGCTGCTTTGATGCCAGCGGGAGTATCTTCTATTACCAAACATTCATTTGGTTGAAGATTTAGTTCGGGATATGCTTGATTAAGCTGTTCCACAGCTAATAAATAACCCTCTGGCTCTGGTTTGGTAGCAATAATATCATCTCCAGCCACAATTACACAAAAGTGTTGAGCTAATTTAGCGCGTTCCAGCACAACTTCTATTTCTTTACGGATGGCGCCACTCACTAAAGCTAACTTTAAGTTGCGCGATCGCACTTGAAATATCAAATCCTCTAAACCAGGATATAAAGGCAGTTTTTCCAGTTTTTCTAATTCCTGTACGTACAGTTGTGCCTTCTTTTGCAACAACCGAGTTAAATAGTCTTCACTCACCACCCGACCGCGATTTTTGAGTATATCCCGCACACAGGTGCGATCGCTGCGTCCGAGGCAAATTTCTTTGTACTCACCTGGCTTAAGAGCAAGATTTTCTTCGATGAGAATTTGCTTAATCAGTTGTTCGTGGATCGATTCATCATTAATGATGATGCCATTAAAATCAAACAGAACTGCCTTTAAAGTCATGCCGTTGTATTGAAAGCTGGAGAGGGAAAGCCCTGCAAATCGTTGTTGTCTAATGTTTTGTTGGTTGGTGTAGCAGTGTAGTGCTGCATATTCACTTCAGCAATTTCTTCTGCTGTTGGTATCGGTTTTATGCCGCTAGACACTTGATGTATCCACCATACATCCTGGGTTCGCACTGTTTCAAATCCTGCTGCACCCATCCATGCATCCATATTGCCAGCTGCATACTCACGGATATATGGCTCCTCAAACACATTATTGAGCCATTCTAACTGACTCAGGGCCTTTTGATTACCATCGAGAATCAGTACTTGTCCACCTACCCTCAGCAATCGGAAGCTTTCTTGCAGAATTGCCTGTGATACTCTTGACGGTGTTTCATGAAATAACAAAGCAGCCGTCACTAAGTCAAAAGAATCGCTAGCAAAACCTGTCTTTTCGGCATTACCATGTCGCCAGTGAATATTCAAAGCTGCACTTTCGGCTTTATGGCTAGCTCTTACTAGCATATAGGGCGACAAATCTAAACCAATAACTTCTGCTTCTGGGAAAGTTTGCTTGAGCATTAATGTTGTCGAGCCAGTACCGCACCCCAAATCCAAAATCCGCCGTGGCTGTACTTTGACAGCATCAATTAAAGCTTGGCGTACCCAAGCTTCATTTGGTGGTAGCACATACTGAGTAACAGCGTCATAGGTAACCGCCGCACCAGACTTTAGATATCCGCCCTGAATGCCGTGAAAGTTTTGAGTGCTGTAGTAGGCAGGAATTGTAACGTCGGCACGTCGGAAGCGATCGCTTTGTTTCTCCCAATCCACGCTCTCGGCGTAGCGCCGCAACCCTTCTTCATCGATGAAATAACGTACTACAGGAGACAAAAAACGCTCCCAAATTGTATCTTGACGAACTGCCATAGGATTTTTTCAGAATTGGTGACTGTTTCAACTCCAGTCATTCTCTTTACAGATTTTAATATATCTGTGCAAAAGATACTTTCCTCCTTTAGGGATAGGATTGACATTTGTTATTTTTGTATTATAAATATATTACATATGTCATACATGAATTACAGCTTCTCAAAAGTAGCTATTCATCTACTCAAAAATAAGGAAGCAATTTAAATTTTTAATTGTGTTTTTATTAGTAGTCGATCGCTAAAATCTAAAATATGCCTTACGAACAGTTAGAAATTTCTACACCATCTCCAGTTTTATCTTGGGCAAATCACCCTTTAGGCTCAGAAGAAATTAAGATGGCAAAAAATGTAGCATCCCTGCCATTTGTGTTTAAACACGTGGCATTAATGCCAGATGTTCACTTAGGAAAAGGTGCTTTAGTTGGTTCTGTCATTGCCACTAAGGAAGCAATTATCCCTGCGGCTGTGGGTGTAGATATTGGTTGTGGAATGGCTGCGATCAAAACACCATTTAAAAGTGAGCAATTAGAAAGTAAACTCAAGAAAATTCGCTTAGATATAGAATCTGCAATTCCTACAGGTTTTAACGAAAATAAAGAAGTAGAAAAATCTGTAACTAACTGGCAAAGATGGCGAGATTTTAAAGACTTGCATCCAGGGGTGCAAAACTTGCAAGAAAAAGCGATGCGACAAATGGGTTCTCTAGGCGGAGGTAATCATTTTATTGAAGTTTGTCTCGATACAGAAAACCGAGTTTGGCTGATGTTGCATTCTGGTTCTCGCAACATCGGTAATATGCTTGCTCAGTGCCACATTAGCACAGCTAAGGAATTGGCAAAGATGGCAGGTAATAAATTAGCCGATCCGGATTTAGCCTATTTTATCGCTGGTACGCCAGAATTCCAGGCATATTGGCATGATTTACAGTGGGCGCAAGCATATGCACGTTTCAACCGCGATGTAATGATGGCACGTTTTAAACAAATTATCGAAAAGCATTTAGCAGGTGGGAAAGCGACGAAACCTTTACTACAAGTAAATTGCCATCATAATTACGCTGAAAAAGAAGTACATTTTGGTGAGGAAGTGTACGTAACTCGTAAAGGTGCGGTGCGTGCTCAAACAGAAGATTATGGGATTATACCTGGTTCGATGGGGGCAAAATCCTTCATTGTCAAAGGTAAAGGTTGTGCTAGTAGCTTTTGTTCTTGTAGTCATGGTGCTGGTCGTTTACTATCAAGAAATAAGGCAAAAAATGTCTATACTCTTGATGATTTAATTGAACAAACAAAAGGGGTAGAATGTCGCAAAGACACAGGAGTTTTGGATGAAATTCCCGGCGCTTATAAACCTATAGATCAAGTAATGGCAAATCAATCTGATTTAGTGGAAGTTGTAGCTACACTCAAACAAGTTATTTGCGTAAAAGGTTAAATCGATTAGTGTGCGTCTATTTAGAAACCTGGTTTATTCCAGAAACCAGGTTTTTTTATTTATAATTATAATTTCCAGGTGACTCATCAGATCTCTGCTTCCTCTGGGTTTAAAAGTAATTTATTTAACCACACAGGTACAGACGACACAGACTAGTAGGTAGAATTTAAGTATTGACAGAATAAACAAAATGTGGGTTTGCAAGCTTGAGTAAGGAAACAGACGAACGCTATCAGACGATCGCTAATCACCAAGTACTTCTTTTACTTGACCTGAACTTACCAGGAACAGATGGGCGAGAATTATTAGAACAAATTAAGCAGGATCAAAACCTCAAAGATATTCCTGTTATAGTATTTACTACCTCTGCCAATCCCAGAGATATCGAAATATATTATCGCAATAATGTAGCTAGTTATATTCTCAAACCAATTGACATTAATAAATTAAAACAAACGCTACAAAACTTTCTTGCTTATTGTTTGGATATTGTGGTTCTTCCCGATAATATCGGCAGGTAGTCATGGTGCAACAACAGTTGATCATTTTAATTATTGATGATTGTTCGGAAGACCGTGCAGTCTATCGCCGTTATCTTTTGCAAGATTCACAACACCACTATGTAATTCTGGAAGAGGAAACAGGGGAAAGCGCTCTAAAACTGTGTCAACAACTCCAACCTGACAGTATACTATTGGATTTTTTATTGCCAGATATGGATGGGCTGGAATTTCTCACAGAATTAAAACAGCAGAGTAACGGCAGTATGCCAGCTGTAATTATGTTAACAGGACATGGCAATGAAAATGTTGCTGTGCAGGCAATGAAAAGTGGTGTGCAAGACTACTTGGTGAAAGGAGATATCACAGCAGAGAGTTTACGCTTTACTATCCAGTCTGCGATTGAAAATGTCCAGCTACGCCAGCAGTTGCAACGTAGTGAAGAACGTTTCCGTACCTCCGTTGAAAATATGCTGGACTGTTTTGGTGTTTACTCAGCGATTCGGAATCAAGCAGGAGAAATCCTAGACTTTAGAATAGACTATTTGAACGCGGCAGCTTGTGAATCTAACCTGATGATCAAGGAAGAACAACTAGGTAAAAGTTTGTGCGAACTTTTTCCTGGACAGAGAAAATATGGCTTATTTGAAGAGTATTGTCAGGTGGTAAATACAGGCAAACCGTTTGTGAAAGAATCACTGATATACACAGATATATTCGGTAAACAACAATTCACCAGAGCCTTTGATATCCGTGTGGCTAAGTTGGGAGATGGCTTTGTAGCATCTTGGCGGGATGTCACCAAAAAAAAGCAGATAGAACAAGCATTGCGAGAAAGCGAAGAGCGTTATCGGTTTTTATCTGAAGCAATACCACAAATAGTATGGATTTGTGATGCGAATGGCGAATGTGAATATCTTAATCAACGATGGTATGAATTTACCGGACAAGCTGTTGAGCAAGGGATTGGCTCTGGTTGGTTGGAAGTTGTGCATCCCGAGGATACGCAACGAGTTATGCAAGCATTTACACAGTCTTTAAATACAGGAAAACTGTACGAAGTAGAATTGCGCTACCGTTGTCATGACCAAACCTATCATTGGTTTTTAGCTAGAGCTTTGCCCAAAAAAGATGGGCAAGGACGGATTGTAAAGTGGTTTGGGACAAGTACAGATATAAATGATCGTAAACAATTAGAAGCAGAACGTACCCGTCTTTATCAACTTGAGCAAGCTGCTCGTGCGGAAGCAGAAGCAGCAAATCGTGCTAAAGATGAGTTTGTAGCTATGATATCTCATGATCTGCGTTCTCCTCTCAATGCTATTCTGGGTTGGGCGAAGCTGCTACAAAGTCGTAAACAGGATGAAGCAACTATCATCCGTGCTTTGCAAACTATCGAACGCAATGCTTTGTCTCAAGCAAAACTCATAGATGACTTGTTGAATATGTCCCGCATACTCCGGGGTCAGCTAGATTTGCAGCTATGCCAAGTCAATCTCGTCACTATTATCCAGACAGCATTAGAAACTGTCTACCCCAGCGCTGATGACAAAAGTATTTGTCTAGAGTCTAAGCTTGACGATGCAGTTCCACCAATTGTTGGTGATCCGCATCGCTTGCAGCAAATTTTAGGAAATGTGCTTTCTAATGCGATTAAGTTCACTCCGGAAGGGGGACGAGTGGAAGTACGGTTAGAGCGAGTAGCAAACGATACAAATATAAGAGATGGGGATCAGGGAATAGGGGAGACACGGGGAAATGTGGATAATAAGAGTATGAGCAATAGATTCTCTACATCTAACTTCTATGTTCAAATCACGGTTACTGACACAGGTATCGGTATCAATCCCAATTTTTTACCTCATATTTTTGAACGTTACCGTCAGGTAGAATCCTACAAAGAAGGTGGTTTAGGATTGGGTTTAGCGATCGCTCGCCATTTAGTAGAATTGCATGGCGGAACTATCGAAGCAAAAAGCGAAGGCGAAGGTAAAGGTGCGACTTTCACCATCTTGTTGCCATTTAGGGGTTAGTTGGTAGTTGGTAGTTAGTAGTTAGTAGTTAGTAGTTGGTAGTTAGTTGCTAAATTTTTTATCACTAACTATTTTCCACTAACCACTAATCACTAACTTTACTCCCACTCAATAGTTCCAGGTGGTTTGGAGGTAATATCGTAAACTACCCGGTTAACTCCTTTAACTTCGTTGACAATCCGGTTGGAAATCACCTCTAGTACTTCGTATGGCACACGTGCCCAATCTGCTGTCATACCATCTTCACTGGTGACGATGCGTAAGACAATGGGATAGGCGTAGGTACGTTGATCACCCATTACGCCCACGCTCTTGATTGGCAACAACACGGCAAAAGCTTGCCAGTAGTCATGGTACAAGCCTCTTTGATTAATCTCTTGTCGTACAATCAAATCGGCATCCCGCAAAATCTTTAAGCGTTCGGCAGTGATTTCGCCCAAAATCCGAATCGCTAAACCTGGACCAGGGAAGGGGTGACGCTGGACGATTTCTTCTGGTAACCCAATAGAACGACCGACTTTACGGACTTCATCTTTGAATAGTTTCCGCAGTGGTTCTACTAGTTTAAATCGTAGATCTTTGGGTAAACCACCCACATTGTGATGGCTCTTGATTTTCACTGCGACTCGTTCGCCTGTTTGTGGATCAACATTGGTGTCAGCAGATTCAATTACGTCTGGATATAGCGTACCTTGCGCCAAATAATCAAAGGGCCCAAGGCGTCTTGATTCCTCTTCAAAGACTTTAATAAATTCGTGTCCAATAATACGACGTTTTTCTTCTGGATCAGTAACGCCACTGAGGGCTTTTAAGAAGCGATCGCGAGCATTAACGTACTCTACAGGGATATGGAACTGCTCTTGAAATAGCTTCAACAACCGCTCTGGTTCATACTTCCGCATGAATCCTTGGTCAATAAAAACACAAGTTAATTGCTCACCGATCGCTTTATGCAACAAAAAGGCGAGGGTAGAGGAATCAACACCACCAGACAGGGCTAACAGCACTCGCTTATTGCCGACTTTAGCGCGAATTTCGCGAATTGATTCTTCGACAAAAGCGGCGGTGGTCCAAGTCGGTTCACACTCGCAAATATGGTAAACAAAATTACGAATTAATGCCAAGCCACCAATAGAATGTACTACCTCTGGGTGGAACTGGACACCATAGAGTTTGCGATTGTGATCAGCGATCGCAGCACAAGGAGTATTTTCTGTATGTGCTAATAATTCAAATCCCGATGGCATTGATGTAACTGAGTCACCATGACTCATCCACATAGTTGTGCCATCTTCGACGTTGGTCAGTAAGTCTGTGGGATCATCTATATATAATGATGCTTTACCATACTCAGCTCGGTCAGCTCTGGCTACTTCCCCACCCAACTGCTGCACCATCAATTGCATACCGTAGCAAACACCCAGGATGGGAATTCCTAAATGCCAAATCTCTGGGTCGCATTTAGGAGCGCCTTGGTCATAAACTGAACTAGGACCACCAGAGAGGATAATTCCCTTAGGATTCAGCTTTCGCAGTTGTTCAATAGTGGTGCGATAAGAAAGAACTTCAGAATAAACTTGAGTTTCTCGAATTCGACGGGCTATCAGTTCAGAATACTGAGAACCAAAATCGAGAATAACAATCATTTGGCGATTGATTTGTCCCAAATCTTCTACTATTTGAGACGCTTGTTCTGTTGGTAGGGTCACCGCTGTAGTCATGATCAGGAGAGGTGTGTAATGTAAATAGAAAAATTGTCGCTCTACGGTTTTGCTAACACTATGTATTCGTCAGCTTTCCCAAGCTTTTAGGGTTAAACTAATCCCATACAAACGCTACTAAACCGCGTTTGTCTTGCCCACGTATTTGTTAATGGTATTAAGAAGAAAAAGTTACCCTAGAGTGGTTAGTGAAAAATATATTTATTGGGGATTGTTATGATTATTCATAATAAATTAACATAATTTTGCGATTCGTGAACAAACTGTTTCGCTTTTTATGAGTATGGAGATGGGGAGATGGGGTGATGGGGTGGTGTGAGAAGTATTAAGACACTAACTACTAACTACTAACTACCAACAATCAACCAACCAATACTCATATCCGAAGTTGGGACAACAGAGATTCCATATCTTTCCAGGTCAGTCCTTGTTGAATATAGCGGGGTGCTTCTGGGTTATAAGGACTCGCAACTATGTCAATTCTGAGAATATTTGCTTCTTCTGGCAAAACAGGCACATCGGGATCAAAGGCGGTAGGACGCATTAGAGAACTTGAAAAGCCTTTAAATATAGCAATTTGGTCTTCCTCTCCGGCAATTTCTACTGTTACTAATAGGACTTCTTGGGGACGTTTAATAGTGTATTGTTCCAGTCTTTTACCTGTATAATTTTCCATTATGTCGAATGTGAGTGAAAGCTGCGACAAAAACAATATATATAGACCACTCTCTTGGAAAGCTGCGAGGTTTCTTTTCAGCACCCCCCATACTGTATTCAGTATAAATGTGATAGATTTGGCGACCAGGCAGGACAAGCCAGACAAGGAAAAATGCTTATGGCTTCGTGCTAATAGACCTCTTGCATGAAAAACCTATCCTTGAAAGCCAGAAAAAATTATTGAAATAAGTTCGTAGTAAGCGACTCTAACCTTTTTTTGAGGACAAAAGTCTTCACCACGAACTTTGAATGATTTTTTACGCCGTTCTACTTAATTACACATTAAATCTGAACAGCATCACGTCACCTTCCTTGACAACGTAATCTTTTCCTTCACTGCGAACTAAGCCTTTTTCTTTGGCAGCAGCCATAGAACCAGCTGCTACTAAATCATCGTAAGCAACAGTTTCCGCACGAATAAATCCACGTTCAAAATCGCTGTGAATTACACCTGCTGCTTGGGGTGCTAACATTCCAGCTTTAATTGTCCAAGCACGGGTTTCTTTTTCCCCAGAGGTGAAATAAGTACGCAATCCTAAGAGTGTGTAAGTGGCACGAATTAATGATTTCAAACCACCTTCTTCTACACCCAAAGAAGCAAGAAAATCTGCTCTTTCTTCCTCTGATAATTCGATTAATTCTGCTTCTACTTGGGCGGAAACGACGACAACTTGAGCATTTTCTGTTGCGGCAATTTGTCTGACTTTTTCGACAAACTCATTTCCTGTTGCCAATTCATCTTCAGATACGTTGGCAGCATAAATTATTGGTTTTGATGTCAGTAAACCTAATAGTTTAATAACTGCTGCTTCTTCTTCTGTTAAACTAACTTGCCGTACTGATTTGCCTTCATTTAATGCCGCAGCTAATTTTTCCAATACTGTTAGTTCAAATTGTGCTTCTTTGCTGGTACGGGCTTGTTTTTTAGTACGTTCAATGCGGCGTTCGATTTGGGCTAAGTCAGCTAAACCTAGTTCCAAATTAATTGTCTCAATATCCCGCGCGGGGTCTACGGAACCAGCAACGTGAATAATGTCATCATTTTCAAAACAACGCACTACATGGACAATGGCATCTACTTCGCGGATATGAGACAAAAATTGATTCCCGAGTCCCTCACCCTGACTTGCACCTTTGACTAAACCGGCAATATCCACGAACTCAACACGGGCCGGGATAATTTGTACCGACTTGGAAATCTTACCTAAAACATTTAACCGTTCGTCTGGCACTGCCACAACGCCGACATTCGGTTCTATTGTACAAAATGGGAAGTTAGCAGCTTCTGCCTTGGCATTAGCAACTAAAGCGTTAAATAACGTAGATTTTCCAACGTTGGGAAGTCCGACAATCCCGGCTCTCAGCATGTTAGATTTTGGATTTGAAATTAAAACTAGACGAAATTAATTTTAAACAGGTTAGGGGATTGTTTGCGGTATTGTTCCTGGAACTGTTTGAGGAATGGGACCAGGTACGGTTTGTGGTATGGGTGCTGGTACGGTTTCAGGAACTGGATCTGGTATGGGTTGGGGAACTGTTGGCCCTGGTGTAGGTTCAGTTGGGGGTACAGGATTTGGTTCTGGGTTAGGAATTGGTGTTTCATTGGGTTGAGGTTCAGAAATAAGATAAATCATCTAATTCTTTTCGCAAGATTCAACTTTTCCAACCTAAATAAAAATCAACCCTACTGACATCTTCCTAAATATCTATACGCCTGTTGAAAGTGCGTAAAATTTGGGAATTATAGAGCTAATTGACGAAGTGAATTAAATCTTCAAATACTGTCTATTTTAATTCATACTGTATAACTGCGGACACACTAAGAACACAAATCATCGCCGGAAGTATGCTGGTGTCGGTAGCGCTTGCCATTTTTCTAGTTATTTCCACTAGTCGAGCGTAGCGATCGCCATCTTACCCCTTCAACCAAGATATAGAAAATAGCGTTTAAGACTTGCCACATATCGACTTCACGATTACGTCCCCCTAGTTTGGGCGGTGGAATCAAGTCTTTTATTAATTCTCGTATTGTGTTTGTGTCAGGTTGCTGGGATAAGCTTTACTCATGCTGCTCTCTCGGTGCTGTTTACTAAACTATTTACAGCCTATACTCAGAGAGCTTTTTTACAAACTACCCGACTTTTCAAACACCCTCTAAAATACCAGCCATAAACTCTGCCAAGAAGAAGATATTATCCTCTTTAATGCAAGCCGATAATATTTAATTTGATTTGATTTTTTCTGAAAAACATTGGACAGAGCCTGTAAATGTAATTACAGACCCAAAATATTGTTTTCAGCTAAAAATCTTCTTCCATGCAATTGCAATTTGAATCAACAGATATATTTGCTGACATCGACCCTCGGCTACAAAGACTACTTGAACGCAAAAGCCGAGGAATAACTATAGCTGCTACTACATCCACTGAAAAAGAAGAAGTTGCAGTTATTGCTAAGGTAAACAACCTGAAGGAATGGCTATCTATGAACGAAGTCTATCCGGGTGCTGACTTGGGTAGTACGCCCAATGGTGAGCGAATTGTCACAGGTAGAATTCCGGTTTCCCGAATTGAGCATATAAAGCAGTCCGACTGCGTGGTCAGCTTGAAACCAGCACAAGCACTAAAACCAGCTATAAATATTAATTCTCCAGCGACTGTTGCTATACAAGACCTTTGTTCTCAAAATTCTCTAGAAGAACAGGGAAGTGGTGTTGTAGTTGGTATTATTGATGTCGGTTGCGACTTTGCTCACAAAAATTTTCGTAATCCTGATGGTTCTACAAGATTGTTAGCTTTTTGGAACCAGGATGGTCATTCTAATCCTAAAAGTCCCTATGGATATGGTCAAGAGTACAAGCGGGATGAAATCAATCAAGCCCTTAGCGCAAGTGATCCTTATGCTGCTTTGGGATACGAACTAGAAGAAAGGTCCCACGGGACTCATGTCATGGATATTGCCGTTGGTAACGGACAAGGGAGTGGTTTGTCGGGTGTCGCCCCTGGCGCAGATATCGTGTTTGTTCAACTATCTCAAAATGAATATACTCCCCTGATTGAAAATGGTGAACAAGCCGTAGAAAGTTGTTTTGGCGATACGGTGGCGCTGTTGGAAGCAATGAGATATATCTTTGATATTGCTGGCGATCGCCCTTGTGTAATTAACATTAGTTTGGGGTTGTATGGTGGGCCTCATGACGGTACAACTTTAGTTGAACAGGGTATTGACGCTTTAGTTTCCGAAAAACCAAACCGAGCTATAGTAATTGCTGCTGGTAATAGCTACGATACAGGTATCCATGCATCTGGAATTGTGTTGCCCAATCAGCATTTTGATCTCCAGTGGCAAATCCCCCACAGAAATCCCAGACAAAAAGAAATAGAAATATGGTACGACGGGGGCGATCGCTTCCAATTAGAAATTATTGCTCCCGATGGTAGTAGTCTAGGTCGGGTAGATTTGGGAGAAAACGGAGAAGTGGTAGACACTGAAGACAACACCATCATATTTTTCACTAACCGCCACTCTGACCCCAATAACGGAGATAACGTTATTTGCGTGTTTATGGAACCTGATTTACCAGGTGGGATTTGGACGCTACGCCTCCACGGTATTCATGTCATCAATGGGAAATTTCATGCTTGGATTGAGCGTGAAGATCACAGCCAAACTTGTTTTGTTCCTCCCCACGATAATACCCATACCCTCAACACCATCGCCTGTGGATATAAAAGCATCGTGGTTGGTTCCTACGATAATACTAAAACCAATAAGCCCCTATCATTCTTTTCTAGTTCCGGCCCCACACGCGATGGACGGCAAAAACCTGATTTGATTGCTCCTGGTCATCACATCTGGGCTGCTGCCTCACGGACAGGAACTCAAGTTGTACGTATGTCTGGTACTAGTATGGCTGCTCCTGTTGTGACTGGGGCGATCGCCTTAATATTTGCTGAAGCCCTTGCCCATAACCAGTCACTCACCATTGAGGAGATTCGTGAGCTTTTAGCGGCTAGTACCCAAAAGAATTTTCCCACACACAGCCAGCCGGAGCGCTACGGTTATGGAGCGATCGACCTCAATGCAGTTGTGTTAGCTGTACAAGACAAGTTTAATCGGTTATGATATTATGATTCCAGGCATATCTGAACTAAATTTTCCTGTAATGTTATAATGGATAATTTGGTTGTAAGCAAATGAGTAATAAGCACCTACGCTTGATTAAATGTTCAGGCGACAAACTAAAAAAAATAGAACCGAACATAGTGGACTGGGCGCGACAAAATGAAAGTCCCGACGAGCCAATTGCAGTCACGGTAAAGGTGGCTGAGGATGGTTATATACCAAATTTTGTCAACCTCCGCGCTCAAATATCACCTAAGCTGTTTACGGCAACAGTCACAGAAACAGATTTACATAGATTAGAAGCAGACCCACGTGTTATTTCTTTAGGTACGCCCAGACGTTTACATGCAACAACCTAGTTTCAGTTCGGCTAGCTTTGTGTAGAAGAGCATTAAAACTGAAAGCACTCGTTGTTATGACGTTTATTGTAAATTCATGGTTCCTTATCTGCTGCAACATAAATTTTTATATTTCTTCTTTACAAAAGGGTGGGTCATAAGCTCATCCTTTTAACTTTGGGGCTTGGGACAATTAATTTAACAAAAATTTTAGAATCTTAATGTGATTCGCGATCACTGCTGATGGCTAAACGCAGAGTTTTCCTGATATAGCGCTTTTCGTATTAGTCAAAAAAAAGAAGTTATCTGTGTTCATCCGTGTGCATCGGTGTTCGTTTTAAAAAAACTAACTTTTGCAAAATGGTTTGGGGGGCTACCTTTGAGTCCCGATACATAGTATAGATTTGATTTGCAAGGATGCGATCGCTGGAATGAAAAACAAAATCAAGGACACCCATAATAGGTGTCCCAAAATCAATCAGTCTAAAAAACCCAAACTATTTACTGTTCCCATTACCTCCATTACCACTGTTAGTAGTCAGAATTCTTTCAGCTAGCTTATCAGGTACTTCTTGCAGATGGTCGAATTCCCAGTGGAAAGAACCAACGCCGAGAGTTTGCGATCGCAACTCTACGATAAAATTGTGCATTTCAGCTTGGGGCAAATAAGCTGTAATGCTATCCCAACCTTGCCAATCGTGAATGGCTTCGTAACCTAAAATCTGCCCCCGTCTACCAGTCACCAACTGCATAACTTTCGAGGTGAACTCGCTGGGGGTTGTGACTTGTACTCGCAGAATTGGTTCTAGGAGGGTGGGTTGACACTGAGTCATTCCGGTTTGCATTGCTACACGGGCAGCTTGCTTAAATGCTTGTTCGGAACTATCGACAGTGTGATAAGAACCGTTGGTTAAGGTTACCGCCACATCTACAACCGGGAAACCCAATGGCCCATGTGCTAAAAATTCCCGCACACCCATTTCCACACCAGGAATATACTGCTTGGGAACCACACCACCAACAATGGTTTCCTTGAAGCTAAAACCTTCACCTCGTCCTAAGGGTTGGATGTCGAGATAAACATCACCAAACTGACCGTGACCACCACTTTGGTGCTTGTAGCGCCCGTGAACTGATGAAGCTGGTTTGCGGATAGTTTCTTTGTAAGGTATTTGTGGCAAGTGGGTTGTCATCGGCAAATTATACTTGCGGCGCAGGCGATCTAGTGCCACTTGCAAATGAATTTCGCCTTGACCCCAGAGGATAACTTCATGGGTGTCACCGTGTTGTTCCCAAGCAAGAGAAGGGTCTTCTTCTAACAACTTGGCGATCGCACCACTTAGCTTCACTTCATCGTTGCGTTTTTCGGGAATAATCGCCAGGGCATAAACTGGTTCTAGTTGTCCAGTTTTGGGCAATTCCTTAGCAGTATTGTTAGAAAGTGTATCTCCTGTCTTGATACCCTCCATCCGGCTTAAAGCGACAATTTCTCCAGCCCCAGCTTGATTAACTTGTTGTAGCTGTTGTCCCATAAGACGATAAATACCACCAGCCCGGACACCGTTGAGGACTATACCATCAGTTAATTTACCTTGCCAAACCCGCACCAAGGAAAGTTTTCCACCTTGAGGAGTGTAATAGGTCTTTAACACCTGGGCGATCGTGGTGCCGTCTTTTTGGTTACTTAAGCGGCGTTCAGCTGTGGTTTCTGGTTCAGGTGCTTCTCTTACTAAGGCTTCTAGTAGGGGTCTAACTCCGTAATCTTGTTCAGCAACACCAAAGAATACTGGTACTACTAAATCCGCCCCTAATTCCATTTTTAAATCTTTGAGAATTTCTTCTTGGGGCGGTTCAATGTCTTCTAAAAGTTCTTCTAGTAAGTGGTCGTCAAAATTTGCTAAAGCTTCGAGCATTTCTGCTCGTGCAATGTGTTCTTCTTCTTTTAGTTCTTCGGGAAATGGGACTGGATCAGCAGGTGCGCCGGAATGGTAATGGTACGCTTGTTCAGTAACCAAGTCAATAAAACCAATTAGCTGTTCCCCTCCCATAATTGGGTATTGGTGCGCGACGAGGGGACGACTAGAAACAGCTTTGAGGGCGTGCAGTGTTTCCAAAACGTGGATATTCGCCCGATCCATTTTGTTGACAAAGACTAGATGGGGAATTTCCCAATCATCCAGGAATTTAAATAGAGGAGCAAGGGTGAGGACGCGATCATTGATGGGTTCGCAAACTACAATTGCCGCATCAACTCCAATTAAGGCGTTGTAAGTTTCTTGAGCAAATTCTACACTGCCGGGGCAGTCAATAAAGGTGAAGCGAATGTCATTGTATTCAGTACTGGCTGTGCTGACTTCTACACTCATTTGGCGATCGCGTGCTTCTTGAGAGCTATCGCCGACTGTGTTACCATCCTTAACGCTGCCTTTGCGAGAAATAGCACCTGTTACAAATAACAAGCTTTCTAGCAAGGTTGTTTTCCCACTCAAATAAGGGCCGACAATTGCTACATTTCGCGAACCCGATTTCACTTTTTCGTTCATAAAAACTCCTTTGCGGTCTTATGTCCATAACCGCCTTATAGTTGAGTTATGAAGAGTTCAAAACCGTTATTTAGGAAATTATCCCGCCTTTAAATTGACATTAACTCGCCTTTAACCAACCGGCAAACAATCGTATTTTGTTGTAAGATTTCGGTCACTAAAAATTAAAATCTACGAATTTATCTATATAAAATTAAAGTTTAGTAAAAAGATTGCAAAATCAACCAAATGTTTGTTAATAAAACGTAACTAAATGCAGTTACGAGATAGTTAAAGTATATGCCAGTTAAACTCTATCAATATCGCCGCCAGACATGGGCAAGTTTCATATTTATAAGTGGAATCATTCTCTTACCTTCCCCTAGTCTCCCTCTTCCTCCATCTTTGTTGGCACAGAATACTCCTAGCAACGCCACAGACTATTTAAATCAAGGATTACAAGCTGTGCAGACAGGGAGAATACAAGATGCGATCGCCTATTTTCGCCAAGCTGCCCAATTAGATCCCAGCCTCGCGCCAGCACATTACAATTTGGGTTTAGCACTGCGGCAAGCTGGACAATTACAATCTGCTGCGGATGCATTTTATCGAGCCACCCAAGTTGATCCCAAGTTTGCTTTAGCTTATGCGAATTTGGGCGGTGCGTTATTAGAAGGCAATAATTTACAGCAGGCAAATGATTATTTACAAAGAGCAATAGAACTTGATCCCAAATTGGGTGTGGCTCATTACAATTTAGGATTAGTAAGAGAACAGCAGCAAAATTGGGATAAAGCGATCGCATCCTTTAAAAAAGCAATGGAATACAGCAAAAATGCACCAGAACCAGCTTATCATCTAGGCATATGTTATCTGCAACAAAACAAACTCGATAAAGCCAAAGATGCCTTCCGCAAAGCAATACAAATAAATCCCAAATATCCAGAAGCTTATTATAGTCTTGGTTCAGTTTTATATGGTCAAGGCAAAGCAAAAGATGCCCTAGAAGCCTTTAGAAAATCTGCTGAAGCTAACTCTAATTATCCCAATGCTTATTACGGTGCGGGATTAGCTTTTATCCAATTGCAGCAATATGCAGATGCAGTACAAGTATTACAATTTGCCAGAGATTTGTACAAAGCTCAGAATAATCCCGAATGGGCAAACAAAGCCGAGCAACTGTTGCAACAAGCACAAAGAATGAATTAGGTATCGGGAACCTCAACATGAGCTACATTCTGGCATTAGATTTAGGTACGACTGGTAACCGCGCTTTTGTGTTTGATGTTGTTGGTAAAATTGTCGGACAAGCATATCAGGAATTAACACAGTATTATCCTCAGCCGGGATGGTTAGAACACGATGCTGAGGAAATCTGGCAAGATACTTACAGGGTAGTGCAAACTGCGATCGCTAATGCCAAAATTATTCCCAGTGAAATTGTGGCAATGGGGTTAACGGTACAGCGGGAAACCTGTCTAATTTGGGATAAAACTACTGGAAAACCCCTGCATCGCGCGATAGTTTGGCAAGATCGCCGCACTGCTCCTTTGTGTAATCAATTACAGGTACAAGGTTACGCCCAAGAGATTTACGATCGCACTGGTTTAGTGATTGATGCTTATTTTTCGGCTACAAAGCTGAGGTGGTTGCTAGATCATGTTACAGATGTTGATCTCAAAAATGTTTTAGCTGGAACAATTGATACTTGGATTCTGTGGAAACTCACAGGCGGCAAAGTTCACGCGACTGATCACAGCAACGCTAGCCGCACAATGCTGATGAACTTGACAAGTTGTGAATGGGATGAAACTTTACTGGAATTATTTCAAATTCCCGCTCATATTTTGCCGGAAATACTACCTAGTTTAGGGAAATTTGGTGTTACTGATTCCAGTTTACTAGGTGCAGAAATTCCCATCACTGCCGTTTTGGGCGATCAACAGGCAGCTTTATTTGGTCATGGATGCGATCACCCTGGTTTAATGAAATGTACTTACGGTACTGGTAGCTTTTTAGTTGCTCACACTGGCTGCGACATCGTCCGTTCTCAAAATCAACTGATTTCCACAGTCGCATGGACGCAAATTCGCAACGGTAGCTTAGATGTGGGCTACGCCCTCGAAGGTAGCATGTTTACCAGTGGAGCATGTATCCAATGGCTGCGGGATGGCATCCAATTAATCAAAACTGCTGCGGAGACAGAAGCGATCGCCAATCAAGTTACAGATAACGGTGGTGTATATTTTGTACCTGCCTTTAGCGGACTGGGCGCACCCCACTGGGATATGAGTGCCAGGGGAGCTTTTTTTGGTATTACCGCCGCCGTCCAACCGCAGCATTTAGTTAGGGCTGTGTTGGAAGCGATCGCCTACCAAGTTAAAGAAGTAGTGGCAGCAATCAGTGTAACTTGCAACACACCACTACAAAAATTAACAGTAGATGGTGGTGCGTGTGAGAACAATTTTCTCATGCAATTTCAGGCAGATTTGTTAGGTATTGCGGTGGAACGTCCAGTGAACCGGGATACCACAGTTCAAGGTATTGCTTTTGCGGCTGGTTTAGCAGGGGGATTTTGGAAGAGTTATGCGGAACTAGTACAGCAAAGGCAAATTGATCGTTACTTCTCGCCTAGTGATAGAAGTGAGTATGCAATGGTCAATTTTATTACTTGGCAAAAGGCAGTAGAACGGGCTAAGTATTGGGCAGAATAGACAAGCTGTTAGTAGTCTGGAGTTAAATAAAAAACCGCACCAGGCGCAGAGGACGCAGAGGAAGAAGAGGAGAGGATAAAACTAGAAATTGGTTTACTCGGCAAAGTTTGTGTGACAGAGTACTAGGAAGATTTGGTCAATATGATGTAATTTACGAAAACCCCACAATGACGCTTGTATCAAAATTGATGACAATTTAAGAAAAATGAACAATAACCATGTCTAGAACAAAAATCCTAATAATGGTGTTGGTCTGACTACTACCAGTCCTGACAAATCTACCACTCATATGGAAATGTTGTTGGCTCTCAAGAAAACAAGCAAGTAAATAGGGAGATGCGATCGCATTACGTGTTGAGTTTGAGTAGTGCGATCGCATTGTAGATTGAGAGCAGGCTATGCAAAAATGTAATTTTTGCAGCAACGGCAAAAGTGAAAACAGACAGTATTTTTTACCAATTATTTGCAGAATTTCCCAGTATTTTCTTTGAGTTGATTGGACGCTCCCCCAGTAATAGTCAAGATTATCAGTTTCGCTCGGTAGAAATTAAACAAACCGCTTTTCGTATTGATGGCGTATTTCTACCACCAGAAGACAGTCCAGACAAAACAGTATATTTCTGTGAAGTCCAGTTTCAAAAAGATCAATTTCTCTATCACCGGGTATTTGCAGAACTATTTCTGTATTTAGACCAAAATCCATCTACCTACGACTGGTACACTGTTGTTATTTACCCTAAACGGAGCCTGGAACCAGATAAAAACAGGCTGCATCAGGTTTTACTAGAAAGTTCAAAAGTGCAGCGTGTTTATCTTGATGAACTAGAAACCTCAGCAAACAGGTCTTTGGGTATTGGTGTTGTTAAGTTAGTAGTAGAACCAGAAGAAAATGCTGCTAACTATGCGAAACAACTCATTGCACAAGCAAGGCAAGAGGGAGGAGATCGTTTATCTGCAAGAGCGATAATAGATTTAATCGAAACAATCATAGTCTACAAATTTCCACAATTAAGCCGCCAAGAGGTGGAAGAGATGCTGAAATTGAGCGAACTAAAACAAACTAGAGTTTACCAAGAAGCATTGGAAGAAGGACGACAAGAAGGACGACAAGAAGGACGACAAGAAGGAGTCAAAGAAGGTAAGTTAGCTGCTGTTCCCCTGTTGCTAAAAGCAGGAGTGAGTGTAGAAGAAATAGCTCAACAGTTAGAAGTTGAGATTGAAGCAGTTAGGCAAATAGCACAGCAACAGTCTATAGGTTAAAGGCGAAAAGGGAAAGGGGTCTATTTTGAAAATTGAAAATAAGCATAGATAAAGTAGGTGTGATCGCCTCTGCTACACCATCATCCAACCTCAGAAGTTTACTTTTCAAGCTTTGAGGTTCAGCATTCGAGTTTGGAACATGAAATTTCTCACTTGAAACGAGAAAATTCTTACTTGAAATGAAAAGTTTCTTACTTGAAACGAGAAATTTCTCACTTCAGATGAGAAACTTCTAGGTTAAAACGAGAAACTTTTCACTTGTAATGAAAATAGCCGAGTTTAAAACTTCATCATTGAAGCTGAAAACAAGAAGAAGCGCCTATTCATGTGTCTGCTCTTTAGGCGCTTCTAACTTGAACATTTCCAGTTCCATTTTATAGTAACGATTTGTGCGTCCAATGGGAATCATGCCTAATCTTTGAATAACGCGCAGTGATCTGACATTCTCTGAACGCGCGATCGCATAAATTACAGGTAGTTTTAAAGTGTTAAATCCATAATCCAAAATTGCTTTTGCTGCTTCAGTCGCATATCCTTTACCCCAAGCCGATTTCTTCAAATGCCAGCCAATCTCGTAATCTTGGGTTAAGTTTTCTTTCTCATCTCGCAGTTGGATCAAAATAATAGTTCCAACAATTTCTCTACTATCTTTAAGAGCGATCGCCCATAAGCCAGTACCATTATTGAGTTGGGCAAAGTGGCGTTGCATAAAATGGGGATGAATAATGAACCGCCAAGATGCCAAGAATGCCAAGAATTGAGTTTTTCAATTAAAAGAGAAAATAAAATCATCCCGCAAATATGCAACGCCGGCAAAGTTTGTCACCCACCGTTGCAGTAGATTTCTGGAACTCTCAACACTATCAACTTTGGTGATCAAAAAGCGTGTGACTTCATGATCACCGTAAATTTGAAATGCTTGCTCAGCGTCTTGTTCTGGAACCCAAGTACGAATAATCAGGCGATCAGTTTGTGTAAGGATAATCATCAGGGTAATTATACATATCAACTACACCTCAAATTATCCTTACTTGATGGTTACTCCTCCACCCTTAGGGGAAGCCTAAGAAGGTGCGTCTATACACTCCTCACATTCCTCACACCTTCTAATCACCCCCGATTCCTCATCCCTTAATCTTTAGCAACCACTCTCTTTTCCACCACACTTGAGAGACGATTGATATTAGCACTTAACAGTGGCACTTCTTGTCGACATGTTTGACAAAACCAGTAGAGTTCACCATGACGGACATGACGCAACAGAGAATCTCCGCAACATGGACATGTGTTGCTTCTCATGTTCATATTAATGTCCTCCTTAAAAAATTGTTGATTTCAAAATGTGGTTAGAAAAACTTGTTTAAAACAGGATTTTTGCAGAATGAATTCGTCCATTTAAATTAGCGCGGCTAGCGATAATTTGTTCATAAACCGCTTCGTACCCATTTACCATTTGGGTGACGCTAAATTTGTTTTCTACATATTCTCGGCAAGTACGACGATTTAATTCCAGTGCTTTAGGAATCATTGTCGCCATTTCTTCAAAACTTTGACAAACAAAACCTGTCACACCGTGAGCAATAACTTCTGGTACAGAACCCCAATTCATTGCAATGACTGGTGTACCAGTTGCCATTGATTCAATCATTACCAAACCAAAAGGTTCTTGCCAAGTTATGGGGAACAGAGTGATTGCAGCATTACCAAAAAGTTCTGCTTTCTCGGCGTGATTTATTTCTCCAAGAAACTGAATTTGCTGACCATCAATTTGGGGAGCAATTTCTTTTTCAAAAAAATCTAAATCCACTGCATCTACTTTTCCAGCCATTTTCAACCGCCAACCTGTTTTTTTGGCAATAGCGATCGCGTGCTGTGGGCCTTTTTCTGGCGAAAAACGACCTAAAAATGCTAGATATGGTGGATCATCTGGTTTGTCTACAAAAGGGTAATCGTTTGTATCAATTCCATTGTAAACTGTACTAATGTAATTCAGGTCTATTTGTCTCTGGGCATTGCTAATACTGATGTATGATTGCTTTTGGTGATGTCTGTAAACTTTGCGATTGTCTTCGGTGAAGCTACCGTGCAGAGTATGCACTGTAGGCGTTTGTACTAAACTCGCTAAAGCTAAAGCCGAAATCCCTACATGGGAATGAATTAAGTCGAATTCCGCTGCTTTCTGGTAAACTTGGCTGAGTTCAAGCATTTCATATGCTGTGTACTCTTTGACGTTGGGGTCTAAGCGCAGCGCACGGGGATAAACTGCTTCTAGCTTAGCCAAAGTCTGTGAATCTCCAGAAGCGAACAGAGTGACCTCATGACCGCGACGAACTAGTTCATCGGTCAAGCGACTCACTACTAGTTCAATTCCTCCATACGTTGGAGGTGGAACTCGTTCCCACAAGGGGGCAACTTGAGCGATTTTCATAAGTTGTTTTGGTTCAGCAGGTGATATCGTCCTTAGTTAGTAGGACTTACATGCAATTAGGTAGAGCATTTTTACCTAACTATCTGACTTTAACATTAACCTGAGTCACTCTTGGTAGTGCAAGATCAATTAACCGAACTTTGCGATCGCCTGCTAGGGCAAAAGATAGATAACAGAACATAAAAAGCTTAGAAAATCAGCTTTTAATATATTCTTAATATTTTGATTATCTTTGCTTTGCCACAATGTACTAGCCATTGTAGAGCATCAGCACAAGCAATCAGGTAACTATACTGATCAATTTAAAAGTAGTAATACTTTGCTTGCATCTATCTTGGGGATCATAGACAATCAAGAGTTTTGTAGTGAAAAATACTAAATTCTACAAACAGATCAATTTAAGGAACACAAACTAAATCAAATACACAACCTCACCCCTGTCCCCTCTCCGTGGGTTCACCAGAGGGATGCCATAGCCGGGGTGAGGTAAGCAATAGACAAAGGCAAAAGTAAAAGGACTATGAGGAGAAATAGTACTAAATACCAATAACCAATAACAAATGACAAATGAAAATAGCTACTTGGAATGTTAACTCTATTCGCACCCGCTTGCAGCACGTTGTTGATTGGTTAATTCAAAATCCAATTGATGTATTGTGTATGCAAGAAACTAAAGTAATTGATGATAATTTTCCGCGATCGCCATTTGAAGAATTAGGCTACCATATCTATCTATCTGGTCAAAAATCTTACAATGGGGTTGCCATTGTCAGCCTACAACCTCTACAAAATATCAGCACCAGTTTTACATCAATCTTGCCAGAAATATCACCAGAATTTGACGAGCAAAAGCGAGTAATTACCGGTGTAATCAATGGTATGAGAATAGTGAATCTTTACGTACCCAATGGTTCGGCAGTAGGCAGCGAAAAGTACGAATATAAATTGCGATGGTTGGCAATGTTGCGAGAGTATTTGCAAACTCTGCTAGCATCCACACCCAACATTTGTATGTGTGGTGACTTTAATATTGCCTTGGAAGATAAAGATATCCACGAAAAAGTGAATCCAGAAAATCATATTATGGCATCCGAACCAGAGCGCCAAGCTCTGCGGGATATCTTGACACTGGGATTTGCTGACGCTTTTCGCAAATTCACATCAGAAGGTGGGTACTATAGCTGGTGGGATTACCGCGCCGCATCATTTCGCCGCAACTTGGGTTGGCGAATTGACCATCACTATCTCACACCCAATTTGTACGAGCTCGCAAAAAGCTGCACTATAGATATACTTCCAAGAAAGTTAACTCAACCTAGTGATCATGCTCCTGTAATTCTGGAATTGTAGACATGAAACGCGATCGCCAAACTTTTCTAATTCCGTCAAATTCACATCTGTGATGGTGCATTAGCTAGAGGGTTAACGCTACTACCTCCTAATTTTGGAAGTTTAAAATACAAGGGATCGAGGATAGGGGGGACGAGTTGGAGGACAAGGGAGAATGTTAATCAAATACTCTCCCTTGTCTTTGCGTCACCCTCTCCCCCGCCCCCTACACCCAACCCAAAATCACTATGTTTCTAGTCACAGGAGCTTCCGGAGGAATAGGTCGTCGTGTCGTGCGAATTCTGCGCGATCGCGAAATGTCAGTTCGAGCATTTGTTCGTCTCACCTCGCGTTATGGAGAGTTAGAACATCGAGGTGCTGAAATTTTTATTGGTGATTTAGAACAACAAAAAGATATTCACAAAGCTTGTCAAGATGTCCAGTACATTATCAGCACTCACAGTTCTGATGGCAATCCCTTAGCTTTAGACTACCGCGCCAATATAGAGCTAATTGACCAAGCAAAAGTCAATGGAGTGCAACATTTTGTATTAATTTCCGTATTAGGAGCTGACCGAGGATATGAAGATGCTCCGGTGTTCAAGGCCAAACGAGCAGTAGAAAGATATTTAGAAAGCAGTGGCTTAAATTACACTATTTTACGTCCAGCTGGATTAGCATCTAACTTGCTGCCATTGGCAGAGCGATTTCGGGAAACAGGGGTATACTTGCTAATTGGCGACCCCAAAAACCGGACTTCGATTGTGAGTACAGACGATTTAGCAAGGATGGTAGTAGATTCTGTGACAGTTGCGGGCGCTCGCAATCAAATTTTACCTGTTGGAGGACCAGAGATTTTATTACGTGAAGATATTCCCAGAATTTTCGGTCGCATCTTTAACAAAGAGCCAATCATAATTAATCCGCCACTATTTATGATTGACGGTTTGCGTGGTGTGTTGGGTTTTATTAATCCCCAAGCACAAAAAAATTTGGGAACCTTTCGCACATTGCTGGCAAACGAATTTTTCTGTACAACTGAAGAAATTACCAACTTAGAAGCGATTTTCGGTTTTGAGTTGGAAACACTAGAACATTTTTTACGGCGTTATTTAGCAGTCTAATTTAGTTGGTTGTTGATTGTTAGTAGTTGTTGGGAAACAACCAACAACCAACAAACAACCACTAACCACTAACCACCAACAAAATTCTATGAGATACTCCCTAGCCGCAAATGCTGCTCAAGCACGTCAAACAAAACAAAGATTTGCTAAACCAGACGAACAACTGTCTTATGAATTGGGTAAGGCGGTGCAAGAATTACCGCCTTTGTATACAAGATTATTAGCGGGAACAATTAGTGCAATCGTGTTTGGAGCGATCGCATGGGCACATTTTTCCGAAGTAGATGAAGTGGCGACAGCAAGCGGAGAGTTAATTGCTTCTAGCCAAGTACGACCGATTACATCCCTGGGAAATGGCTCGATTTTAGCAGTGAAAGTTAAAGAAGGCGATCGCGTCAACAAAGGCCAGGTTCTAATTGAACGTGACCCAGAGATACAACAATCTGATGTTGTACGCCTCAGTAAATCTGCTGATTTAATCAAAGCAGACTTACGACGTTTGGATGCAGAACGTACAGGAGCAACAACCACAGGTACACAACTGCAAGATCAACTTCTGACTTCGCGCCTACAAGATTACAAAGCACGTCAAGCAGCAGCAGAAGCAGAAGCAAATCGTCAAAAAGCCTTGATTGAACAAGCCAAAGTCCGCCTTAGTCGGTTGCAAGATAACTTAGCTAACGCCCAAACTAGCCTTGCTAATGCCAAAACCAACCTCATCAATGCCAAAAGTCTGCGAGAGAAAGTTGTTAGTAATTTGGCGATCGCTCAACAAAGAGAACAAGGATTACGCACCCTCGATAATTCTGGTGCCATACCTAGAATAGATTACCTAGAAGCACAAGATAGACTCAATCGCGCCAAAGCAGAAATTACCAGAGCCAATGATGAAGTCACCAACGCTCAAAATAAAATCACAGAGGCGCAAGATAAAGTCGTATCTTTAAAAAAAGATATTGATGCTCAAAAGCAAGAAATTCTCCAAGCCCAAGCAGCTTATCAAGCCGCTAGCACTCAAGCACAGCGTTTAGCTTCAGAACGTTTAAGTGAAATTTTGACCCAAATTAACAAACGTAAAGAAGAACTCACCAACGTTCAAGGTCAGTTAGATCAAGCGCAAAAGCAGCGACAGTTAGAAACCATAGAAGCTCCAGTGTCAGGAACAGTCTATAGAGTCAAAGCTACTAAAGGGCCTGTACAATCAGGTGAAGAATTACTTTCCATTCTGCCAGATGGGGAAGAATTGCTCCTGGAAGTCAAAGTCCTCAACCGTGATATCGGTTTTATTCGCCAAGGGATGAAAGCAAAAGTGAAAATGGCCACCTTCCCGTTTCAGGAATTTGGCGTTGTTGATGGAGAAGTTCTTCAAGTCAGTCCCAATGCCATTGTTGATAAAGAATTAGGTTTAGTTTTCCCCACTAGAATTAAGCTAGCAAAACACTCTTTGATGGTGCGGGGTCAAGAAGTTGGTTTTACTCCTGGTATGGCTGCTAATGGTGAAATTGTCACCCGTAAAAAGTCAGTATTGACTTTCATTTTAGAACCTGTAACTCGCAGATTCAGCGAAGCATTTTCTGTCAGGTAAGGTTGGTTGTTGGTTGTTGTTTGTTGATTGGTGGTTGTTAGTGGTTGATTATTTACCACCCCTGACACCTCTCCTTTCCCCATCACCCCTACCCTACGGGAAGCCGCGCAGAGCGTCTACACCCCATCTTCAATACTTTTCAGACATCCTCTGAGTCGGTGTTGACAAAGACAATTCACCAGAAGCGATCGCAGTAATTACAGTAACAATATTAACTTATCTTAATAAGAACAAGCAATATTTATTAACATATAAATTGCTTTTTTGTTTATCTATAATTTGATTAATAATGATAAGATAATATGATTGTAAAAATAAAAGGGGGTGAAAATACCATGCTACCCAAAGTTTTACCCAACTTAAAAAATGTCTTTGGGAGTGTCGTTGAGGACTTTGGCATTCCTGGTATTGTAGCAGTGATTGTTCTGCCTATTGCCATACCAGTGGTAGCAGTTGCTGGTAAATCCTTAACTAAAACAGCAATTAAAGGCGGAATTGTTCTTTATGAAAACAGTAGAAGAGCGATCGCAGCAGTGAGTGAGAACTTCACAGATATAGTCGCACAAGCAAGAGCAGAACTTCCTGCTGCCGAGAATAGTAGACACTTACGACGAATTAGGTAGGACAATAGATTTTCAGGAAAGTCATATTTGTTTAGCAAAGAGCGCGCTGCAATAGAAGAAGCAAAACAATCAAATCTTTGCATAAATCAAACATGATGTTATTGTTCCGAAAATCATCAATTCTGCTAAGGTTATCAGATCCAAATCATCAGGATCAAAAGTTTATTACAAAATAACTGATCTCCTGATCAGATCAAATATACCTATACAAGTTGCGGTTACAGGAGAAGTTTTGATGCAAGCAAAAAAAGATGCGGTAATGTGGAGAATGCTCAAAAAAATTTACCGTATCTTCGTTTGTTTGCGTCGCGATATTAGTCTTAACAACTGAATGCAACTTGATATTGAAATAATTCGGTATCTGTGGGTAATGGGTAATGAGTAATGGGAAAAATCAATTACCAATTACCAATTACCAATTACCAAATTAAAATTCCTAATTTCGAGTTTGACCGGACTATACTTTTCTCAAGGCAGTTGCTCTGACTAAAAGTTTTTTTGTAAACAACTACTGCTGGATAAGTATGTCTTGTTTTGTGCTGCTTATCAGCATATGGATAATGCAGAAAAAGACACGGGGACACAAAGAAAAATTCTCCCCGTATGTGTCTTATTTTTTCTCACACTAATTGGAAAAAAGATTGTGACAGATAGATAGCTAAAAAGCTTATCCAGTAAATTTCACAATCTAAAATCCAAAATCGTATTACACCTCACATCCCGTCACATTAGAGGAGGCGAGACATGAGCAATTGGTACCAAATAGATGCACAAGAAGTTCTGCAACAACTGGGTAGCGATTTATCTTTGGGATTGAGTACAGCCGAAGTCAGTCGCCGCCAACAACAGCATGGTTACAACGAGTTAATTGAGCAAGAATTACGAAGTCCTTGGCAAATACTCTGGGAACAGGTAAATGCAACTTTAGTGATTATTTTGATTGTGGCAGCGATCGCCTCCGGTGTGTTGGGTGACTACAAAGATGCATTAGGGATCATAGCCATTGTGGCACTGATTGCTGTTCTGGGATTTAGTCAGGAGTACCAAGCACAAAAAGCGATCGCCACTCTCAAAAAATTATCTTTACCTAACGTCAAGGTACTGCGTAATGGTCGGTGGAAAGAAATTTCTGCCCGTGAATTAGTGCCGGGAGATATTATCCAGTTGGATGCAGAAGATATCGTACCAGCTGATTGCCGTGTTTTAGAAAGCGTTGGTTTGCGAGTCCAAGAAACAACCCTGACAGGAGTATCAGAACCTACAGACAAACAGCCACAAACACTTTCTCAAGCAGGCTTGCCATTGAGCGATCGCCACAATATGGTTTACATGGGTACAGTTGTTACCTACGGGCAGGGTCAAGCAGTAGTCACAGAAACTGGAATGAAAACCGAGATCGGACGAGTTGCTTCTATGGTGCAAGCAGTGGAAGCAGAACCAACCCCACTTCAGAAGCGCTTAGATGAACTGGGACGGGGATTAGCAATAGCTTCTCTAGGAATAGTGGCGGTTATTCTCGTTTTGGGTATGCTGCGTGGAGAAGACTGGAAAATCATGCTCTTGACTGCCATCACTCTCGTAGTCGCAGCTTTACCAGAAGGATTACCAGCAGTAGTCACCATTGCTTTGGCTTTGGGTGCGCGCCAAATGCTGAAACGGCAGGCGCTGATTCGCAATTTGCCTACTGTAGAAACCTTGGGATCGGTGACTGTAATTTGCTCTGGCAAAACAGGCACTCTGACCGAAAACCGAATGACAGTTACTGTCCTTGATGTTGCAGGTCAACGCATAGATTTAACTACCCGGATGCGCGCTTGTGTTGGAGAAAAAAGCCAAGACAGACCATTTCTGCTGTGTCAACCACCAGCTATATCTTTGCTTTTAGCTAGTAGTACTCTCTGCAACAATGCTTTGCTAGAACCAGACAGAGATGAGCCGCGTTATTTGCGGGCTGTAGGCGATCCGACCGAAGGCGCTTTAGTCATGGCAGCTGCTCAACAAGGATTATGGAAGGCTGACTTAGAGCATCTTATTCCTCGTGTCGCAGAAGTTCCCTACGACTGTCGGCGCCAACGCATGACCACCATCCACAAATTCCCTAGCATTCCATCTAGAATTCCTTGCGCTTTGGAAACAGTTTGGCATTGGAGCGAAAAAATTGGGGGAATATCTTACATTGTCTTCACCAAAGGTACGGTTAATAGCTTATTAGATGTTTGCAGTCACATCTGGATTAACGGACAGGCCAAACCATTAACTGAAATTTGGCACAGACATATCTGTGTCACCCACAGTCAACTAGCTGAAAATGGTTTACGGGTAATGGGGGCAGCTTTTCGACCTTTGCAGTCTGTCAATGAGTGGGAGGACGTAGAGCAAGACTTGATTTTTATTGGTATGGTCGGTATGAACGACCCAGCAAGACCAGAAGTGCGAGACGCTGTACTCACCTGCAAGCGCGCTGGTATTCGCCCAGTGATGATTACAGGGGATCATCCCCTGACAGCTAGATTTATCGCCCGTGAAGTAGGCATTGCTACAGATAATCAAATCATTACCAGTGAAGAGTTATCGCAATTATCTGTTGAGGAATTACGATGCACCCTAAATGATAGATCTGTGTATGCGCGGGTTTCTCCCCAACATAAATTTGAGATTGTCCAGACTCTGCAACAACAGGGACACATCGTCGCTATGACTGGTGATGGTATCAATGACGCACCTGCTCTTAAAGGCTCCGACATTGGTGTGGCAATGGGTATCCGGGGTACAGATGTAGCAAAAGAGGCAGCAGATATGGTACTGCTAGATGATAACTTTGCTACCCTAGTAGCAGCAGTCAAAGAAGGAAGAGTCATTTACGACAATATCCGCAAGTTTATTAAATATCTGCTCAGCAGTAATGTTGGTGAACTTTTGGTAATGTTGCTGGCTCCTTTTTTGGGAATGCCATTACCTTTGTTACCACTGCAAATTCTCTGGATTAACCTGACTACCGATGGTTTGCCAGCCCTGGCTCTGGGCGTGGAACCAGCAGAGCGAGACACAATGAATCGTCCTCCCTACCCTCCCAACGAAAATATTTTTGCTCGAGGCATGGGAAGGGATATTATCTGGATTGGCATCCTCATGGGTTGTATATCTCTGGGTACAGGATTTTTGTATTGGAAAATAGGCAGTCCTGCTTGGCAAACTGTAATATTTACTACCTTGACTCTCTCCCAAATGGGTAACGCCTTAGCAGTGCGTTCCAACCGCGACTCTCTGTTTACAATTGGTTTGTTGTCTAATAAAGCACTTTTAGCTTCAGTAGCTTTAACACTAGGTTTGCAAATTGCAGTACTGTATGTGCCGTTCTTCCAGAAACTATTTAATACTTTACCTCTGTCAGCACTGGATTTGGTGATTTGTTTGGCTGTGAGTAGTTTGGTCTTCTGGTGTGTAGAGTTGGAAAAATGGCTGCTTCGTCGTAGCAATTCTGACAGCAAACTGCATTTAGTAGCAGAAACTAGTGAGGAAAAAGATATGCAAGTATGCAACCGCGTTCCTACCTCTCCACGTTTACGTTTATGTAATTCCTCAAAACCCAGTTATCGCACTTCTTCTTTACGTCTACATTTGCGTTTAAAGGCAAGTGGGTACAGACGCAAGTAATATCGCTGTAAAACTTGATTTGGGTGAATTCAAAGCGTAAGCTTCTTCTGTAATTTTAGTTTGTGCGATCGCTACTAAAATCTTTAACTGAATAAAATTAAACTTTTTAGCGATCGCATAAACCAAATACTTTCTTTTTGAAAAGTTTATTAATAATATTAAATAATCGCAACCGATAGTTTCTTAACACAAACACATACGTTGCATAAAATGGGGATGAATGAATAATGAACCGCCATAGACGCCAAGAACGCCAAGGATTAGATTTTTAAGTTTTCATAAAAAAACCTCCTGCTTTCTCTGTAACGCCAAAGCTCAAGTTGAGTCAGCTAAACTTAGAATTAGGATTTGGCTATAAGATCCACTCATTTTTTAAAAAAAGCTTGCGTAAATTTTGGCAAACAATAGTTAATTATTTGGCAAGTAATCAAGAATTAAAAGTTTGGCAAAAAATGGATCGTCACGGTAATGTTTATTGGCAAGCATATGACCCTGTGACTGGAAAGTCTTTTATGTCAGGTTCTGAATCTGATATGCGTGCGTGGATTGAACAAATTTATAGATAGTTCAAGTTTTTAGGAGTAAATAAACCGCAGAGGACACAGAGGACACAGAGAGAGAAGGAAGGGTTGTTATATGACAGATTTAACTCTTGTAATTGGCAATATGAACTGCCGCGCTAAACTTCCTGGTAAAGGGATGGCATTAGGAGTACAAAAAGATATTGACCGCATCACTACTATCTGGAAAGATTGCCGAGAAAATTTTGGTGTTAATGGTGATATGTTATTTGGTCAATTCACTATTGCTGATGCTATGTTTGCTCCAGTAGTCTTACGGTTTGTGACCTATGATGTGCAGTTGGATAATGTTGCTCAAAATTATGTAGAAGCAATTTTAGCAATACCAGCACTGCAAGAATGGATCAAAGCAGGTAAAGCAGAGCAAGAAATTATTCCTACTTTTGAATTTTAGGAAATAGTTTATTTGAATGATGTATGGTTGTTAGCGATCGCTTGACTATCTAATCTACACAATCTCAGGATTTCGATAATTTTACCACCGATTCTTTGGTAAATTTGAAAAGCAGAGGGACGCAGAGTTTTTCTAAATGGTATTTATTCAGGATTTAATAATTGCTGGTGTTGATATTTTCGGCATGATTTTTATTAACACGGAACATCAGCTGTAACTCACCTACATCTGCGGTAAAACCCAGATGCTCATAAAAAGACATCATCTCTAGTAAACAATAAAGAGCCACCACTTCAACAGAGTATAATTTAGGATGATTGATCACTAATTCCATCAGTTTAGAGCCAAGTCTCATATTTCTATGACTAGGTTTGACGATGACATCATAAACAGTGGCTCTATATATAAAATCGGTGAGAACCCGAGTAAAAGCAATTAAGCGATCGCACTCATCAACCAATCCAATGATAATATCCGATGCTGCTAGCATCTTCTCGATTTCTTCACGGGTACGTCGTTGACTCCAGAATTCATTTTTGTATAAATCTAATAAATCTGAAATTTGAGTTTCACTTAGTTGTTCTACAACTTGATAATTCATAAAAGAATCATTATTGAACGTGAGTTCGACGGAACCTAACCCCAATCCCTTCCCTAGTAGGGAAAGGGTAAAAAATCTATAATTTTTCCTCTCTTCCTCTCTTCTTCTGTGTTCTCTGCGTCTGGTGTGGTTTTCACTCAAACTTCATTTTTGTCAATCAGATTGAATTACCATGCTTAAATATTGTTTTAAATTTATCCTCCAACTTGCATAGCCTCAGCTGCTTTAGCACCACTTTCCAAAAAATCATTTGCCTTCATAATTTCGTAAAGGTTGATATCTGTTTCTAATAAACAAGCATGTCCACTTTCAGGTAATACTACAACTTTGGAGTTGGGTAAAATATTAGCTAATCTTTGTGCTTCTGCAAGAGAAGGTAACAGTCTATCCTGAGTGCTAGCAACTAGTAAAACTGGTTGATTCAGTTGACGTAACTGTTGTTCGTCAACACTGAATTCTCGAATTAGAGATAATCGCCACAGAACAGTTTGTGAAGGTATAGAACGCATTGTTTTCAGCAATTCTTGGCGATCGCTTCTGGAAATACGTGATAATGTTGCTAGAAACGGTAATAAAGCTAAAGCGCCAATGTCAAAACAGGATGATGGCACCAAATAAGAAAACTGAGATGCCCACTCGTATAATGGGCGAAGATGAAAACTAGAAGCAGGATTAATCAGAATAATTCTTGCAAATAGATGCGGTGCTGCTACAGCTACTTTTTGAGCTAAACAACCCCCAAAAGATTCACCACAAAGATAAACTGGTCGCTGGGAACTTTTTTCTAATTCTGCATGGATCAAGTCCAAAACATTATTAGTTAATACTTCCCAGCTAGTCAAATCTTCCCGTGGGATTGCCAAACAACGAACATCGAAACCAACTTCTAAGCCTGCTGTTTGCGTTCGTAATAGTTGACCAGTTCCATCCATCCCAGGTAAATATACAAACAAGGGATATTCTGGCTGAAGACGTTTGGTAGTCAAAAAACACGGCTTTAGTGATACTTTTGGGGTCATTGATTAATGGTCAATCGTCATTGGTCATTGGTTATTGGTCATTAGTCGTTGGTTATTGATCATTAGTCATTGGTCATTGGAAGTAACCAACAAACAACAAACAACAACCAACCACTAACTCTAATAAGATCCTTCACACAATAGATTAGCAATTTCGCCCTGACAATGTTCTGTTAGTTCAGTGACAACAGTTTTAGCTTGTTTACCTCGGTATAGTTGTTGGTGTTGGGAGGTAATCCAATAAGGACGGCCTATTAACACCGCAACACGATTGTATATTACCAAAGGATGCCAGCCTGGTTGATCGAATAGTGGTTCGGAAGGGTCAAACAAGTTCAATAGTTTCAGGGGAACAGCTGATGTGTTAATTTCTTCAATAGAGGCGATCGCAACTGGCAAAATTGCCAAATCTTTGACATTGGTTCGTAATGCCAGATGAGCAAATCCTCGTTGAAACTCACCCACACTGTTCGGCTGAGTGAATTTCACCATCGGTTCTGTTCCTTCGGGAAAAACTCCAACCAATTGCTTTGACTTCAGCAAAAGTTGTGCTTGCTTAAAAAAGCTTTGTTGACGTTGTTGATTTGCCTCTAAGGGAAAGCATCCCAACCCTGCTACTATTTCTCGCATAATGGGTACTTGTCCCATGTAATGATGACAAGCAAATCTGATTGGACTCGAAAGTGCTGCCATCAAGATTGGTGCATCCATAAAGCTACGGTGATTGCTCACTACCAACACACTGGCATCTTGGGGAATGCGATCCTCATAGTAGCGAAACATCTTGGTTGAGAGTGCCGCTAACAACCAGTGAGAAATATTCAGGGGGCTGTTTACACTCATAACTCTTTAATATAAAAATCTCACAAACATAGGTGTTTATCTGCACTTAATCGTTACATTTCTTCACTATGCCTGGGACTGCCTTAAGGTAGAAATGTTTGAGTTAATAAAATTAGGAAAATGGTTTACACAGAAGTCGCTAATTATAATCTCGCCAACAAAAAATTGTGAAAACTCTTTTTATTGCAGTTTTATACCTCAGATTTAACATAGCCGTGACGAACTTTGTTGATCACAAAGGATAAAATATTTCTGTGCCTTACTTTTTCTGAAAGTTTCTTTTCTATAGAAGTCATCTATGAGAAAATTCTCATGAATATTATACGAAAATATTTTTCTCCAACCCCTAGTCCCTAGTCTCTGGAATCTGGCGGCTCTTTTCAAGGCGATATATGTGTTTCTATCGACAAAAGCAATTAAACCAAGAAGTTTCAGCAAATCAATAGCTGCGAATTTCTTTGTTTTTGGTAAAAATTAACTGAATTTATACTTATAAAAAACTAATTCCAAACTGAAGAAATTTGTTAATATTCTAGTAGAAGTTGAAAAGATGAGGTTTATGTTATATAATGGCGTGGTTTTATCTCTATAAGTAAGATAGAAAATAGTTTTAACAACTTATATTTTTATTGTGCATGAATCTAGTGGATCAAACAGAAAAAACATTTGCACTGACAACACCGCTATATTACGTCAACGACTTGCCTCACATTGGTAGCGCATATACAACCATCGCAGCTGATGTCGTCGCACGTTTCCAGAGACTTTTAGGGCGTCCGGTACTACTGATAACTGGAACAGATGAGCATGGGTTGAAAATTCAGCGAACAGCCGAAAGCAAAGGTATATCCCCCCAAAAGTTCTGCGATCAAATGTCTGGTGGGTTTGTTTCTTTGTGGCAAGTGCTAAATATTAAATATGATCGCTTTATCCGGACTAGCGATCCTCGCCACGAAGCAATAGTGAAAGAATTCTTCCAGCGAGTATGGAACAAGGGTGATATCTACCAGGGACAGCAAAAAGGTTGGTATTGTGTCTCTTGCGAAGAGTTCAAAGAAGAACGAGAATTGCTAGAGGGACACCGTTGTCCAATTCATACGAACAAAGAAACAGAGTGGCGAGACGAACAAAACTATTTTTTTCGCCTATCTAAATACCAAACCCAACTTGAAGAACTTTACCAATCTCGACCAGATTTTATTCAGCCAGAAAGCCGCCGCAATGAAATTCTCAACTTCGTCAAGCAGGGGTTACAGGACTTTTCAATTTCACGGGTAAATGTAGACTTAGGTTTTAGAGTTCCAACCGATCCGAAGCATACTCTGTATGTTTGGTTTGATGCACTACTAGGTTATGTAACAGCATTGTTGGAACCAGATGCAGAACCAACACTAGAGAACGCTTTAGCAAAATGGTGGCCGATAAATTTGCATTTAATTGGTAAAGATATCCTACGCTTTCATGCAGTTTACTGGCCAGCCATGCTCATGTCAGCCAATTTACCTCTACCAAAACAGGTTTTCGGACACGGCTTTTTAACCAAAGATGGTCTGAAAATGGGCAAATCTCTTGGTAATACTCTTGATCCCGTAGCTTTAACTACAAGCTATAGTGCAGATGCTGTTCGTTATTACTTCCTTAAGGAAATTGAATTTGGTAGAGATGGCGATTTTAATGAAAGTAGATTCATTGATGTTCTAAATGCAGATTTGGCAAATGACTTAGGAAATTTGCTCAATCGCACTTTAGGGATGGTGAAAAAATATTGTGCTGGCAATGTGCCACCAATTACAAGTGAAGATATACCTAATGATAGTCCATTGAAATCAATAGGTTTACGTCTAGGGGAACAGGTAAAAAATGCTTACGAAGCGTTAGCGTTCAATCAAGCTTGTGACGCAATCTTGAAACTGGTACGAGCCAGCAACAAATATATTGATGAACAAGCTCCTTGGTCTTTATACAAACAAGGACAGCAACAGGCTACAGAAAAAGTATTGTATTCCGTCTTGGAATCAGTGAGATTGGCTGCTTACCTCCTATCTCCAGTGATCCCAAACATCAGTCACAGTATTTACCAGCAACTAGGCTTTGAAATCGATTTTAATAATCAAGCACAAACTGCCATCACTGCTCCTTTTGCCATTCACGGCACATGGGGGGTATTAAGCGACAAACAAACATTGGGCGAACCATCTCCAGTGTTTAAACGCATAGAACCACCTAAATAACATTAGTTAGTTCTTTCAATTTCTGATTTTGTTTACTTGCTCGGGGCTAATTCGATTGGCCCTGAAAGCTTATCATAAGTTCTTCAAACTCTTTGTAAATCTCAAAAATCAAGTATCAATTATTTTTTGATAAAAAATGAGGTATGACAACAATGTTGAATAATCTGGAAAACGACTCGATCTTCACGCCAGAGCAAGTTTTGGAAAATCGAGGTCGTGTTGCCATATTTATTGATGGCTCAAATTTATTTTATGCAGCACTACAATTGGGTATTGAAATTGATTACACCAAGTTATTATGTAGACTCACTGGTGGTTCTCGACTTCTGCGTGCTTTTTTTTATACTGGAGTAGATAGAACCAACGAGAAGCAACAAGGCTTTTTACTATGGATGCGGCGTAATGGTTATCGGGTCATAGCCAAGGATTTAGTGCAGCTACCAGATGGTTCTAAAAAAGCTAATCTAGATGTAGAAATTGCGGTAGATATGATGGCTTTAGTAGATTCCTATGATACAGCAGTTTTAGTCAGTGGAGATGGGGATCTAGCATACGCAGTCAATTCCGTTAGTTACCGTGGTGTACGGGTAGAAGTAGTCAGTTTGCGTTCAATGACCAGCGATAGTTTAATCAACGTGAGCGATCGCTACATTGATCTAGAAGCCATCAAAGAAGATATCCAAAAAACTCCACGTCAAAGTTATCCCTATCGACCCTTGACTGGTATGGATTTTTTAGACCAACCCAGAGAGACTGAGGGACAATTGGAAATTCAAGAATGAAGCAGCAACATAAAGGACAAAGGGGACATAGGGGACACGGGGGACATGAGAGCAATCCTTCCTCCTTGTCTTTTCCCTCTCCCTTGTCTTCTCTTCTGCGCGTCCATCCTAGCATCTTATTTTTAACTTTCTCGCTTGTCATTGGACTAGCTGCTTGTGGCGGTCAACATCGCACATCGAATCAATCACCTGCTGAGAACAAATCTCCTCAAGATGCAGATAGCAAATTAACTTTCTTTGACGTCACTCTAGAACAAGCAGACGAAGTTGGACGACCAATTTGGAAAGTTATTGCTAAACAAGCCAAATATACTAAAGAAAAAGAAATTGGTCAGGTTGAAAATCCATATGGTGAGCTATACCAAGATGGCAAAATTGTCTACCAAGTACAAGCAGAAAAAGCAGATATTGAACAGAATGGTAAGCAATTATTTTTAAAAGGAAAAATAGTAGCCACCGATCCTAGCAATGGAATCGTGTTACACGGTAATGAATTGGAATGGCGTCCTCAAGAAGACTTATTAATAGTCCGCAACCAAATTAATGGCACTCATAAACAACTACAAGCAGTAGCAAAAGAAGCACGAGTCAAAACCCGAACTCAACGCATAGATTTTTCTGGGGGAGTAGTTGCCAACTCTCAAGATCCACCATTGCAAATGCGGACAGAACACTTAATTTGGCAAATCAAAGATGAAAAACTCATCGCTGATCATCCAGTACAAATCGACCGTTATAAAAATAAGCAAATTACTGATCGTGGTAAAGGAGATGCAGCCGAAGTTAACCTCAAAACTAAAATTGCGACTGTCACAAAGAATGCTCAAATAGAGTTGCTGGAACCACCAATGCAAATCGCCAGCAACTCCATGACCTGGAACTTGAATACAGAAATTGTTACGACAAATGCTCCTGTAAAGATATTTCATCGGGCTGAAAATGTCACAGTTACTGCTAATCAAGGTGAATTTAAAATTCCTCAAAAAACAGTTTATTTAACAGGTAACGTCAACGGTGTAGGACAAAAACGCCAGTCCCTCAAATCTAATACAGCAACTTGGTATCTTGACAATAAATTAATAGAAGCCCAAGGTAATGTGGTTTATAAACAAATTGACCCACCGATGACATTTAGTGGTGAAAAAGCCGTCGGTAATATTCAAACAGAAAACATAGTTGTTAGTGGCGGTAATTCTCAGGGTCGGGTAGTGACAGAGATTGTTCCGCAGGAAAAAATCAAGAGTCAATAGTTAATAGTTAAACAAAAAGTTTAGTGCGGTAGTTCTTTGGTGATGTAATCCTAAAAAATAAGTTTTCTTCGTGCCTTGGTGTCTTTGTGGTGAAAAAAGAAATTTTATTTAACCACCAAGACACTAAGACACCAAGTTGAATCAGGAAAAACCAGCTAGTATTTAGAGGCTGTTGGTAAGATGCATAGACGAGCTGTTGATACAGCATAAACCCGCAACTGAAGAAACTACCGACAATCTAAATAATTAACTAACTTCTCAATAAAACCTCATTACGATTGGCTGCGCCTAGTTGCGGTACATAATTAATACCAGAGTGAGGAGTGAGGACACTAGGAACGCCTTGAGCGATTTGCAGCTGCTTGAGCAGACGTTGCAGAAATTTATCCTGTTCAGCACGGAATGTAGGTACATAGGGGCCACGGTTAATGATCGCGAACCAAACCAAACCGCGATCGTGTGTAGGCATAACTCCTGCTAAAGCACTCACTTCATTGAGAGTACCAGTTTTAATCACAGTACCAGCAGGGATGTGTCGAGCGTGCAATGTCCCCCGGTTATCAAAGCCAGAGGTGGGGAACAAGTCTGCTAAATTTAAGCCGTGTGCCAGTGCTTCCTGTTGCAGAGCCATTAACATTGCACAAGCAGCTCGAGGAGAAATCCGATTTTCAACTCCCAGTCCAGAGCCATTGATGAGCTGAATTTCGGATGCAGGAACCCTTGCTAGTTGGGCAGCTGTTGACTGCACAACAAGATGACCTCCCACCAAATCTGCTAGCATCTGAGCCATATCATTGTTGCTGAAAACGTTCATCTCCTTAATGATTTGGTGCAAAGGTAAGGAACGATGACGCACCAGCAGAGTTTGTTGTGGATTTAGTTGTGCTTCCACCTTCACAGTACCAGCGATCGCAACTTGAGGTTTAGGTGTGCCTTTGGGCATTCGTGCGTGTTGAAAAGCAATTCCTCGAGTCCAGGTAGTGTGGTCAAAGGCTTGCTTGAGTAACTGACCTGCTAACAGTGGATCTCGTTGAAAATTCATAGCGAAATAACCAGTAATTACTAAATTACCTTGGACTCGCTTGATCCCCATCTTGTTGAGGGTATTACCAACAGCGATCGCTTCTTCCCAAACAAATAAAGGATCACCACTACCAATAATGACTAAGTCACCTTTTAACACGCCGTTTTGTATTGGCCCAGTGGCGCTGACTAAAGTCTCAAATTGATGGTTTGGCCCCCAAGTTTTGAAAGCAACTAGAGAGGTCGCTATTTTAGTTAATGAGGCCGCAGGCAAAGGAATTGTACCTTGGTGATTTGCCATTAGTATTGGCCCTGATTGTATCCAAATCCCTTGACTTTGGACTGTGTTGGCTGCGACTAATCTCGATGTTGCTAGCCCTTGGAGATACTGTTGCACTGTAGTGACTCCAGCTGGATTTGGATCAGGAGCAACAATTAAGCTGGGGTTACTTTGCCAAGCTAAAACATCCATCGGTTCCAAAGGCTTGATTTGTACTCCAGCCATTTCCAGCCACATTGAAACTAAACCTGAACCAATTAATTCCAGCATTCTTCACTCCTCATATTTATGCAAATATGCTACTGCAAGCAAAAAGGCTATAAAGGATGTATTTTAGGCTTTTTAGTTCTTTTTGACTGCGTAGTTTTTTGCCAAGCTGCACTCATTATTATTTTTGTAAGATTTTATCTCACCAACAATCAACCACTAACAACCAACAAACAACAACAAACCACTGTACGTTGTCTATTCAGTGGGTGTGGGGAGTAATTCATGCTATGTTGGGCTTGTTAGTTGCTTTGTTGAAAGCAGAAAAGACAAAAAAGAAGGATAAAGTAAATACAAACCATCGGGTTTATCCGTAGTTTGATTATCTAATTTATACTTTTTCCCTTCAGTCTGGAATTGACGGATGCGAATTGGCAGCCAGCAATCTACTACTTTCAGCAGAGGCATCTGGTAAAATTTGTAAGGTTTCTAGAAGCTCTGAGCAATGGGATCGACTTGCGTACGAATCGCAATTGACGCAATGGGAGGGGATCACGCACCCGGTGAAATCGTCGCTGGCGCACTGCGAGCTAGGGATGAGTTGGGCGTGGAAGTCTTGTTGGTGGGTGATCCCCAACAAATTGAAGCAGTGCTGCCACCAAAAACTAATTTGGGGCAGGTGCAGATCGTTCCGGCTGAGGACGCGATCGCGATGGATGAGGAGCCTTTAAGCGCTATCAGACGCAAACCCAAGGCTTCGATCAACGTGGCGATGGATTTAGTCAAGCAGGGGCAGGCAGATGCTGTGATTTCTGCCGGTCACTCAGGCGCAGCAATGGCAGCAGCATTGCTCCGCTTGGGACGACTGCCGGGAATTGATCGTCCAGCAATTGGTGCGGTGTTTCCCACAATGATAGCCAGCAAACAAGTACTGATACTTGATGTCGGCGCCAATGTAGACTGTCGTCCAAAATTTTTAGAGCAGTTTGCTGTTATGGGGTCGGTTTATAGTCAGTATGTCTTGGGTGTTCCGGAACCGAAAGTCGGTTTATTGAACATTGGTGAGGAAGACTGCAAAGGCAATGATGCAGCTGTGCGCGCCCATCAACTACTGCGGGAAAATTCTCAGATAGCCTTTGTCGGCAATGCTGAAGGACGCGATGTCCTCTCCGGTCAATTTGATGTGATTGTCTGTGACGGGTTCGTAGGCAATGTCTTGCTGAAATTTGCCGAAGCGGTCGGAGAAGTGATGCTGCAAATCGTCAGGGAAGAATTACCCCAGGGATTGCATGGTCAACTCGGTACAGCAATTTTAAAACCGAATTTAAAGCGGATTAAACAGCGAATAGACCATGCAGAACACGGAGGTGCTTTGCTCTTGGGTGTTGACGGCATTTGTATTATTGGTCATGGTAGTTCTCAAGCACCTTCAATTTATAATGCCATTCGATTAGCAAAAGAAGCAGTGGATAACCAGGTGCTGCAAAGAATTCAATCTAAATATCAAAGTAAATCCTCCGGGCAACTATTGCCCGAAAACAGTCAATAGTCATGTTTGTTCTTTGTTAGTTGATGCTAGTTGGTTGGAATAAACAACAAACAACCAACCACACCCAACTAACAACAAAACAAATGACAAAATCGCCAATAGCTTGGGAGAACCCGGAGTGCAAACATTAGGAATCGCAATTACAGGAAGTGGCTCAGCAGTACCAGCTACTTTTCTGGATAACCAAGGGCTGATGGAACTGGTTGAAACATCAGACGAATGGATTACCACAAGAACAGGAATTCGTCAACGGCGTTTGGCAAATGTAGGTGAATCTCTAACAGATCTTGCCACTGCCGCTGGTGAGGCGGCGATCGCGATGGCTGGCATTACACCGCAACAGTTAGACCTGATTTTACTGGCAACCTCTACGCCTGATGACTTATTTGGCAGCGCCTGTCAAATTCAAGCCAAACTAGGAGCAACAAGAGCTGTAGCATTTGATATGACAGCAGCCTGTTCAGGTTTTGTATTTGGATTAGTAACAGCAGCCCAATTTATTAGAACTGGTGTATATCAAAATGTTTTACTGATTGGAGCAGACATTCTCTCTCGTTGGGTAGACTGGCAAGACCGACGCACCTGTGTACTATTTGGCGATGCTGCTGGGGCGGTAGTATTGCAGGCAAATGATAGCGATCGCTTACTGGGATTTGAACTCAGAAGTGACGGCACTCAAAACGATTGCCTAAACCTTCCCTACACACCTGACGCCACAGAATTACTCCCGGGTGTTGTGGTTGGTAGAGGCAATTTCCAGCCGATCACCATGAATGGTAAAGAAGTTTACCGCTTCGCCGTCCAACAAGTGCCAGAAGTTATTGATAAAGCTTTGTTTCGCGCCAACCTCAGTGTAGAGGAAATAGACTGGCTCCTATTGCATCAAGCTAATCAGCGCATTCTAGATGCTGTTGCCCAGCGCTTGAACATCCCGGAACAAAAAGTGATTAGTAATTTGGCTTACTATGGCAATACTTCTGCCGCCTCTATCCCCCTGGCTTTGGATGAAGCAATACGACAGAACAAAATTAAGCCTAATGACATTATTGCCGCCTCAGGTTTTGGTGCTGGCTTAACATGGGGGGCTGCAATTTTTCAATGGGGAAGATAGATAGTAGTTGTTTTTTGTTTGTTAGTTGTTGTTTGTTGCATTTTCCAGACAACCAGCAACTACCAAATACCAACAAAATTTATTAACACTTGACTGTTGACACTTGACTAATGACCAAAACTGCATGGGTGTTTCCCGGACAAGGTTCCCAATCATTGGGAATGGGAATGGATTTAATCAATATACCTTTAGCAAAAGATAAATTTGCTCAAGCCGAAGAAATCTTAGGCTGGTCGGTGATTGAAATTTGTCAAAATGATGCCGACAAGCTATCGCATACTATCTACACTCAGCCTTGTTTATATGTAGTAGAAAGCATTCTGGCTGATCTCCTACAGGAAAAACAACAACCAGATTTAGTTGCTGGCCACAGTTTGGGAGAATACATTGCTCTGTATGTTGCTGGCGTGTTTGAATGGTCTGCGGGGTTACGCTTGGTAAAACGCCGTGCCGAACTGATGGACAGTGCTGTTGGTGGAATGATGGTGGCTTTGATGAATTTTGACCGCGAACAACTAGAAAAAGTGATTGCCGAAACCCCTGATGTAGTTGTGGCAAATGATAATAGCCCTGCTCAAGTTGTCATTTCTGGCACACCCACAGCCGTACAAGCAGTCATATCTCAAGTTAAAGCAAAACGTGCAGTTCCTTTAAAAGTATCTGGTGCGTTTCATTCACCTTTAATGGCAGAAGCTTCAACACAGTTTCAAGAAATATTAGCCTCAGTAGAATTTCATAAAGCAAAAGTGCCTGTTTTATCTAATATTGAACCAACTCCAGCCACAGAAGCAGAAATTTTAAAGCAACGCCTCATCCAACAAATGACAGGGGGAGTACGCTGGCGAGAAATTGCACTGGCGCTACCAGAAAATGGGATTGAGCGAGTGGTGGAAATTGGCCCTGGTAACGTATTAACTGGTTTGATTAAACGTACTTGCTCGGATTTAATTTTAGAGAATATGCGTAATCTTGCAGAACTATCTACTTAACCCTTTCTTAACTTTCACTATCTATAGTGGAAGCACGTAATTCGTGCTTTTATGAGTCTGTGCGTAAATCCCGGATGTCGTAATCCTCACAATTTAGATAGGGCAGAAATTTGCTCTAGTTGTGGTTCTCAACTATTGTTGAGGATGCGCTATCGCCCAATTCGTATCTTAGGTAAAGGTACATTTGGGCAAACTCTTTTGGCTATAGATGAAGATATTCCTTCTAGACCTTACTGTGCAGTCAAGCAGTTTCATTTTTCTTCACCAAATCCAGAACATCTGGATTTGGTACAGGAGCTAATTTTATTACTTTGAACAAAGATGAAACCACAGGTTCACTTCCAGAACTGAATAACGATGGTATTGGCTACGCAACATATGAACATACAAACTTAGAAAGTACAGCGCGTATTGTGACGGTTAATAATACAAACCCAGGTGCATCACAATATCCTTACCAACGTCGGCTATTTTACGTCTATAAAAATCCTCCTAACGATGCAGTTCAAGCATTTTTGGGTTACGCAACTTCGCCACAGATAAAACAAGGCTTATAGTTACTAATTTAGTGGAGACGTAGCATTGCCACGTATCTACACACCCGTAAATTGTAAATTCATATTTTGATTCAGCAACGCTGTTGATTGTTGATCAAGGTCTTCGCTTAGTTCTTGCACTAAAAATTTTCCCATGAGCATAAGGTAATTGCAGTTGTCGCAGCCTCAGGCTTGAGTCGAGAAATTAGTAATTTATCCAGTAACTAAGTTTAACGATCAAAAGTAGTGGCGATCGCTTATCCTTAATTTTGTCTGATTTCAATTATCTTCTGTGGGCAAAAACCGCGAACCGTTAGCCAGTCTCTTACTCTATCAAGCCTTTAAGTGGTCTGTTGTTAGTCCGATGCTACATGTTTACTTTCGGGGCAAGATCTATGGTGCAGAAAATGTCCCCTTAAGTGGCCCTTTGGTGGTGGTAAGCAACCACGCCAGTAATTATGACCCACCCATTGTTTCCAACTGTGTACGCCGTCCTGTAGCATACATGGCCAAAGAAGAACTCTTTAAAATTCCAGTTTTAAAACAAGCCATTGAGTTATATGGTGCTTACCCAGTCAGCCGAGGAACAAGCGATCGCACTGCTATTCGTGCAGCCTTAAAATATCTGAACGAAGGCTGGGCTGTCGGTATTTTCTTACAGGGTACTCGCACTCCTGACGGACGCATCACAGATCCAAAACGAGGTGCGGCGTTGATCGCTGCCAAAGCCAAAGCACCATTGTTACCAGTTTGTTTGTGGGGTACACAAGCAATAGAAGAAAAAGGTATGGTGATTCCTCGTGCAGTTCCCATAACAGTGAGAATTGGTGAGTTGATTGCTTCCCCCAGTTCTACGGATAAAGAAGAGTTAGAAACAATAACACAAAAGTGTGCTACAGCAATTAATGCATTACACACACAAGGACGCTAAAGTATTCACTGATAACTGATATCAAGTTCGACTAATTGCTTACGATATTATGCTTCGGTGTTGGTCATTGGTTTTTCCCATTACCAATTACCCATTACCTATTACCAGCCCACGCGACAGTATAAGTATTTAAGCGAACATGATATGATACCTGATTTAAAAATCTTCCTCATCGACAAAAAATTCCGCGTCATCTTGTCCCGGGGAATAACTTTGCTCAGAAGCAGTTAACCTCCATAATGGTTGTAGCAGTCCCATGGCAATCATGCCCACACTAGCACACAAAGCCAGTAATAAGCCTACGGGTAGTTGAATGGATCGAAAGCCTAAAAATTGTAAGGATACTGGCGTAGCGTTTTGTACTGACAGAAGGGCAACAGCCATTATCCAAAAAACAAGAACTATTATTGTCAGTAGAGCAGTAAAAGTTTTCATGATGATTTGCGGCGAATTGCTAAAGCAAAGACTTTCTCCACACGATTATAGAAAAGTGGTAATTATTAAGTCACAATTAATATTTAGACAAAAAATTTAACTATTCGTAAGGTATTGGTTCAAATTACTGTTGCAAAACTTTGTCAAAACAAGGCTAGTAGAAACATTTACTATAGATACCCATGTTGCAAAAGCTCCTGCCTTTCTAACTGGAGGTAAGCTTACAATGGTAGTTAGTAATTTCTAGAGTGGCAACAAAAACACAGTCAAGGATATATTTAATCCCATACTCAGGTGCTGGGTGATGGCTATCAGTAGTAAATTTCAATGCTCGAAACTGGATTTCAGTAAGGAGCTTTGTCACTTACTACTAGCATTGCATAAATGATGCTCAGCAATTTTTACCGTATAAGGAATCTGCCGTGACAAATGGCAGTACGATTAGCCACTTGGCTAGCAAATGAGTAAAGCCTATGTAAGCGAATATTATTCCCCGTCTTTTCTCTCACAGTTACTAAGTAATGTCAACCCCCGAGCGACCTTTTGCCAGTTATCATCTTTGGTCTCTAATTGCCCCAGCATCTGGGCAACAACGTTGGCATTGTCAAATGAGGCGGGGGTATATTAAAGCACGGCAACATGAACCCCAAGTTAGAGCATTGCTGACAAAAGTTACATCATCCCAGCGCATAGGCTTGCTAGCACAAAAAGGTGTTTATGAATTTCATCACCACAGATATCTACTAAATCAATCAGACGGTGTAGAAAAAGTTGCTGAGCTATTGAGATTGAGCAATTCACCTAGTGAAGTGCAACAGCGTGTGTTGCAAATCTTGAAGAAATATCACGACAAACCATTGCTTTCAGGGAAACGTATTGTTTTGTTAACCCGTGGTGATGAGGGATTCCCCAAACCAATATTAATTGATCAAAAGCATTATTGTTTCCGCCTCTATGCGGCGATGGACTGTATTTTCATTGAATCTTCAGGCAATTTACATATTTTAGATTTTAAAACTGGTAAATCTGCTTTTGACCGTCGTCAGGCGTTAGTTTATCTTTTAGCGGCTCGTTATCTTTACCCCAGACACAAAGCTATAGCTTCCTTTTATAATTTAGAATTTTCCAAAAAATCGGAGTTAATTAGTGTTACCAAAAGTGAATTAGATTTGATTGAGCTTGAGTTAGCTAGTATTGCTCAGAAGCACCAACAAGATTTGCAAAAATATCAGCAGCAGACTCAGAAATTTAGTCAAATATTTCCGCCCAATCCTGGGTATCACTGTCGATTTTGCCCATTTAATTCTATCTGTGAATTTTCTGCTTTTAAGGCTTCGCAAACAGTCTAGTCTTCATGAGGAAAAATTAGGCTTGCGATCGCTTTTTTGTGAGTGTGAATGGCGATCACCTATAGATCCCCCAGAGATCCCCGACTTTTTAGAAAAGTCGGGGATCTGGGCGATCTGATTGTTCACGAATCAAATAGGATTGCTATATGAAACCCGGAGTTAGCTAAAACGGTGGTAACTCTCCCAAAATGGTGAAGCGAATATGATTAATGGCCAACTCACCAATGGAAATTTCTTCTTTTGTCAGCCTTACACCTTTACTAGTTATAGTTTCAAAAGGAATACCTTTACCGATTTCAATGTGATACCAGCACAAACCCATAAAAAACCGTGTGGGATAGGGCCCATTGTTACCAATATCATCAGGGTTAGATTCCATTGGCAACCAACCAAAACCAGGGATGTAGAATTCTAACCATACATGATTGTAATCTGGTTGCAGAGGAACATGTTGGTGTTCTGCGTAGGTAGGACATTTGTAGCGTCCGACGGTGCGACAAGCTATGCCATTTAAACGACACAAAGCCAACAACACACCTACATATTCACCACAAGAACCTACACCTCTTTCTAATACTCGATCAGGTGTATCAATATAAGGTTTTATACCATAAGACAACTGGTCGTAGACATAATTACGTATGCTGTACATTTTCCTTAGCAAATTGGTTTCTGTACCAATTGCTTCTTGGGCAGCACGGCGGACAATGGTAGTATCCATTGCCAATTCATCATTATCTACGAGATAGCGAGTTTGGTATTCTGGCGATAGTTCAGGAATATCTTCTACATCGGTTGGAGTGAGACGATATTTAATACCTCGGACTTCTAAGACCGCCTTCCAGCCAAACATGTGCCGTTCACCGGGGGTCAGAGCATCGAATTTAAACACAGCCACCCGTTGCCCATCTATAATTTCTTCTGTAAAAGGCAGTCCCACAGGTTCAACATGTTTGACCTTTTGACGATCTGTGTCGCTTGGTAGGGCAATACGCCATTCTAGGTCTTGTAAGTAAACCTCTTCAATCGGCGCTATTTCCTCCACATAGGACATTTCAATTAGATAGCCATTAGAAAGAGCGTAGCGCTTTTCTGGGAAATAACGATAGTAGAGTGGGTGAATAAACGTGCGATCGCGATATGCTAGTTCATGATTTGGGTCAGCATTCGGGTTATCGCGCACATAAGGTTCTTCAGAAGCGTAGGCGACATAGAGAGTTTGTTGACCTGTATTTTTCTCTGTTTGTACTGCTATACCTGTAGGAGATTCAAATGGTGTTAGTACACTAAATTGAACTTCCCCTGTAGCTCTATCCATGCAGTAAACGCTTTGTTCTGTTGCATCGCAAGCCCAAAGAATTTCATCAGTCACAGCCAAATTTTCTACGCCCACACCAGGAGCATAAAATCTGGTAATTTCTTTGCGGGTATCGCGATTAAAAATCACAATATCTCCCAATTTTTGGCAACTGACATAAACTGTTGATTCCCAGACAGCAATGCCATTAGCAGGGTAAGGCAAAGTGACAAAATGTTCCAGCCCCCAAGAATTCCATTTACATAAATAAACACTGTTACCCCTTGTCACCCAGAGAGTATCTTCCCAAATTGCCAAACCAGTGACATCTGTAAATTCCTTGCTTTGGTGAGGATTGAGAATTTTTGTGTTGTCAGTGGCAGGATCTATTTGCAGCAGATACCCTTTAGGAGAATCAATAGCAATCAGAGTATCCTGGAAGAAAGCAATGCCACTCAAAATGGCAGCACCAATTGGTCGAATTGTTTTTTGCCCGAACATCTGGCTAGCGGTCAAACTGGGAAGAGCAAAATTCATATTAAACTAATGTACCTAAAGATTTAGCACGACTAGGATGTATTTTGATATGTTTTGTGCAATTCCACTCCCAACTTCTATTACTCACAACTATCAAAAATATGTGCTATAAAAAGCAGTTACCTTAGCAATAACACTTAGATAATGCCGTAAAAAAAGTAGGGAAATGTGAAAAATCACACCTGATGTTAACGCTTGTTAGCAATATCCCTAATGTAACTTTAGTTGATGGTTTTTCTGGCTATCACTAAATTATGATCGAATTTTGTAACCATTTCCTGTAACCTACACGATGTCTGCTCATTCTCTGCCTGATTCAACTACCGTTTGGCATAGTTTAGAAGTTGATAAAGCAATAGAACTGCTCTCCACGAATGCAGACACTGGCTTATCACCTCAAGAAGCGCAACAGCGATTGGAACAATACGGCCCGAACGAACTTGAGGAAACTGGTGGTCGCAGTGCCTGGGAAATTTTGGTCGATCAGTTCAAAAACATCATGTTGTTGATGCTGATCGCTGTAGCAATTGTTTCCGGGATTTTAGACTTGCTGGCTCTGCAAAACAACGAGTTAAAAGCGGGGGAAGTACCATTTAAAGACACGATCGCAATCTTAGCAATTGTGGTCCTCAATGGCATCCTTGGCTATGTTCAAGAAAGCCGTGCTGAAAAAGCCCTCGCAGCGCTGAAAAAACTCTCTTCTCCCAACGTCCGCGTCATTCGTGATGGTAAACCAACAGAGGTGGCAGCTAAGGATTTAGTACCGGGGGATGTGATGCTCATAGAAGCAGGGATGCAAGTAGCAGCAGATGGACGCTTGTTGGAAGTGTCTAACTTGCAAATCCGAGAATCGGCACTCACAGGTGAAGCCCAAGCGGTTAACAAACAGGCAGAAACCACATTACCTGAAGAGACAGGAATAGGCGATCGCATCAATTCGGTTTTTCAAGGTACAGAAGTTGTCCAAGGACGGGGCAAAGTTCTAGTCACCAACACTGGGATGAAAACCGAACTCGGCAAAATTGCTGCCATGTTGCAGTCGGTGGAAAGTGAACCTACACCGTTACAACAACGGATGACTCAGCTAGGTAATGTCCTGGTGACAGGTTCTTTGGTTTTGGTAGCCATTGTTGTAATTGTGGGGTTGCTGCGTGGTGGTAACTTAACAGAATTATTGGAAGTTTCTTTAAGTATGGCAGTGGCGGTCGTGCCAGAAGGTCTACCTGCTGTGATCACCGTTACCCTAGCTTTGGGAACTCAACGCATGGTACGACGCAATGCTTTAATTCGCAAACTGCCAGCAGTAGAAACTCTCGGTTCTGTAACTACAATCTGTTCTGATAAAACCGGGACTTTGACTCAGAACAAGATGGTAGTGCAATCTGTCTACACAAACGCTTCTAGCTCTAATCCGAGTGAAAAAACTTGCAATCATCAAGAATTCCGCGTTACAGGAGAAGGTTACGCTCCTAAAGGCGAGTTTCAACTGCAAAATAATAAAGTTGAGGTACAAGATTACCGAGAACTACAAGCTTTATTAGTAGCCTGTGCTGTTTGTAATGATTCTGTCTTACAACAGCAACAAGGACAGTGGACTATTTTAGGAGACCCGACAGAAGGGGCTTTGGTGACATTAGCAGCCAAAGGAGGAATTGAAAAAGACCAGTGGGATAGTAAATTGCCTCGGGTGGGTGAGTTTCCGTTTTCTTCAGAAAGAAAGCGGATGAGTGTAATTTGTAGGGTTGAACAAGTAGAAACAGGTGTTTCGCCTTTAAGTGATGTTGATCCGATCATCAGCCATTTGGTGAACTCCCATGGCTATTTAATGTTTACCAAAGGCTCACCAGAGTTAATTTTGGCTCGTTGTACTCAACTTTATGTAGGTAATAGCACTATTCCCCTAACTCAAAACCAGCGAGATGAGATATTAGCCGAAAACGATCGCATGGCTTCTAATGGTTTGCGGGTATTAGGTTTTGCTTATAAACCCCTGGCGGAAATTCCAAGCCAAGGTTCAGATGAGACATCCGAACAAGAATTAGTCTGGTTGGGCTTAGTGGGGATGCTGGATGCACCCCGTCCAGAAGTGAGGGCGGCGGTACAAGAGTGCCGCGAAGCAGGCATTCGACCGATTATGATTACTGGTGATCACCAGTTAACAGCCCGAGCGATCGCTACTGATTTAGGAATTGCCCAACCAGGCGATCGGGCCCTGACTGGTCAAGAACTGCAACGGATGAGCGACCAAGACCTAGAGCAAAATGTTGACTTGGTAAGTATTTATGCTCGAGTTGCCCCAGAACACAAACTGCGAATTGTCCAAGCTTTACAGCGTCGCGGCAGATTCGTCGCGATGACTGGTGATGGTGTCAACGATGCTCCAGCCCTCAAACAAGCTGACATTGGTATTGCGATGGGTATCACCGGCACTGATGTGAGTAAAGAGGCAGCAGATATGGTGCTACTAGATGATAACTTCGCTACTATTGTTGCTGCTACTGAGGAAGGCCGGGTTGTTTACACCAATATCCGCCGTTTTATTAAGTATATTCTCGGTAGTAACATCGGTGAAGTTCTGACAATCGCAGCTGCACCCATCTTGGGATTAGGAGGAGTTCCCCTCACACCCCTCCAAATTCTCTGGATGAACTTGGTGACAGACGGTTTACCAGCCTTAGCGTTAGCTGTAGAACCGCCCGAACCAGATGTCATGAAGCGTCCCCCCTTCAGTCCGCGTGAAAGCATTTTTGCTAGAGGCTTGGGTTCTTATATGATTCGGATCGGGATTATTTTCGCGTTCATTACCATTATTTTGATGATGTGGGCGTACAATCATTCTACCAGCATCCAAGGCAATGGGCTGAGTCCAGATCGATGGAAGACAATGGTATTTACTTCGCTGTGTCTTGCCCAAATGGGTCATGCGATCGCAATTCGCTCTAACAGCCGACTGACAATAGAGATGAATCCGTTTTCCAATCCTTACGTATTAGGGGCAGTCGTTTTAACCACAATCTTGCAACTGATGCTGGTTTATGTCCCTCCCCTCCGTAATTTCTTTGGGACTGACTATATTTCTTTGCCGGAATTGGGGATTTGTCTTGGTTTCAGCGCCTTAATGTTTGTGTGGATTGAACTTGAAAAGATTGTCTTCCGGTTGATGGGCAAGAAGACGGTGTGAGGGGTGTGAGAGGTGTGAGGAGTGTGAGGAGTGTGGGGGTTGTCAGAAGTTATAGTACTATTTTCTTCCCATACTCCTCATACTCCCCCTACTCCTCATACTCCCCCTACTCCTCATACTCCCCCTACTTCCCCTACTCCCCACGCTCCCCTATGTATTTAAAAACCCTCCACCTCCGACACTTTCGCAACTATCAAGAGCAGCAGGTTGAGTTTACTGCTCCCAAAACGATTTTGGTGGGCAATAATGCTCAGGGAAAATCTAATTTGTTGGAGGCGGTGGAGTTATTAGCTACATTGCGATCGCATCGTACTTTTCGCGATCGCGATTTAGTGCAAGAAGCAGAAGAACTTGCTCAAATTAGTGCTTCTCTCAAACGAGAAACTGGCATTAGCACTCTCAATTTAATTTTGCGTCGTAATGGTCGCCGTACTGTTAACCTCAATGGTGAAAATCTCCGGCGACAAATGGACTTTCTCGGTGTCCTGAATGCCGTACAATTTTCTAGCTTGGACTTAGACCTGGTACGTGGCGGCCCAGAAGGTCGGCGTCACTGGCTAGATACTTTATTGATTCAACTAGAACCAATATACGCCCATATCTTACAACAATATCACCAAATATTACGTCAGCGTAACGCCTTTTTGAAACGCAATGCAGAGAAGTTGTACACAACGTCTCTACAATCTGAATTAGCTATATGGGATGTACAGCTAGCTACAGCAGGTACACGGGTGATTAGGCGTCGGGAAAGAGCTATACAGCGACTCGCTCCCATAGCCAAAAAGTGGCACGCTAGCATTAGTGGCAGTAAAGAAATTTTGCAAATCAAATACTCACCCAACGTTCCTTTAGAGCAAAATCACTCAGAAAAAGTGCAACAAGCCTTGCTAGAAAAGCTTCAGCAAAGAACTATTGCGGAATTGCACCAAGGTACTACTCTCGTTGGACCACATCGAGACGAAATAGAATTAACAATTAATCAAACACCAGCTCGTCAATACGGTTCTCAAGGTCAGCAAAGAACCCTCGTACTAGCTTTAAAATTAGCTGAATTGCAATTAATTGAAGAGGTTGTAGGAGAACCACCACTGCTACTTCTTGATGATGTTTTAGCGGAACTAGATCCTTCTCGTCAAAATCAATTACTTGATACAATTCAAGACCGTTTTCAGACAATAATTACTACTACTCATTTGGGTGCTTTTGATTCCCAATGGTTGAATTCTTCTCAAATTCTGTACGTTAAAAGTGGCAAAATATCCATAGAAAAAGAAGGAGTTGGCAGACAAAAACTAGAAGGAATTTTTCAGGAATAAAATCATAATCTCACTTCATGCCTCAACCCATATCTTTTACCTCGCCCTGAGTACGCCTTGAACTGAAGTTCAACCCTCATAGCCTAAATCTGTTCAAATAGTTTTGTTTGAAGAACCAATTGGTACACTTTTAATAGAAATTAATGACAAAATTTGGAACACTTTGAGGAATAGTGAGAAGATGCGATCGCTTATTCTTCAACTAATTACAACTTTTCTGGATCAATCCCCTTTTCTCGTAATCTCGCCAACAATTCTTGATAACGCTGTTGTTCTTGTTCAAGTTGCTGTAGTGCTGCTTCTTTCTGTTGGCGTTCCTGTTCGGCACGTTGGCGTTCCTTTTCCCGGACTTGGTCTAATTCTACGGGTGTGAGAAATCTTTGTCCATCGGGACGATAAATTTCTAAAGTTTCAGGTGTCAGTACAAACCGCACTCCCAATCGGGGACTCACCCAACCATTCATCTCTTCAATAATTTCTAAGTCATCTCCAGAACGTAACAAACCAGTTAATTCCAAAGTGTCTGGATTGTAAATATAATATTCTTCAACACCATAACGTTGATAAAACAGAAGCTTATTTGTCATCTCTTTGGTTGTATTGCTGGGTGAGAGAATTTCAAACACTACTTGGGGAGCAATATTATTTTCTTTCCACTGTAAATAAGAACCTCTATCTGCTTTTGGTCTACCAAAAACGACCATAACATCAGGTGCTTGGCAAAGTTTGTTATTTCCCTCTACTGGATACCACAGCAAGTCTCCAGCAATAAATACATCACTTTGTGATGCAAATAAAATTTCTAAATTTTCTTTAATCGTGACAATCCAACGAAATTGTTTTGTATTATCAGCCATTGGCTTCCCGTCGCTTTCCGGGTAGACTAGCTCTGGTGTTGTGTCGGGCGTGAGTTGTTGTACCATGATCTACCAAGCCTCCAATTAGGAGCGATCGCTACTCCTATCTCCAGTTTAAGAACGGCGCACGTTCAAGCAACACCATTCTTTGCGTTTCCACAAAGTAGCCACCACCCAACCATTTTTTTCTAAAGTATCGGCAACGGCTTTCGATTGCTCGACTAAGATACCACTGAAGATACCCCAACTGCTAGGTTTAGCGATCGCACTCATTTGGGGAACCAGTTCGATAATTACATCAGCTAGGATGTTGCATACTATACCATCTACTGGTGCAGTGAGTAGTTTTGCTGCAACGTCTACACTACCTTGTGCCACAACCAAGCGTTCTTTATCAATGCCATTGAGTAAGAGATTTTCTTGGGTTGATTGCACTGCTAAAGGGTCAGTATCTACCGCATAGACTTGCTTTGCTCCTAGTAATAGCGCCCCTATTGAAAGGATACCAGAACCACAACCAATATCTGCAATTACCGCACCTCCCTGTTCTCCTGTTGCAGGGGATAATAGGGAATCACTTAGCCGCATTTCCAAGGATTCCAAACACAATTGAGTTGTGGCGTGGTTCCCCGTACCAAAAGCCATACCAGGATCGAGGCGGATAATTATGCGATCGCTATTTTCTGGCGTGGGATACCAAGCGGGATTAATCAAAAAGCGATCGCCTATTTCCTGTGGTAGCCAGTATTGTTTCCAACTACTTGCCCAATCTTGTTCGTCAATTAACTGCCAATGTATTGTCGGGGGAGCCATTTCCATACACAAAGCGTCTTGGCGTAACCACAACGATAGCGCAGCTAAATCCAATAGCTGCGCTTGAAATACCGGCAAATAACCCCTCACCAGAATTTGATTTCCTTTTTTTTCACTTGCTGTACCACGACAGCCAAAACTTCCCAGCCGCCAAAAGACACTATCTTCTAATTCTGGTTCACAAAGAATTTGTAATTCCCACCAAGTCTTAACCATAGGATTTTAGATTTTAGATTTTAGATTTTAGATTGCAAGAGACTAGTTATTAGTTAGTAAGTAGTGAATAGCAATTAGCAGGTGATAGAAAATTCCGCAACTAATTCAAGGTGGGTAAAAATCCTCAACTAATTTCCTGAATTTTTGTATTTTCACCTTTGTGTCTTAGAGCCTTGGTGGTTCAAAACTTAATTTTTTCACCACAAAGACACCAAGACACCAAGAAAAATACATTACACCACCAAAGGGCTACAACTAACTACTAACAATCCCTAATCCAAAATCCAAAATCCAAAATTGATTAGAGTGTTACTGTGTACGCATCCCGGATTCCAGGTACTTTGGTAATCTCGCTCAAAATGCCATCGGGTAAGGGATCATCAAGACTGAGAACCATCACCGCATCACCGCGAACGATTTTACGCCCTACCTGCATACTGGCAATATTGACATTAAAGCTACCTAGTAGGGAACCAAGTTTACCAATGATTCCTGGCATATCTCGGTGTACGGTGAACAGCATGTGATGGCTGGGGGGGACGTTGATGGGGAAACCGTCTAGGTTGGTGAGGCGGATTTCTCCGTCGCCTAACAAAGCGCCTGTAACAGCATGAGTACCCAATGAACCAGTAGCCTCTAAATGTATTGAACCAGCATAGTCTTTGATTGCTGCATCCCGGGTTTCAATGACGCGGATTCCCCGTTCTTTGGCTTCGATGCTGGCATTAACATAGTTTACCCGTTCTCGCAGTGCTTGGAAAAGTAGTCCTTTGAGGGATGCTACTACCAACGGCTGACTTTTATTAGTGGCTAGTTCGCCTTGCAATCTGACGTTGAGCAATTCTACTCTACCGCCTGCTAATTGTCCGACGAGATTACCCAAGGTTTCGGCTAACTGCATGTAGGGTTTGAGTTCTTCTAAGACATCTGGTCCTAATCCCGGAATATTCACCGCCGATCGCGCTGGTAAACCCAACAGTACATCCCGAATTTGTTCCGCAACATCAATAGCTACGTTCACTTGCGCCTCTGTTGTGGAAGCACCTAAGTGGGGAGTGAGGATGACTTCTTTACCTAAAGACCTTAAGCTAGATTCTCCTAGTGGTTCAGACTCAAAGACATCAAGGGCAGCACCAGCAATTTTACCCTCTTTAATGGCAGTTGCGAGAGCTTCTTCATCAATTATGCCACCACGAGCGCAGTTGATAATTCTGGTGGTGGGTTTCATTTTTGCCAACATAGTGGCATTAATTAAATGGGTGGTTTCTGGAGTTTTGGGGATGTGTAGGGTAATGTAGTCTGCTTGCTGCACCAATAAATCCATATCCACTAGCTGACAGCCAAGCTGTTCGGCTCTTTCTGTGGAAATAAACGGATCATAAGCCAGCAATTTCATTCCCATTGCTTTGGCAACAGCAGCTACATGGGAACCTATTTTACCCAAACCAACAATGCCGATAGTTTTTTTGTAGACTTCAGCACCCACAAAGCTTTTACGATCCCATTCGCCGCGTTTTACAGAAGCGTTGGCGTCAGGAATATGACGAGATAAAGACAACATCATCGCCAATGCGTGTTCAGCAGCAGCGATGGTGTTTCCTTCTGGAGAGTTGACAACTACAATCCCCTGACGAGTGGCGGCGGCTACATCGACATTATCTACGCCTACACCAGCGCGTCCAATAATTTTTAGCTGCGTCCCAGCTTCGATGATTTCTTTGGTGACGCGCGTTCCAGAACGAATCATCAGGGCATCATATTCACCAATGATTTTAACTAATTCTTCTGGTTTTAAGCCTGTTTTGACATCAACAGTGGCAACTTGGGATAAGATGTCAATCCCGGCTTGGTCAATTGGATCGGAGACGAGAACCTTAGACATAATAGTTGGTTTTTAAGCTAGAGGTAATGCGATCGCTGGAATATTAAGTTTAATGTTTATGTGTACCAGTTGAGCAAGGAATATAAACAACGTTTATTTGGCTAGACTGCTATACCTCTTGTTCAGCTTCTCCACTTAGCTGCTTGGGAGTTCAGAGTAAACCTTACCTTTTCCTCAATTACCAACTGTGGAAGCATAATACTTATAATACTTTAAGTAATTAGCCGAACTTGATATGAGACTCTCTGGCTAAATATAAAGCATCAATGGTGCAAACACCTATATATTTATTAAATATTCCAAAAGTAGAGGCGTAATCTTCCTGAATAGGTATGAAAGATTATTTTCACAGGACGACTTACGCAGAACAGAACCAAAGTCACGGTAATTGATGAATTAACGCTACTCAAGAATAGGGTTTTCGGTCACATTTTGCGGTCTGATTTTTTTACTAACTTTAAAACAATATTATTACTTAAGTAATTGAAGATTAAAGTTTTAAAAAATACGTAATTTTTACATACCGATTTTACTGAGCTCGACAGCAGCATATAAATGTAGCTGTCAAATCTAACAAATCAAAATCCTTCGAAGGCAAGGATTTGAAATTTGCTGCTGCCAAATTTGATGAAAATTAACCTACATAAAGAAGAATTATGCCAGCAGATTTTGCAGGTAACAATTTAAATAATTCTAGAAATTTAAATATCAATTATATCAATCAAACCTTTACAGATTGGGTAGGAAAGGGTGATAAAAACGATTATTACAGCTTCAATGTAAGTAGTCGTAGTAGCTTGAATCTAATTGTTGATGGTCTGTCAGCCGATGCTAATTTACAATTGCTAAATAGTAATGGTTCTGTGATCGCGGGTTCTTACAACCGTAAAAAGAAGGCAGAGACAATTAGCGCAACTTTAGATGCTGGCACTTACTATATTAGAGTTTACCGAGTCAATAAGAAAAAGAGTACTTACTACAACTTAAAAGTTTCTGGCAACGAAGCACCACAATCTTTACAATTAAGCACCAGTAAAACCAGTTACCAACGAGGTGAAACAGTCAGCCTGACAAATGCTAGTGTCTTTGATGGTAATGGTGCAGCTGATTTAGCACGGATAGATTTTTGGTTGCAAAAAGACGGTGGTGAATGGCAAAATATCGGTGATGCGGTGAATTTCATTGCCAACAGTAACGATAACCGCTACGCCAGTTTTGAATACAGTTTATCTGGTCTTAGTGCTGGCAACTATTTATTATCTGCAAAAGCCTACGATAAATCTGGTGCTAGTACGGAAAGTATCCAAACCAGTTTTAGTATTGTACCTGTTCTTACTCAAGACTGGTTTGACCTTAACATTCAAGATGCAGGTATACGTGAGGCTGCAAGGTGGCACTTTACAGATCATATCCTCGATCGCAACGATATGATTGCTATCCTCCGGGAAGCAAAAGACAGCAGTGTAGTTGATGGTACTGAATTAACAGACTTGCGTACACTAGTCAATAATTCCTCTTTCTTAGGAATGCCAGAGTATGTACGCATTTTATCTCATAAAGTCGTTAATTATGACCTAGCTAATCAAACTTATCAAGGTAAGGCGCTAGGTAACTTGTATGCAGGTAGCAGTGATATTCACATTGAGAACTTAATTAGTAAGTGGTTTTTAGGTAGCGATCGCCCCACAACTTCTTATAATTATCAATACGCTCATGGTTCTTTGTTTCAAAATGGTATTACTTATCAAGATATTAAACAAGGTAGTATTAATGACTGCTTTTTTCTCACAGGTTTAGCAGCAACTGCTTTCCGTTCATCTAGCATGATTGAGAATATGTTTATCGATAACGGTGATCAAACTTTCACCGTGCGTTTTTACAACAATAGTATTGCTGATTACGTGACGGTAGATAGATATTTGCCCACCAATCAAGAAGGATATTTTGTTTACGCTAGCAAAGACAATTACTACGGAAACTCTGCTAATGAATTATGGGTAGCATTAGCTGAAAAAGCCTACGCTCAACTAAACGAATCTGGATGGATTTATCAAGATAATACCAATTCTTATAATGGCATTGGTAATGGTGGTTATGTTAGTGATGCCCTCACAAACATCACAGGATTAAACACTTCTCTCGCCAATCTTCTCAATTTTAACTCAATCGTAAATGCTTTCAATTTTGGTCAAATGATTGGTTTGACGACAAAATCAACAGTGGTAGATGCAAATATTATTGCTAGTCATGCTTACGCATTAATAGGTTACAATTCTGCTACTCAGATGTTTACACTGTTTAATCCTTGGGGTGTCGAAAATGGCACCTCTAAACCAGGTATTATCGAGCTTTCCTGGAATCAGATTGAGGCAAATTTTAGTTATTGGGATGCGACAATTAATAATATTGTGTAATTTTTTGATGTAAATCAAAGTTTTGACCAAACATCATATTTTATAAATCGAACACAGATGGAATTATCCGTGTGCATCTGTGTTCATCTGTGTTCGATACTTATAAACCCCTCGACTTAGCCACGATCTTTTGTAAAAGTCGAACACCGATACACACAGATAAACACAGATGGAATTATCCGTGTGCATCTGTGTTCATCTGTGTTCGATACTTATAAACCCCTCGACTTAGCCACGATCTTTTGTAAAAGTCGAACACCGATACACACCGATAAACACAGATGGAATTATCCGTGTGCATCTGTGTTCATCTGTGTTCGTTTTCTCAAAATACTTGGACTATTCTAAATTTGAAATGAAGAAAAATCAAGTAATTGCTACATTATTTGAGTTATTCAATATACAATTTTTAAGTTTTTGTTTGCATCTCTTGAATTAATGCATGAAAACAACATTATTTGTAAAATCATTAGCATTTTACATCATATTTATATAGTAATTATTGTCAAGGAGGGAGATAATTCAATGCTTTAAAAGTTTTCCAAAGGAGAAAATAATTATGCCCATTCAAAATCATAATCAGAACTTGTTTGATGATAAAGGGCTAAATATTACTCCTAAATATTCAGTAGATAATTTTAGTTCTCCAAATGAACGCTACTTTTACAGTAGTCGTAGTAGCTTTCATACAACAGAAAATACTCTAGAACCAGATGTTAGTGAACAGCGAGGAAAAGATCGCAAATCAAAAAAATCTGTATCATCTCAAGCAACCAAAGCAGATTTAGTAGTACAAAATGCATTTGCTCCTAGTGTAGCTGCTGCCGGCAGCACTATTCAAATTTCTTATCAGGTGAAAAATAAAGGTAAAAATACTTCTGGATTTAACTATACAGATTTTTATATTTCTAAAGACAAAAACATTAGTAGTGATGACTCTCTTTTAGGTTGGAGCTGGCTTGGTAGTCTTGGGGCTGGTAGTTCTACCTCTCAATCTCAAAATGTGACTATCGATAGCGATCTTGCTGCTGGAAACTACTATATATTGTACAGAGCGGATGCTTTGGATAATGTCCTAGAAATTAGTAATACAAATAATGTTTTGGCGCGGGAAATTACGATTACCAACACAGCAAGTGGAGGATATAGTCCCGACTCTGGCTATGGTTTAATTAACGCTTCCGCAGCAGTGGCTAAAGCCATTGGTGAAAAACCTTTTGTAGATGTTCCTGACTTGGGTGGAAACAACTGGGGGGCTGATTTGGTAAAAGCACCAGAAACCTGGGCGAAGGGATACACTGGTCAAGGTGTGGTTGTGGCTGTTTTAGATACTGGGGTAGACTATAACCACCAAGACTTAAGTTCTAATATCTGGACGAACAGCAAGGAAATTCCTGGTAACGGCAAAGATGATGACGGCAACGGCTATATTGATGATTACTACGGTTGGAATTTTGACGGCAACAACAATAGTACTTTAGATGTTAATGGTCATGGTACTCACGTCTCTGGTACTATTGCAGGAGTCAACAATGGTTATGGTGTCACTGGTATTGCCTATAATTCCAAAATTATGCCAGTGAAAGTTTTAGATGATGAAGGCTCAGGTTCTTATAGTGCGATCGCTAATGGTATTTATTACGCTGTAGATAATGGCGCTGATGTGATTAACTTGAGTTTAGGCGGCGGTCGTTCTAACGATACACTGCAAAAAGCGATTGAATATGCCAGCAGCAAAGGTGTTATTGTTGTCATGGCAGCTGGAAATGATGGTGGTTCACAACCAGCTTATCCTGCCCGTTATGCGAAAAACTATGGGCTTGCTGTTGGTGCGGTAGATCAAAATAAAAATCTTGCAGACTTCTCTAACCGTGCGGGAGCAGACCAACTTGCTTACGTTACAGCTCCTGGTGTCAATGTCTACTCTACACTTCCAGGTAATGAATATGCATCCTATAGCGGTACATCAATGGCGACTCCCCACGTTGCGGGTGTAGTTGCTTTGATGCTTAGCGCCAACCCTAACTTGAGTGATGCTCAAGTGCGTCAAATTCTAGCAGAAACATCAGGAAATAGCACAACGCAAACTGCAAACTCTAGGGGGAATACTACCAGCTTGAGTTATGACAGTAATACCAATGTTACTTCACCTTGGATTCGCAGCTATACAAACAAATAATAAAACTGGACAAGCTATTGCTTGGTTTAATCTAGGTCTGACTTTAGAAAACGTCAACCGCCAATCAGAGCGATCGGTGCTTATCGTAACGCTTGTGAACTTTACTAAGCAATGGGACTTGATGCAATGGTTCAACGTTGCAAAAATAGGATTGAGCGTCTTTCACAACCGCAAGCACCAGTTATGATGTCTAGTCCCGAATTTTGGTGTTGGGTTCGTTCTTGGTTTCGGCGTTAGGGTAATGGGTTTGATGATTAAGCGAACACAGTGCAAGGCGATAAACACAGATGATTTATCGCTGTTACAATACAATACTGCCCAGAACTAAAGTTCCGGGCTAATAGCCTAAGTCCACTTAAGTGGATCAAAATATGCAGTTTTGTCTACTTCAGTAGGTTTTAGCTATAAGCCTTGGAATTTCCTTTCAAGGCGGTTTAGCAGCAAAGCGAGGATTCATCAGATTTAGAGAATAAAAATGCAGTGTTCAAAATTTATCATTTAACGTCCTACCAATTTATCCCGCAGATGCTTAATGCGATCGCGTAACTTCGCCGCTTCTTCAAACTCTAGTTTCTTCGCCGCTTCTTTCATTTGTGCTTCTAATTGAGTTATCAATTCTGGAATATTTTCTAACGGTAATTCGTCTAGATGTTGATCGACTGTTTCTAATTCTTGAGCATTTAACCTTCTTGATACTTCTAAAAAAGACAAAATTGCGTTACTCGATTTCTTTACTATTGGTTGTGGTGTAATTCCGTGCATCTTGTTATACGCCATTTGAATTCCCCGACGGCGTTCGGTTTCTTCAATGGCTTTAATCATGCTATCGGTGAGATTATCTGCATACATAATCGCTTGTCCCCGCACGTGACGCGCTGCTCTTCCGATAGTTTGAATTAAGGATCGTTCTGCACGTAAAAATCCTTCTTTGTCTGCATCTAAAATTGCTACCAGAGAAACTTCTGGCAAATCTAAACCTTCACGTAATAAGTTGACACCAACTAAGACATCAAAGTTAGCATCGCGCAAGTTTTGGATAATTTCTATTCTTTCAATCGAGTTAATTTCTGAATGTAAATACCTGACTCGAATACTATTTTCTTGCAGATAATCTGTTAAATCTTCCGCCATTCTTTTAGTTAATGTGGTAATTAACACTCGTTCGTGGCGGTCTACTCGATCTTTAATTTCACCTAGTAAATCATCAATTTGTCCTTCTGTAGGACGGACGATAATTTCTGGATCAAGGACGCCGGTTGGTCGAATGATTTGCTCTGCTATGTGTCCGTCGGAAACTTCTAATTCCCATTCTCCTGGAGTCGCAGAAACAAAAATACACTGGTTAACTTTTGACCAAAATTCTTCTGCTTTTAAAGGTCGGTTATCAGCAGCGCTAGGTAAGCGAAAACCATGCTCAATTAACACTTTTTTTCTAGCTTGATCGCCGTTATACATACCGCGAATTTGTGGTACGGTAACGTGAGATTCATCAATAACTAATAGCCAATCTTTGGGGAAATAATCAATTAAACATTCTGGTGGTTCTCCGGCTTGTCTTCCTGCTAAATGGCGAGAATAGTTTTCTACGCCGTTGCAGTAACCCACTTGGCGCAACATTTCTAAATCGTAACGGGTACGTTGATCTATTCTTTGCGCTTCGAGTAATTTCCCGGCTGATTCTAATTCTGCTTTGCGCTCTTTTAATTCTTGGGCGATCGCATCACAGGCTTCTTCTAATCTTTCTTCTGGTGTCACGAAGTGACGCGCCGGATAAAGATTCACTGCTTGTAAACTTTGAAGAATTTCACCCGTGACTGGATCGACGTAACGAATGGCGTCAATTTCATCACCAAAAAACTCAATGCGAATAATCCGATCTTCGTAGGCTGGACCGATTTCTAGGACATCACCCCGGACACGAAAACGTCCCCGACCAATTTCTGTATCATTGCGGCTATATTGTACTGATGCCAAATTTCGCAAAATCTGCCTTTGATCTACTTCCATTCCGACTTGGAAAGGAATGGCAGCTTTGAGGTATTCTGAGGGAATTCCCAAACCGTAAATACAACTAATGGATGCAACAACGATGACATCACGACGTTCAAAGAGCGATCGCGTGGCTGAGTGTCGCAACATGTCTATCTCATCGTTGATAGAGGCTGTTTTTTCAATATAGGTATCGGTAACCGGAATGTAGGCTTCTGGTTGATAATAATCGTAGTAACTGACGAAGTACTCAACAGCGTTGTTGGGAAAGAATTCTCGTAACTCGTTACAAAGCTGGGCTGCAAGGGTTTTGTTGTGCGCCAGTACCAGAGTCGGTTTACCGACTTTTTCTATCACTGATGCAACTGTAAATGTCTTTCCGGTTCCAGTTGCTCCCAGTAATGTTTGATAACGATTGTGAGCTTGGATACTACTAACTAGCTGTGCGATCGCTTGTGGCTGATCGCCTGTTGGATTGAAGGGTGCTTGAAGACAAAATTTTGTCATGTAGTTTTGCTCTAAATACCCTAAATACCTATCTCATAGTAGCGAATAGAGACTGGGGATTGAGGATCGGCGATCACCAATCGGAAGAGAGACAAGGGGGACAAGGGAAATATTACACTCTACTCTTACAAGAAGCCGCTGTTGCGTCTACACACTCCCCATTCCTCATCCCTAACTTGTTGATTTTTACTTATGTGTAGATTTTAAACAACCCTATACATATACAATATTTTTTAAAGTTAAACTTTAATTTATAGGAAAAACTTCACTTCTGTTGAATTTTTGTAAAAAATACTTAACAATCTAGAGGTATGAGCATATGGCCGTTAGCAGTAATGGTAAGGCAGTAAGTCCTCGCCAACGTGCCAAATCAAAGGGGGAAAATACAGTGGACGTCGAAAATAACAAAACGCAAAGCTCAAACGAACAAGATAGTAATCTCGTAACTCAAGCGGATTCGTCCGGTAAATTAGAAGTAACTGATACACTTGCTATTTCTGGAGTACGTCCGATCGCTGCTAGCGATTTGCAAGTAGCAGAGACAGTTTCAATTGCTGGTGTACGTCCTATTAGCACCAGTAGCTTACAAGTTGTAGAAACAATGAACATTATGGGTGTGCGTCCTATTACCGCAAACACAATCCATGTAGTTGATACCATCAATTTATCTGGAATTCGCCCCATCGCCTCCAGCTCTCTGGTAATTTCTGAAACTTACTCTGTGATGGGTAATCGTCCAGTAGCATCAAATGTTATTGATGATTCCGAATTTTTGATGGGTTATCTTGATTAGTGAAAACAATTATATTTATATAATTTCTAACCCGCTTTTCTAGGAAAGGCGGGTTTTTTATGAAATATTTTGAGTTCTTGATTGATTGTTAATATCTCACTAATAATTTACTTATCTCTCCTGGAGTATAGAAACTAATATACCTGTGGAAAGAAGGCTAAAGTCAAAATCATTCGCTAATTTATAAACATCAAAGCTAAAAAAATCAAAGTTAATTATCAACTTTCCAACAGCTTTGAAACTGAATAATTATATAAAACCAGGAGAAAGAAATGAGTTTAGAAGATAGAGCAAAAGCTACAGCTAAAAATGTAGAAGGTAAAGCACAAGAAGCACGGGGAAATGTTACTGGCGATCCAGAAGATAAAGCAGAAGGAAAAGCCAAGCAAGCAGAAAGTGAAGTACGTCACTCTGTAGAAGATGTCAAAGATAATATCAAGAAAAATCTTGACTAAGATTTCGGAATAGCTTTTGAGTTTGCCAAGAAATAAATTTCGTAGCTAAAAGTTCAAGTGAGCCAAAGTCTACCGAATATGAATATCAGTTTATTTTGATAGACTTTGGCTATAAGCCTTGAAGTTTAGTTCAAGGCGTACTGAATTGACTAACCATGCAATTCACAGTGCAGAATTAAACAAACAGGGTGCATTCTCTTTTATAAAAGAGCGATTAGCTAAACTGGCTCAAATTCTAAAAAGATGTTGATTGAGATGATAAGTCCGCTGAAGCGGACTTATTATTCAGAGCCAAATGTATAGATTACAAACTGCTAATGAAAATAAATAAAACATATTGTTAGTTCTCTAACAGTATTTATTGAGGAGGAAACAAAAATGAGTCTGCTACAGCAGAGTCGTAAACTTGTCACGGCTGTTGTTTTAATTTTAGTTTTAACTATTACTACTGCTTGTGGTGGTAACGTTGCCCAAGTTGACCGTACCACAAATCCACCAGTAGTTGGTCGAGATGTAGCTTACGCACAATTAGAGCGGGGAAACACCGCAGCTGGACAATCTTTTGGTAACTGGGTTGTGCAAACATCTCGGGGATTAGTCACAGATGCTTATGTTCGTGATAACAACAAGTTAGGTGTCGTTATTTCTCCACAAGTTCGTCCTAACGAAGTGCGAACCTTGACAAGATCTCTAGTTGAAGGTTTTCGGAAAAATTTTCCTAATCAAGATTTGACGGTTTTGGTATACGCACCCGACAAGCAGCTGATTTTGACGGCTCGATACGACGTCCAAAGCAATCAAGTTCAGTACAGCTAGGGATTGTTGTTTGTTGTTTGGTGTCCTAACAACCAACAATCAACCACCAACTACCAGCAAGGATAAGAAAAGGAGATTGATAAAGTGAGTAGCAGTGAAGAGTATAAACGCCAAATAATGAGAGATTTGGCTCAGGGTAATGTAGAATCTCTTGATGATGCTCCCAGCGGTGATGTATCACAAGAGTATCAAAGCTTTGATGATTTTGCTCAGCGTACAACGCCTTCCCAGCGTCGCCAAATGTTTGAACGCTCTTTTAATTCCAGCAGCATTCCTCCTAGCCAAATGGAGCCGGAATTACAAAAGGCGATCGCTAATATTAAACCCAACGAAAGAGATGATGTCGCACGCGCCTTTTTCAAACACCTGAAGCAAAGAGGATTGGATGAGCGTCATCTTGAGCAACAACTAGGACTTTCTACCCACAACCCCAACCGCATGAGTGCGGATGATGTCAGCAGACTCGCTTCTTTTGCATATCACAACCATCCCGACATTTTCCGGGAAGTATTAGCAGAACAGCCAGCTATCATCAAGTTCCTCAGTAACCCGATTGTGGGAGCCATTGTCGGACTTGCTGCTGCTAAGTGGTTGGGTGGTCGTAACAAGTAAATTGGGAATGTCAATAATATAGACATGAAACGAGGGTGTGTATTACCACCCTCTTTTTTTGCTTGATCAAATTACAAATCAAGTAGATTTTTAAGCAGATTTACACGTTATACCATTTCACCTTGTCCTCTTTGTCTCGTTGGTGGCTAAATGTATCAAACCTATAGTGAAACGGTATTACCAGTGTCTTTTTGCTTCTTTTTGCGACGCAAGACAACACCTATACCACCAGCAGCAAGGGAACCAAGGATAGTTATCGGTTCAGGGACTGGTTGGTCAGGCTTAATTTCACGTCCAATTTTTTGGGTGACAGCGTTACCAAAGTCTGAGAAATCATTCGCTGGTAGTAGTCATCAAGATCTGGATCTCCGGTCAAAATCGGTAGACCGTTGATGATAATCCCTGCTTGAACTGCATTATCTCGTGCTGTTTTTAAACCATCATCTGAGCTAACATTTTCAACGCCATCACCTGATATATCAATGACTCTCCTTGTACCATCGTAATCATTGGTGTTGAGAAGATTAACTGCAAAATCAATAGCATTAGCAATACCAGTACTACCAGAAAATGGTCTTGTTGTGCTTTCGATCGCATCTGCATCATCTCCCCATTGCTTGCGATCGCATACTCCATTGTCAGCAATTATTTTCGCTTTATAAAAAATTTATCTAGCTGTCTAGGCAAGTTATATTTGTAAGGAGCTTGTCAAATCTTACGTCCGACACAAATTAACAAGTTTTAACTGTAAAGTTTTTGTAAACTTTAGTGGTGAAGTTTTATTTATACTATATGATTAGTATCGCTTATTACTTGAATTCTTGGAAAAATTAACAAGTTAAGCAATCTGTAGGCTTCACAGTATATATTATATTAAGTCCTTCTGTATAGAACCCGACAGGAGAGTTAAGCGCTGTAGCTGTAATTTTGAAATTGCAGCAGCTCAAGGGTAATTACAAATCTCACTCCAGGGAAAGTCTACCATCACTTTTTGTCATGTTGTGGGAGTGAGTTTAATGATAGGGTTTCAATTCGCAAAGACGCGAGACAAAGCTAGTTCAGGTATAACACTGAGCAAATTTCAGTCAACAAAGAAGTTGCTGAAGATTGCAACAATAGCTGTATCTTTTGGTATTGCAGCTGCGATCGCTCATACAAAACAAGCTCAAGCTGTTACTATTACCTTTGACGATTTACCTGGATCTCAAAATCCAATTGCTAACGGCTATGCTGGATTGAATTGGGAAAACTTTTATTACCTCAATACAACCTCTTTTACTCCTTCTGGCTATGTTAATGGCACAGTATCACCAGAAAACGTAGCCTATAATGGCTTTGAAAAAACTGTTGCTATAAGTACTGTTGATGATATTTTCGATTTTAATAGTGCTTATTTAACAGCTGCTTGGAATGAGAATTTGACTGTGTTAGTAGAAGGTTTTATAGGAGGAGAATCAGGGCAAAGAAAGTATTCACAGACAGTTCTTTTAAATACCCAAGCTCCTACACTATTTAGATTTGATTTTTTGGGAATAGATTATTTAAGGTTTACATCTTCTGGTGGTAATAACGCTGGCTACAACGGAAAAGGTACGCATTTTGCAATGGATAACTTTTCTTTTAATAAAAAAACTAAACCTGTCCCTGAACCTATAACTATATTTGGTTCGTTAGCAGCAGGTGGAATGGGTTTGGCTTTACATCGAAAATTCAAGCAACAAAAAAATATAAAACAATAAGTTATTTTTAGAAGTTGTTTAGCTCAATCTAAAAATATTACCTGAAAAATCCAAGTTTTACAAAATTGCTCGGAAAGCTGCCACTAAATTAGATAATGAAAACTAATCAACTGGCTACAGTCATACGACTGGCTCATCCACAGTTCTGGCTATTAACAATAGGTTCAGGTTTAATTGCAATTCATCTAACCCTGGTTTGGAAAGCGGAAAATACTAACCTATTCGGTACTAGTTTTTTGTCTTGGGCGGCTGTATCTTTTATAGTTTGGGAAAAACGAGACAATCTAAGTCTTGAAAGTGACATTTTATCCAGTTTTTTGGGTTTAGCTTTCATCTGGATAGCACTGATCAGAAGTGCATCTATGAATAGCTTTGGAGGTTTTTTGTATGCTTCACCCTTTATTTTTGGCTTAGGTCTTGCTTTAATAGCTTCTGGTTTTCAAGGACTAAAGCAATACATCGGTGAGTTAATAACCCTGCTTTTTCTCAGTATACCCAAGCTATTACCAGAATGGGCTATTTATAAGATTACATTACTCACTGCCAAATCATCAGCTTTTATACTTTGGTACATCGGTTTTGATGTCACTCTTACTGGAATCAATATTTATCTACCAAATGGCAGTGTAGAAGTACTTCGTGGTTGTTCTGGTGTAGAATTAATTTCCCAAATGTTGGGTTTAGCAATACTTTTTCTGCTAGTCTTTCCTCAGAGTTGGCAGTACAAAGTATTGGTTCCAATTGTCGCTGCTACGGTGGGATTTATGATGAATGCTGGACGAGTGGCACTGATGACTGTCATCGTAGCAAAAGATAATATGAATGCTTTTGATTACTGGCATAGTGGAAATGGCTCTCTTTTATTTTCAATAATTTCTGTACTAATTTTTGGTTTATTCTGTTGGTTTTTAATTGGACACAATGAATCTAAAAATCAAGATTCTAAGTTGTCATAATTAAGATATGATGAATTGGAAAAAAATTCGTATTTTATTGTTAATATTATGCCTTAGTAACGTGTTATTTGTATTGGGACAGGTTACACTGCTGCCCAAACGAGACAAAAGCACAGTCGATGATTTTGTTTTTCCAGAAGTTGTAAATTTACCCCAGTGGCAACTAAAATCTAGCAGAGATTTATCTCAGCAGATACAAAATAATTCTGAATTGTTAGTTCAAAGGAACTATCAATATATTCATAGAGATTTACCTTTAGAAATTGAAATGCGTTATGTAAAAATAGGAGATGTTAATCAACTGATTAAAAAATATACTCAGATTTCATCATCTGTCATCGTACGAAAAAGAGAAGGTGTAGGCTATTACGGATTAGGAGTTGAACAACAAACAGCCTTCCTAAGTGCTTGTATTAACCTGCAAGGTTATAGCACTTTTACGAATACCCAATTTAACCAAAGTCAACGCCCAAACAACCTATCTTGGGAACTTTTATTGTCTTGGTTATTTGCTCAAAAACAGGTAATAAAAGACGAGCACTGTCTTTGGTCACATTTGTCGATTCCCTTAAGAAATTCTTCCCCAGAAGCTACTTATCAAGTCCTGGAATCTGCCTGGTTTTCTTGGCATAAATACTGGCATTCTCGTTTGCATAAACCTTAAAGTTTTGTCTTTTAGAATTGTTGTGATTTTTTACAATAAGTTATGACTAAATCAAAAATTGAAACATCTGCTTCCCACCAATTTGTTTTAACGCAGGAAAGTTCATTAACTATTGTGCGATCGCTAGGCTATGGCCTATTGATATTATCTGTGTTTGATTGGGTAGCAATTTTTCTGCCATCAAACTTTTTCAACCCTGCTTGGGAATTACAAACTATAGGAGCAATAGTTGAACGTGTACCTGTACCTTTAATTGGGTTGGCACTAATTTTTTATGGTGAATTGCATTCGCGCAATAGATGGGAATTTCCCGTTTTAAAATTATTGTCTTGGCTGACTATATTGTTTTCAGCGTTGTTTATATTAATGATACCTTTAGGGATTGTTAATACTATTCGGCTTAATAAAGAAAATATTGCCCAAATCAATAATATATCTACACAGCAAATTTCTCGTGCTGAACAGTTACAAAAGCAACTTAGTCAAGCGACTCCTGAACAATTAGATGATCTTTTAAAAAGCCGGGGTGGTTCCCTATATGGTAAAAAACCAGAAGAACTAAAGGATCAACTTTTGTCTCAAGTTTCTAGAGCAAAAGTACAAATCAAGGAGCAAGCAGAAGCTACCCAATCTTTGCGTGGTCTAAGCTTAATCAAGACCTCTACGAAATGGATTCTTGGTGCTTTAGTATCTGCATTTCTATTTTTTGGTTTTTGGAAAGGCACAGATTGGGCAAGATTTTAATTAGCTAATATCATGTTCGCTTACGTACCTATACTCTCCCACGGGTTGGTAATTGGTAATGGGTAATGGGTAATTGGTAATCAAGATACTGATAATTTTCCAATGCCCAATGCCCGATATCCAACAGCGAAGTATAATATTGTAAGCAATTAGCCGAACTTGATATTACTTGAACTCAATACTCTGGAGATTTATTTATTGGCAGAAGAAAAATTAGGTGCAAGATCTGAGCCAAGCCTTCAAAAGTTGTTAGACAAACACTCCTAAATACAGAGCAATCAAAATTTACTCTTAACAACTGTAATTGTACTTAAACTATTATCCGCACAACCGCTAATAAATCCTCCCATAGCCTGGATTTGTTGCAAATATTCCAACGCATGTTTAGTAATAACTTCTCCTGGCATTAACACAGGAATACCGGGGGGATAAGGACAGAGGATTTCAGCACAAATACGTCCAGTAGTTTCTAGTATTGGTAATACTTCTGTCGCAGCAAAAAAAGCTTCACGAGGCGAGATACGCGCAAAATCTCCCATAGTAAAAACATCATCCCATATTTTCTCCCCCTCTGCTTTATGGGAGAGGGGGCTGGAGGGTGAGGTGATCTCAGTAAGTTTAGTAAAAGCTTGTACCAACTGCTCCATGTCTTCTTGGGTGTTGCCCAAACTGATAATAAATGTGAGATGTTGCAAAGAAGCAAATTCCGCAGTTACACTGAGCTGCTCATTGAGAATTTCTTCGGCAGTAAAGCCTGTTATACCTAAACCGGAAACATTTACACTCAAGCGTGTTTGATCTAATGTTATAAAACCAGGGGATTTTCCCAACTTCCCTTGCAAAGGGGGGCTTTGTAAAATCGACAATCCGGGAATTTGTGTAATTCTAGTTCTCGCCTCCTCGGCAAGTTGCAGTGTGTGAGACATTAACTCTTTCCCGTGCAGCGCCATTTGTTGACGGGCGGCATCCAAGGAAGCTAAGAGTAAATAACTAGGACTAGTAGATTGTACTAGCTGCAAAGCTTTGTTGAGGCGATCGCGAACTATCCTCTCACCTTGGATATGTAACATTGATGCTTGAGTCATTGCACCCAAGGTTTTATGAATCGATTGTACAGATAAATCTGCACCTGCTTTTAAAGCCGGGGTGGGTAGTTGGGGATGAAAAGCAAAATGTGCGCCGTGGGCTTCGTCTACCAGTAAAGGAATATTGTATTGGTGGGTAATTTGGGCGATCGCTCTGACATCTCCACAAACACCGTAGTATGTAGGATAAACCATGAACACGGCTTTGGCGTCGGGATGCTCCAAGAGTGCTGCTGCTACTGCGCTGGGAGTGATACTGTGAGCAATATCTAAAACAGGGTCGTATTCTGGATTGACAAAAATTGGTATGGCTCCAGAGAGAATTAATCCTGCGATCGCAGAGGAATGAACATTGCGTGGCAGAATAATTTTATCGCCAGCGCCGCAAGTAGCAAGAATTGCTGCCTGAATTCCACAAGTAGAACCATTGACAAGAAACCATGTTTGTGCAGCACCGAAGACTTCTGCTGCTAATTCTTGTGCTTGTTGAATCACGCCTGCTGGTGCAAACAGATTATCTAACTCTGTTAATTCTGGTAAATCGTGGCGAAATACAGTTTTACCAAAAACATCAGCTATTTTCTGGGAAACTCCCACACCTCGTTTATGTCCTGGAGTGTAAAAAGGTGCATGGGGATGTTCAGCACAAACTTTTAAGGTGTCTAATAAAGGTGTTTGATGTTGATCGAGCATTTTTATCATCAAGCAGCAGCATGGCTGAATTGCCGAATTGGAATTTCAATCACAAACTTTGTACCTTGTCCTGGCGTTGTATTACAGTAAAGCCTACCATGATGTTTTTCCGTCACAATCTGATAACTGATTGATAAACCCAATCCAGTACCTTTCCCCACAGGCTTGGTCGCTACACCAGCGACCATTTGATTAAAAATAAAACGAACACGGATGTAGACGCCCGTAAGGGCGGCTTCCCGCAGGGTACACCGATGCACACCGATGGATTATGGGTTTGCTGTTAAGTTGCTCCCCAATCCCTATTTTCAAGAGAGTCAATTATGGGAAAATCCCACAACCAAACATGAAAATTTGGCTCTTCCTACATCCCCACACCCTTACACTCCTACACCCTTTTTTTGCAAGCATTACTGCTGATCCAACCGCAACACTGCCATAAAAGCTTCTTGGGGAACATCAACTGTACCTACAGCTTTCATCCGCTTTTTACCCTTGGCTTGCTTCTGTAACAGTTTTTTCTTCCGGCTAATGTCACCACCGTAACACTTGGCAAGTACGTCTTTTCGTAAAGCGGGAATGTGTTCACTGGCAATTATCTTGCTACCAATAGCGGCTTGAATTGGCACTTTGAATTGATGGCGAGGAATGAGTTCTTTTAACTTCTCAGCCATTGAACGCCCAACACCATAGGCTTTATCACGGTGGACAATCATCGCCAAAGAATCAACTGGTTCGCCGTTAATCATGATATCTAGCTTCACCAAAGGATTCTCGCGGTAGCCGATCAGGTGATATTCCATACTGGCATAACCACGCGATCGCGATTTCATCTGATCAAAAAAGTCAGTGACGACTTCTGCCAAGGGTAATTCGTAAGTCAGGGTGGTACGTCCTTGGGTGAGATATTTCATATCTTTAAACACACCACGTCGGTTTTGTGATAATTCCATCAGAGTACCTACGTAAGTCTCTGGTGTAATCATTTCTACTTGGACATAGGGTTCTTCTATTTTCTCTCGTTCGTTGGGAGGGGGTAAGTGACTGGGGTTATCGATGTAGAGTACTTCGCCTTTGTTGGTGGTAACTCGATAAACTACTGAAGGGGCAGTAATAATTAAATCTAGGTTGTATTCTCGTTCCAAGCGTTCTTGCACAATTTCCATGTGCAGCAATCCCAAGAAACCACAACGAAAGCCAAAACCCATCGCACTAGAAGTTTCTGGTTCATAATGCAAGGCTGCATCATTGAGTTTGAGCTTTTCTAATGCTTCCCGCAAGTCCTCAAATTGGTCTGCATCGATGGGAAACATGCCACAGAACACCATTGGATTAGCTTCTTTGTAACCAGATAGGGGTTCAGCAGCCTTGGCATTAGTCAGGGTAATAGTGTCGCCGACACGGGCATCAGCTACAGCTTTAATGGCTGCTGCCAAGTAACCGACTTCTCCAGCGTGTAAGTCTGTAACTTGCTTTTGGTTGGGAGAAAGTACACCTAACTCGTCAATTTCGTACTCCTTGCCAGACGCCATCAGGTAAATGCGATCGCCTTTCTTCAAAGTCCCATCCATCACCCGGAAATATACAATTACACCCCGGTAGCTGTCATAGTAGCTATCAAAAATCAATGCTCTTAAAGGTTCGTTGACTGTATTTCGTGGTGGTGGAATACGTTCTACAATCGCTTCTAAAATTTCATCAATCCCAATTCCCTCTTTGGCAGAAGCAAGAATCGCACCACTGCAATCCAAGCCAATAATTTCTTCAATTTCTCCAATGACTCTATCTGGTTCTGCTCCCGGTAAGTCAATTTTATTCAACACCGGAATAATTTCCAGGTTGTGTTCTAGTGCTAAATAAACATTGGCAAGAGTTTGTGCTTCTACACCTTGGGAAGCATCTACTACCAACAATGCACCTTCGCAAGCTGCCAGACTGCGGGATACTTCATACGAAAAATCCACATGACCAGGAGTATCAATTAGATTTAGTACATACTGCTGACCATCTTTTGCCGTGTAGTTCATCCGGGCTGCTTGCAGCTTAATGGTAATGCCGCGCTCCCGTTCCAGATCCATATTGTCAAGGAACTGTTCTTTCATTAAGCGATCGTCCACCGTGCCAGTAACTTGCAGCAAGCGGTCAGCAAGAGTAGATTTGCCATGGTCAATGTGAGCAATAATACAAAAATTCCGAATACGAACTGCGGGAACGTCAGTCATAATACTTTTTTGCTTTAGCAGCAACCAAGGTTAAACAGAAATATACTTAACGTATTTTAATGGTTTCTTAGCTCAGACGGTGTAATTGGAGGAGAAAGGTTAAGGGGGAGTGTGGGGAGGTGGGGAGGTGGGGAGTGTGAGAAGTAGTAGATCATTAACTAACCACTAACCACCAACAAATAACCACTAATATTGACAAAATATAAAGGTCTATCTATGGCATCTGGTATTGATCGGTTGGGAGCGTACAATAAACATCTAGAACTGCAAAATGCAGACAAAAGAAGCTGATTGCAGGTGACAATTGCCTAGAACCAAAAACAAGCTCATCACAAAGCTTTTGATAAACGAATTGAGAGTTAGAAACTATGAATATGAAAGATAAGATTACCGACGTGGAAGAATCTCCAGCCGATAAGGTAGAAATTGCAATTCGTCTAGACTCTGATTTGGTGGAGCAAATTCGCCATTTAACCAATGACCCCAGTAAAGTAATTGAAGTGGCAATTCGTCAGTGGTTACGAGGTGAAGTTCCCAGAGATGATGAACTTACACGCACTCCTAGACGTATGCCAGTACCACCACGAGGCGAATGGAATGATTAGTAACTACATGAGAGAAAAAATTAAGTGTTAAGGGAGAGTGAGAAAGTGTATATTTTCTAAGGCTGTCAGCCAAAAATTTACTCATCAAAAGTGCTAAAGCTGTAAAAATTTATGCCAAGCTATAAACAGCTTCAGCCAAAAATATTTTTTGGGTTGCCATTTGTCTTATCCAACTCGAGTCATGAGTATTGCTGCTAATTCCCAACAGCCAAATTTTGTGTCTGAACATCTGGAAACTTTTACCAGTAACGCTAATGGCTCATCAGCCAATTTCGGAGCCGAGTTGGTGTATACGCAAGATGGGATAGGGCGATATCTTTCCTTTCATTGGCAACACTGCCAAAGGTTCGGTATTGATCCTCAGCAAGTTGTTGATGCCAATGTCGATGCGGTTTTTGCCCCAGTAGATAAGGTTGCTTACCTAGAAAGGTTGCACCGGATACTTACAACTTTAGTGCCAGAAAAGTGTCAATACTGGTTTCGCTATCAAGAGCAGTTGATAGAGTTGGAGTTAATTATTAGCCCAATTTTGCCGACGTTGGGTAATCCTGCGATCGCTGTTTTGGTGATTGGACGGCTACTACAAGCTACAGTCAACAAAACAGAAATGGAAGCGATCGCACAAAGCACCACAGAATTGGAATTAGCCTTACGTTCACAGCAAAATCAACAATTGGTAACGCAAATTACCAGAAATATCCGCCGCACTCTAGATTTGGATATAATTTGGCAACAAACGGTTGATAGTTTAGGAGAACTGCTACAACTGAAGCGTTCAATTATTTGTCCATACCAACCGTCAAATAACAAACTCAAGGTAATAGCAGAGTATCGTCAACCAGCATTAAGTTCTGTGTTGGGTTTAGAAGTGGATATTGCTGCTGAGCCAGCATTTGCTAGAGCTTTGACTACCCTAGAACCAATTTTAGAAGAAAACCCCAAACATCCGCTATTTGGGCAAGAAACAATGTTGGTAGTAGCAACCTGCTATCAAGATCAGCCCAACGGATTGATTGCTGTGACTCTGTGCGATAAATGTTATGGTGTAACAGCCACAGAACTTGAACTAGCAAAAGAAGTGGCAGATCAGTTAGGGACTGCGATCGCTCATGCGACTTTGTATAGAGAACTAGAAGCCGCACGCCAACAAGCAGAAGAAGCATCCCGCCTCAAAAGTGAGTTTCTCGCTAACGTGTCCCACGAAATTAGAACGCCGCTGAACGGGATGATCGGCTTTTTAAAATTAATTTTGGACGGAATGGCTGATGATCCAGAGGAACAAAAGCAGTTTATATTGGAGGCTCATAAATCATCACTCCATCTGCTGGATGTCATCAGTGACATTTTAGACTTTGCCAAAATCGAAGCAGACAAAATGGAACTGGAACTAGTGCCAGTCAGTATTGCAGAACTCTTCAGCGATGTAGGCAACTTTATGCGCTTGCAAGCCGAACAAAAAAACCTGAGCTTCCAGATGCATTTGCCAGATACATCGGATGATATTCTTGTCTACGGTGACTACCAACGCCTCAAGCAAGTAATGCTGAATTTAGTCGGCAACGCCATTAAATTTACCCACGAAGGTGGTGTGACTGTCAACGCCGATGTAGTTCGCAAAACAATAATATTTCAAGACCGAGAATTCCCCGGCATGGTAAAAGTACGTGTGGCAGATACTGGTATTGGCGTTTCTCTAGATCAACAAGACAAACTGTTTCAACTATTTTCACAAGTGGATGGTTCCCGCACTCGTCAATATGGTGGTACAGGTTTAGGACTAGTCATTTCTCAAAAACTTGTAGAAGCTATGGGTGGAGAAGTACATTTTTATAGCTTGGGTGAAGGGCTTGGCTCCACAGTAACTTTCAATGTACCACTGTATCAGCAACCAGTGATGGTTTCACCAAGTGAGGTCAATGCACAAGAATAGTCATTTGTCAATTGCTAATTGTCCATCGTCAATTGTTACCAGTTAAAACAATTGACTATTGACTCTGGACACTACAAAGCGGATTAAACTAAGAAAAGTGAAGTCAATGTGGTGGTATGACAACTCCAGACACAGCCCGCAAGTTATTCCAAACTGCTTACGAAAGCCGTTACACTTGGGACAAAAACTTTCCCGGTTACAGTGCAGATGTACAAGTGGTGCAGGGTGCGGAGGTTTACACAGGTCAAGTTCGCATTAACCACGACATGAGTATAGAAGTTACAAGAGTCAGTGATCAGCAAGTTGCAGAAGGTATTTACACTCAATTACAGGATATGGTCACTCACCGCCAACGTATTTCTTTTGAGGAGTCACACGGCAATCACGAATTCGTTCTCGGTGAAAGAGACAACACCGATGCAGTGGAAATTTTGGTCAAGGGCAACTCAATAGATTCTAATTACAAAATCCGGGATAAGCAAGTTTGTCAGGTAAATCGAACAATGGGTCGTATGGCTTTTGTAATTGATACTTATAAAAGTTTGGATACAGGTGAAGGCTATATTCCCATTTCCTATCAGGCTACTTTCCGCAACACTCAAACCAACAAAGTCACCAGCATTCTGAAGTTTGAAGATACCTATGAGAAAATAGGCGACTATTATATCATGACCAAGCAAGTTGTGCAAGAGTATATAGATGACAAAAATACTACTAATACTGATTTCAAGTACTCAAATATTGTTCTTAATTAGTGGTTGATTGTTGTTTGTTAGTGGTTAGTAGTTAGTGGTAATTCCTCTACCCCACCCTTACCTTAAGCCGCTACGCGTCTACATACTCCTCATACTCTCCCCATTGCCCCCCATCACCCCACACTTCCCTAATCCCCACCCTTCTTGTACTAGGATGTAGTTAACAAATATAGAAATAAATATTTCTGCTCAAAATGAGGTCTGAAAAATGGAATTGACAGCTGACAACGTAGAAACTGTTTTGGATGAGATGCGCCCTTATCTGATGTCTGATGGTGGTAACGTGGAACTTGTAGAACTCGATGGCCCCATTGTTAAACTGCGGTTGCAAGGCGCTTGCGGTTCTTGCCCAAGTTCCACAATGACCTTGAGAATGGGTATTGAACGTCGTCTCAAGGAAATGATTCCTGAAATTGCAGAAGTTGAGCAAGTAATTTAGGAATGGGTAATGGGTAATTGGTAATTGGTAATGGGTAATTGGTAATGGGTAATTGGTAATTGGGATATTACTATGCCCGATGCCCAATACCCGATGCCCAATATCCAATGCCCAACACCCAATGCCGATCCTCATGTCCCATGCCCAAATAAGCCTATGTCTCATCTGCTCTACATCGCTTTTATCTGGCATCAACATCAGCCGCTGTATAAATCCCGCAGCGGCGTTTCGCTTTCTTTGTCTCAGAATTATCGCTTGCCTTGGGTACGTCTACACGGTACTAAGGATTATCTGGATTTAGTACTGCTTTTAGAGAGGTATCCTAAGTTACACCAAACCGTGAATTTAGTACCATCACTAATCTTACAACTAGAAGATTATATCGCTGGTGCAGCTTTTGATCCTTACTTAGAAGTTAGTCTCACACCCACAGAACAACTCACTCAGCAACAGCGAGAATTTATTATCCAACACTTTTTTGATGCCAATCATCATACGATGATTGATCCTCATCCCCGCTATAGTGAGTTATATAGGCAAAAGCAAGAGAAAGGACAAGCTTGGTGTTTGGAAAATTGGCAAGCACAAGATTATAGCGATTTATTGGCTTGGCACAATTTGGCTTGGATTGATCCCTTGTTTTGGGATGACCCAGAAATTGCTGCGTGGTTAAAACAAGGTCGAAATTTTACTTTAAGCGATCGCCAGCGTATTTATTCTAAACAACGAGACATCATTAGCCGCATTATCCCCCAACATCGGAAAATGCAACAAACAGGGCAAATTGAAGTACTCACTTCGCCCTACACTCACCCGATTTTGCCCTTACTTGCTGATACTGATTCCGGCAGAGTAGCTGTACCAAATATGACATTGCCTCAGTATCGATTTCAGTGGCCAGAAGATATTCCCCGACATTTACAAAAAGCTTGGAATTTATACATAGATAGATTTGGGCAAGAACCCCGTGGTCTATGGCCCTCGGAACAGTCAGTTAGCCCAGAAATTTTACCGTATATTGTCAAACAAGGATTTAAGTGGATTTGCTCAGATGAAGCTGTCCTGGGATGGACGCTGCGACACTTTTTCCACCGGGACGGGGCGGGAAATGTGCAACAACCAGAGTTATTGTATCGACCGTACCGTTTAGAAACCCCTGCCGGTGATTTAGCGATCGTCTTCCGTGACCATAGATTATCAGATTTAATTGGCTTTACCTATGGTTCCATGCCACCGAAACAAGCAGCCGCCGACTTGGTAGGACACCTGCAAGCGATCGCAAAAATGCAAAGAGAACATCAAAGCGAACAACCTTGGTTAGTCACCATCGCCTTAGACGGCGAAAATTGTTGGGAATTTTATGCTCAAGATGGCAAACCCTTTTTAGAAGCTTTGTATGCAACCCTAGAACGAGAACCACATCTCAAACTCGTCACCGTCTCAGAATTCCTCGAACAGTACCCACCAACAGCAACTATTCCTGGAAAACAACTACACAGTGGTTCTTGGGTAGATGGTAGTTTTACCACTTGGATTGGTGATCCTGCCAAAAATCGTGCTTGGGATTACTTGACACAGGCACGTGCCACCTTAGCAAATCATCCAGAAGCAACCGAAGAAAACAACCCAGCAGTTTGGGAAGCATTGTACGCAGCAGAAGGTTCTGACTGGTTTTGGTGGTTTGGTGAAGGGCATTCTTCCAACCAAGACGCGATTTTCGATCAATTATTTCGCGAACATCTGTGTGGTATTTACAAAGCTTTAAATGAACCCATACCTCCCTACTTACGTCAGCCTGTAGAAGTTCATGCTGCACGCACAGATCATCGTCCAGAAAGCTTTATTCATCCCAATATAGACGGTAAAGGAGATGAACAAGACTGGGATAAAGCTGGACGTATCGAAATAGGTGGCGCACGGGGAACAATGCACAACAGCAGCGTCATCCAACGTCTGTGGTATGGGGTAGATCACTTGAATTTGTATCTGAGGCTAGACTTCAAAGCAGGTAGTCAGCCAGGACAGGATTTGCCACCAGAGTTAAATTTGCTGTGGTTTTATCCTGACAAGACGATGCACAATAGCCCTATTCCCTTAGCGGAAGTGCCAGATATTGCACCAGTGAATTACCTATTCCATCATCATTTAGAAATCAATTTACTGACGCAATCGGTTCAATTTCGGGAAGCAGGGGAACATTATCAATGGCATCCTCGTACTAGTCGGGCGCAAGTTGCTTTAGACCGTTGTTTAGAGATTGCGATTCCGTGGGCTGATTTACAAGTGCCACCAGACTATACCCTGCGCTTAATTCTAGCGTTTGCAGATGAAGGGCGTTTTTGCAATTATTTGCCGGAGAATGGTTTGATTTCGATGGAAGTACCTTAATATTTGTTAGTTGTTGGTGGTTGGTGATTGATCGTTAATTGAAAAAGAGGTTTACACATCGATACCGATACACACCGATAAAAAGACAACCCAGTCATCGAATCGGTGTTCATCTGTGTTCATCTGTGTTCGATAATCATTACCCCCTCATTGCCCCATAATCTTGTTGAAAACTCGACCACCGATACACACCGATACACACCGATAAAAAGACAACCCAGTCATCGAATCGGTGTTCATCTGTGTTCATCTGTGTTCGATAATCATTACCCCCTCATTGCCCCATAATCTTGTTGAAAACTCAACCACCGATACACACCGATACACACAGATAAAAAGAGAATTTTAATTCTTGCTACTCTTCAGCTTTTATTTTTTCTTAATTCAATTTTTTATCTAGAAATTTCATTGATTTTTCGTTGAATGTTGTATCAAATTTTTCTATTAAATCTTGGACTGATTCTTGTCGATTAACTGTTAAACGAGGTATTTCATACTGATTTTTTAAAAAACTTCTATTTAAAATCTTATTATTGTATAAATACCCTGATAAATAATATTTAGATACATATTTTTGGACTCGTTGATTATAAGCACCATAAGGATACGCAAAATGAGAAGCTACTTTTTGCTGCGGATCTAAATCATGTGTACATTTTCTTAATTCATTCTGGGATTCTAGTAATTCCTCGATCAAGTTTTTATTACTTAGTCTTGTTAAATCTTTATGATTTAATCCATGAGATTGAATATCATAAAAACCTTGTTGTAATCCATCTCTTAACTCCTGACAACTTAGATTAGTGGAATTAACACTACTTTTCTTAGATAAAGCACCTGGATTGATAAACAAAACTACTTTTACTTTCTTGCCATATTTTTTTTCTAGTTTTTTTAATACAGGTAGTAAATTTGTGTATACTGTTCTATAGCCATCGTCAAAAGAAATCATAATAGGCTTTTTCTTCACAAATAAATCTGAATTTGTATGATTTTGATTTGATAAAATTTCATATAAATCTTGTGAAGTTATAAACCAATAATCGTTAATCAGCAGGTATTCTAAAAATCTTTCTAAATTTTTTTGGGGATAATGCATTCTACCTTGTTCAAGCTGGGTAACAGAATTTTTATTATTAATTACACCATGAAACCCCAAAATAGGAATGACGGTAGCATTATCCTGAAAAATTAAAAGAAATAAAATAATAATAAAACTTACAGCCAAACTCAGAGGTAAATTTTTACTTTTTGGGGGATTTACAACTGGAGCAGCTTTACTGTAAGTCATTTTAGAGTTTTCAGGAATGCGCCAAAATACAGACAATATTAAGAACTTAGAAGCAAGGTTTTTCTGCGAGATTTGTCGAAAGTGACAAATGAACCTTATTTTTTTGTAAAAAAACAAATTATTATAGTCTATTGGCTTCCATACTGAACCATATTTTGGTTTATTCTATACCGGGAAAAAATACCAAGTCTACACTACTCGAATTATTTTCTTTCAATACGGGTAGTAATAGAGCGTAATCGTATACAGAATCAAGTGAGTCGTAATTAAAGTTAATAGTATGTCCTTATTACAATCTCCTCTAGCCAGCAATAATAAGCAATCACGTACCGTTGGACGGGGTGTACAGTCTATCTTTTTGATTGTGTTTACCCTCTTAATGACAAACGGTATTCTAGCGCGGTTGGTGTATTTGCAAATTGTTCAAGGCCCCACTCTCCGAGAAAGGGCTGAGTCTAATCGAATTCGGCTTTTACACAAACAACCAGAACGGGGTAATATTTTTGACCGCAATGGCAAACTTTTAGCTACTACTCGCTATCCTCATTCTGTATATTTGTGGCCGATGGCTCACAAGAATAAGGATTCATGGTCGAGAGTAGGGCCGCGTTTATCTCAAATTCTTCATATCCCCTTAGATGAGATAGAAAAGAAACTTGAAGAAGCTAAGAAAGAACCTAACTATTCTGGATTAGTGCGGATCAAACACGATTTAAGTTTAGATGAAATTACTGCCTTAAAAGAGTATGAAAGCGAACTAGATAATGTAGAAATACATACGGATGCAGTTCGTTATTATCCACATGGAAAAGAATTTGCCCATGTACTAGGTTATACTCGGGAATTGACACCCGAACAGTTGCAACAAAAAAGAGACGAAGGCTACCGTCTCGGAGATGTGATTGGTCAGATGGGAGTTGAGAAGGCTTATGAGGACTTACTCCGGGGTGAATGGGGTGGTCAGCAATTGGAAGTAGATGGTAGCGGGCGTCCATTACGGATTTTGGGACAGAAACAGGCAAAAGCTGGTGAGGATCTGCGATTAACCCTAGATGCGGATTTACAAATGGCAGCAGCAAAAGCTTTAGGCGATCGCAATGGAACTATCATCGCCATGAACCCCTACAATGGTGCAATCTTAGCAATGGTGTCTCACCCTACCTTTGACCCCAATGTTTTCTCCAAGCCAAAAGCTTCCCAAAAAGAATTGGAAGAAATTTTGTTGGGTGCAAATCATCCCTTACTCAATCGTGCTTTGAGAGCCTATCCCCCAGCAAGTACATTTAAAATTGTCACTACTACCGCCGGGTTAGAGTCGGGTGAATTTTCTCCTGACACAATACTACCAACCTATGGTTATCTAAATTTTGGCGGTACTCGTTTTAATGAGTGGAACCATGCTGGATTTGGACCATTGGGATTTGCACGAGCGATCGCGATGAGTAGCGATACCTTTTTCTATCAAGTTGGTGCTAGAGTTGGTGGCCCGACTTTAATTGAATGGACGCGCAAGTATGGGTTTGGTAAAAAAACTGGGTTTGAATTTACCTCAGAGGAATCAAAAGGTTTTGTTCCTGATGAAGCATGGAAACGCAAAGTCTGGAAAATGCCTTGGACTGTAGGTGATTCTGTGAATATGTCAATTGGTCAAGGAGCGCTACTTGCCACTCCTTTGCAAGTTGCTGTGATGTTTGCTGTACCTGCTAATGGTGGTTACAGAGTTCAACCCCATTTACTTGAAGACAACAAGCAAGCCAAATCTTGGCGTGAGCCAGTCAACATGAAAGCCTCCACAGTCCGAGTTCTGCGGGATGGACTACGCAAGGTGGTAAGTGAAGGTACGGGTAAAGCTTTAAATGTACCGACTCTTCCTCCTGTAGCTGGTAAAACAGGAACCGCCGAAGCTTGGTTACGTCACGGTGTCAAAGCCAATCATGCATGGTTTGGTGGTTATGCTCCCGCCGATAAACCAGAAATTTTGGTTGTCGCATTTGCAGAACATTCTGGTGGTGGCGGCGGTAGTGTTGCTGGACCTATGGCGTTACAAGTGATGGAAAGTTATTTTTACAAGAAATATCCAGGTAAGTACAACAAGCTTCAGGGTAATAACTCAGGAAATCATCGTCCTTAGTACGATTTTTCATGGTTTGTAGCGAATTCTCTGCGTCTGTGGTGTGCTTATTCCACAGTACGCATGGGTTTAAAGTCGCTACGATTTCACAGAAAGAAATGTTTTGAAAGGCGAACACAGATGCACACC
>NZ_AJLL01000064.1 GCF_000317225.1 Fischerella thermalis PCC 7521
ATATTGCTACTAATATCCTTGTAAATCGCTAGAATTACCGTATAATATTTCATGCAGGAGGTGGACTATGGCGATATTACAACTAGAAGACGGTAAAGTATATACTGACCTGAAATATATTTCCCGGGAATTAGCATCCCTCAATATTCAACTCAATTATTGGCCTGTAGGAGAAGATTCCCAATTACACGAGTTACTGGCAAAAGATAGCCTCAACGAAGATGAAAAAGAACAAGTATTAGTAGCTTTGGATCGCTATTTTGAGCAGTTGCAACAAACAGCAGGCTATCAATTCCGTGACTTAATTGTTCTTCATCCAGAAACTCCCAACTTGGATGGATTGCTAACAAAGTTTGACAAGATTCATACTCATGCAGATGATGAGGTACGCTACGTTGTTGCTGGAGAAGGAATTTTTGGCTTTGTGCGTCCTGATGACACTCAGGTAGAATTAACAGTGCAACCACAAGAGTATATCAATGTGCCTGCTGGAACTGAACACTGGTTTTATCTCACGCCAAAGCGAAGAGTGAAAGCAGTACGTTATTTTACTAATACAGAAGGCTGGGTTCCTGAATATACGGGTACACTAATTCACAGACGTCAGGCTGTTGCTTAAGAATGAAACGTATCATTTTTTGCGACTTTGACGGTACTATTACGGTATCAGAAACCTTTGTGGCTGTGCTGAAGCGTTTTGCACCCCAGCTTTCTGCTCAACTGATACCAGAAATGTATGCACGGCGATTGACATTACGTGCAGGAGTCAGGCAGATTTTGGAGTCAATTCCATCTGCTTGCTACCCCGAAATTTTAGAATTTACCCGCAAAGAACCAATTCGTCCGGGGTTTACAGAACTATTGGATTTCTTGGAGGTAGAGAAAGTTCCTTTAGTAGTAGTTTCTGGGGGACTGCGGGGTATGGTGGAAGTTGTGTTAGGCGAACTAGTGCCACGAATTCATGCCATCCACGCTGTTGATGTTGATACCAAAGGTGAGTATTTGCACCCTAATTCAGAGTTTGAAGGTGGGACAGAATTAGTTGCGAAAGTGCAAGTAATGGAAAAGTATCCAGCAGATGAGAAAATAGCTATTGGAGATTCGCTGACTGATTTAAATATGGCATTAGCAACACCGATAGTGTTTGCTCGCGATCGCCTAGCCTATTATCTCGAAGAAAATCAAAAACCCTACATCCCCTGGCAAGATTTTTTAGAAGTGCGCGATTACTTAGCACAATTGTGGAATTCTGTCTAGTATAATGAACATTTCAACCCTCACCGATGTCCGTCTTGAGTTAATTGCTGCTGCCCGTTACTTTTACCAACAGGGTTGGATGGTAGGAACAGCAGGTAATCTTTCAATACGTTTATCTGATGGTAGCTTCTGGATTACGGCGAGTGGTAAGTCGAAAGGAGAATTAGCAATTGATGACTTTGTGCGGGTTTATCCTGATGGTAGGGTAGAACAACCCACAGAAGACTCCAAGCCTAGTGCTGAAACTGCTATTCACCAGGTTATTTATAACCTTTTTCCGGAAGCCATAAGTTGCTATCATGTCCACTCAGTGGAAGCTAATCTGGTTTCACGGTTTGTAAATGGAGATGCTTTACCCTTGCCACCACTAGAAATGCTTAAAGGACTTGGGGTTTGGGAAGAAAAGCCTGATTGTGTTATGCCTATATTTGCTAATCATTTACAGGTTCAGCAGATTGCAACTGAGATCAAAACAAGATTTAGCAACACTCCCCCACAATTACCCGCCCTACTCATCCGCGATCATGGTGTCACTGTTTGGGCTGCTTCCTCCACAGCAGCTCGTAACTACATTGAGCTAGTGGAATATATCTTCCGTTATATGGTTGCAGCGCGGCGAGTTTTTGGTGAAGTGTGAGGAGGTGGGTGATGGGGAGCTCGGGGCCCCCACGACCGACAGGGAGTGGGGATTAGGGACAGTGGGGTGATGGGGTATAAGGGGTGTAGAAATAACCATTGACCGTTAACTATTGACAACCAACAACTAACAATTGACTACCAATGATTAATACAATTCGTGTAATTGCCCGTATAACAGCTCAGCCAGAAAAAGTCGAAGATATCAAAGCTGTCTTACTGGAAATAATTGAGCCTACTCGTCAGGAGAATGGCTGTATAAAGTATGAGTTGCTGCAAAACCAGTCTGATCCTACAGAATTTACCTTTGTAGAAGAATGGACTTCTAATGACGCCTTAGACGCTCATCTTGCTTCAGCACATATTCAAACAGCAGCAGCTAAGTTGCAAGACTTGGTTGCTAATGAAATAGATATCCGTCGCTACACTCTGTTAGCTTAACTTTTTGAAGTTGCTCGACACGAGGAATTTGTTCGATAAATGGTTTGTTACAATGTATAAGTAAAATCTTTCACCAACATCCCAGGAACCATACTACCTCCTAGTTGCCGACCTTCATAAGTCCCGACTTCGGGAATAAATTCTTGAAAATTTGTGAAATCGAGTAAATTTTCACCCCAAAAGCGATAGAGACTATCGTCAAACCGCAAATTATCTATTGGTGCGATGATCTCACTATTTTCTACCCAAAAACAGGCATAGCGGGTCATACCTGTAATTCTACCTGTGGGGCGATCGCTCCAATTTAAGTAATGCAAGTTTGATACATATAATCCTGTGTCCAAACTGGGTAGAATTCGGTCAAATTCTAAACTACCCGGATTTATTTCTGGCGCACGTAAAGATTCATAACTATTAGCACCGTTAGCAGTTTTTTGATATTCCTTGGCAGTACGAGAATTTATCAAAGTATTTACTAATATTCCTTGAGTAATTATTGGTAATTCTAGTGCTGCCATTTCTCCCCATTCATTAAAACGCGGTACTGTTCCTCGTTGAAAGTTTTCTTTCAAATTAAACTTAGAAGAAAGTTGTTTTTCTCCAAGGGAAAGAGCAGCTAAAGCACTATTACCCTGTTGTAAATCAGCTTCACTTGTACCACCCCAAGAAAGCATCATTAATAAATCTGCTACTGCGGCTGGTGCAAAATAAGTTTTATATTGCCCACGTGGTAATTGCTTAATTGGACGATCCAGTAATTCTAGTTGCTTTTTTGCTTCTTGGATTTTTTGGATATAAGCTTGTTGATGCCAATCACTACCTGCAAATATACCTTTAACAGCTTGTCCTTCGGAGTTAAATATAGAATAATCTAGAGTAAAAGAATCAGTGGCAAACCAGTGTTTTTGACCACAAGAATCGGCATAAGCATGAACAACAGTTCCCCCAGCATAAAAGCCAGTAAAATCTAATTCTGCAACTGATTCTAAAACTGCTGATACTACTGCTTCTTCAACCAATAAATTACCAGGATGAATTTCGCGACTAGTGTTAGTTCCTAATGGCAATACTAAATAAGGATCTAAAGGTAGCAAGGGAAGTTCTTCGCGTAGTTCTTGCAAAGCATTGTATGTTACTTGCCAATCTATTTCCCAATTGCCAGTAAAAGGAATTTGACGAAAACTACTACGCTGATCTTGCATTAAAGTTAGGTCAATCCAGCCATCAGCAACTATACCTGTTTGTCTGACTTTGGCATGATTGAAACGAGTAAATTGACTACGCTCACTATTTAATTTGACAGTGAATTCTTCAGTTGCTGCTTTTTTAAGCAAGAGAGTATCAATCAGTTGGTTAAAGCTGACTTCTAATGTAGATAATTCCTCGTGTTTCATCTAAATTCCTAATTTGAAAGGGAAGTGGGGGAGCTACTTTTGTGATCGGGTGGTGGGGTGGTGGGTGGGGTGGTGGGGTGGTGGCGAGAGTTTGATTCTGCATTCTCCCCATCCCCGGTTCTCCCCATCTCCCCTAATCCCCACTCCCTGGGGTTGTGGGGACCCCGAGTTCCCCATCTTCATTCACGCGCCGCCACCGAATACTTCGACGTTAGCAAATTGACAGACGGGTGAACCATGTCCTACCCAAATAGCTTGATTTGGTTCTCCTTTACCACAGTAGGGAGTACCGTACATCTCCCAAGTTGAAGAGTTTCCGACTTTAGTTAAGCTGTGCCAAAATTCCGGAGTCGTAGCTCGGTAGTTAGGATTACGCAAGGTTTTGGTTAATTTACCGTTCTCAATTAATTTAGCGTATTCACAACCAAATTGAAATTTATAACGGCGATCATCTATTGACCAGGATCGATTAGATTCCATGTAAACGCCGTGTTCTATGTCAGCAATAATTTCTTCAAAAGAAGCTTTACCTGGTTCTAAATTTAAGTTTGCCATCCGGTCGATCGCAGGTCGATTCCAAGAACAAGCACGCGCACAGGCTACTCCCGGTACACCTGCTCTTTTTTGACTTTCCAAACTACCCAAACCCCGCAATAACAGCCCTTCCTTGATCAAATACTCTCGTGTTGCTACAGCACCAGTGTCATCGTAACCATAACTAGCTGATTCACCGGAAACAGTGGGATCAAAGGTGATATTCATCAAGGGAGAACCGTAAACCAAAACCCCAAAATCACTTTTATTCACAAAGCTACCACCAGCGTAGTTGCGCTCATCTCCTAAAATTCTGTCTAATTCTAGGGGATGTCCCACACTTTCATGAATTTGTAGCATCATTTGGTCTGGGGCTAATACCAAATTAGTGCGTGTGGTTGGACATTCTTCTGCTGTTAAGAGTTCTACTGCTTCTTCCCCAATTCGCTGTACTCTTTGCCAGAGATTTTCTGGTTGGAGTAATTCCATACCACCTTGGAAATAGTTTGCTTCCCAACCATTGTTAGTGCGCTGCTGGACGATCGCTCCATCTTGGGCGATCGCTCCATAGTGGGTACTGAGAAACAAAAATTTTTGATATACTTCTGAGCCGTTACTACTGACAAACCATGTTTCTCTTTCACCAGTATTTGCACCAGCAGTAGTTTTCACTATTTGCTCAGAAACTTTGAGTGATTGGCAAATGCGGACTAGTAAATGGTTGATTTCTCCGGCACTAAGACTATTCAATGGTTCAACAAAAGGTGAAACGTATTCACCAACCACTTTCGGACGTTCACTTCTGGCTTGAAAAGGATGTATCCACCACTGCTTAGCTGTGATTGCTTGTTGATACGCTTTTTTCGCAGCATTTTGTAGACTCGTCAGTTGGAGAGAATTAGTTGCTGCATAGCCGATACAGCCATCAACCATGACTTCTAGCATGGCTCCTGTGGTGACAGATTTACCGTTGCGTTGGGGTAAGCCATCACGCACAGAATGATGAGCAGAGGTGTCTTTAACTACTCGGATACCGAGCCAATCAGCAGGAAGATTGATGTGAGCGATCGCTTTTGTGAGTTCAGACCACATTTAGAAAGTAAAGAAACAAAAGTAAAAAGTAAAACCAATTCTCCAAAAGGAGGCTACATATGTAGATGCTAGGTTAGCACGGCTGTGCTATTTTCCAAACATTATTTATGTGTAGTAGAATTTTTTGAATTTGTATAAAACGCTTCAAAATTATGAAGTATTTTTATTTAATTATATAGTTTATTATAAAAAATTCACAGCAGCGATCGCTAACCATAAAACCCAGGACTTACGCACAACATCTCTCTAACTCTTATTCCTCTGTGTCCTCTGTGACTCTGCGGTTTTATTCTTCTATCACTCGTGTGAACTTCTAATACCATAATAATCGCCACCCTAATTTGATTCTAGAGCGGCGATTGTTTGTATTGGCTATCTCACAAATGTGAGAATTAAACGACATTAGCAACTATTTGTGTGGCTTCTTGCAAAATCTCCTCTAGATGAGCTTCGCTCTTAAAGCTTTCAGCATAGACCTTGCATACATTCTCAGTACCAGAGGGACGAGCCGCAAACCAGCCGTTTTCAGTCGTTACCTTCAACCCACCAATTGGAGCATTATTACCAGGAGCATTCGTTAATTTGGCAGTAATAGGATCACCAGCAAGGGTGGATGCTTTCACATCTTCCGGCGCAAGTTTACCCAGACGCGCTTTTTGTTCTGGCGAAGCGGGAGAATCGATCCGCTTATAGAACGGTTTGCCTAGTTTTGCTGTTAAGTCTTGATAGTGTAAACCAGGGTCTTTACCCGTGCGTGCCGTAATTTCTGCTGCTAACAAGTCTAAGATTATACCATCTTTATCTGTCGTCCAGACAGTTCCATCCTTACGCAAGAAAGAAGCACCAGCACTTTCTTCACCACCAAAGCCAAAGGAACCATCAAGCAAACCGTCTACAAACCACTTAAAGCCGACGGGTACTTCACATACCTGCCGTCCGATGTCTTTACCCACTCGGTCAATCATGCTGCTACTGACCAAAGTTTTACCGATCGCACTTGTTGCCGGCCAGCCACTACGATTGGTAAATAAATACCAAATTGCCACAGACAGGAAGTGGTTGGGGTTCATCAAGCCAACGCTGGGGGTGACGATACCGTGGCGATCAGAATCTGTGTCATTGCCAAAGGCGATATCGTAGTCATCCTTAATCTTGACCAAACTAGCCATAGCGTAGGGTGATGAGCAGTCCATGCGGATCTTACCGTCCCAATCTACACTCATGAAGCGGAAAGTTGGATCAACGGTGTTGTTAACTACGGTGATATTTAAACCATAACGTTCAGCGATCGGCTGCCAATAAGCAATATTCGATCCACCCAGGGGATCAACACCAATGCGGATACCAGAGGATTTGATGACATCAATGTCGATGATATTTTCTAAATCGTTGACGTAGGGAGTAATAAAGTCAAAATAGTGAGTCGTGGCTGCCCTGATAGCAGATTCATAGGGAATGCGCTTCACATCCCGGTTTTGATTTGCCATCAACTCATTGGCACGGGTTTGAATCCACTTGGTAATCTCTGGTTCCGCCGGTCCACCGGAAGGCGGGTTATATTTAAAACCACCATCACTAGGTGGGTTATGGGATGGGGTAATGATGATCCCATCTGCTAAACCACTAGTTTTGCCTTTGTTGTAGGAAAGAATAGCATGAGATACTGCTGGTGTGGGCGTGTATTGTGCGTAACCTTCGCCCGCAGCTATGTGAACTTCTATATTATTAGCTGCTAGTACTTCTAACGCAGACTTTTGGGCAGGAGCCGAGAGTGCGTGTGTATCCATGCCCATGTACAGCGGTCCATTAATACCCTGACTCTGACGATACTCAGCAACCGCCTGAGATACGGCTAAAATATGGTCTTCGTTAAATGTGCCATTGGCAGAAGAGCCACGATGACCGGATGTACCAAAACTAACGCGTTGTAGTGGATTATCAGGGTCAGGATGAACCGTGTAGTACTGATCCAAAAGCTGTTCGACATCAATCAAAATATCGGCTGGAGCAGGTTTCCCAGCCAAGGGATTGATTTGTTCTGCGGCTGTTGTCTGCATGGCGCTCGACCTATGCTGCTATGGTTTGGCTACGTCCAGAATACCGTGAAATGACTTCTTACAGGAAGTTGGGACAAGGGGAAAGATTAAAGGTATTGAATTTTCCCTGTACCTTTTAGCCTTCCTCTGTTTCCAGGATTTCCTTTGCTTTTAACAATTGTGCGTAATGTTCTTCACTAACTTTGGGATACGCTAAGTTTAAGGATTTCAATTTGTCGTAGATAAAGTAGCCTACAGCAATGCGGGTAAACCATTTGTGATCTGCTGGGATAATATGCCAAGGTGCCCACTCTGTACTGGTATGGTTGAAGACATCCTCGTATGCCTGCATGTATTCATCCCAAAATTGTCGTTCTTTGACATCACTGATAGAAAATTTCCAATTCTTCTCCGGAAGTTCTATTCGCTTTAAAAAGCGCTTTTTCTGCTCTTCCTTTGAGACGTTGAGAAAAAATTTCAGTACGATAATGCCGTTATTAACAAGATATTTTTCAAAGTTATTTATCTCTTCAAATCGTTGTTGCCAAATGTGTTTATCTTTTGTTGGAGGCGGCAATTTTTGCTTGGCGAGCAGTTCTGGATGTACACGCACCACTAGCACTTCTTCGTAGTAAGAACGATTGAATATCCCGATGCGTCCTCGTTCTGGTAAAGCTTTGAACGATCGCCACAAATAGTCGTGATCTAATTCCTCGGCGGAAGGAGCTTTGAAACTAAATACTTGGCAACCTTGAGGATTGATCCCCGACATGACATGTTTGATTGTGCCATCTTTACCAGCGGCATCTAAAGCCTGAAGAATGATCAGCAAAGCATAGGTATCCTGAGCATAAAGTATATCCTGATACTTCGCTAACTCTTTGACCCCGATTTGCAATAACTCTTGGGCTTCACTTTTTTGAAAATTGCCCGTATAGTCTGGATCAAAGTCTCTCATCTTGATCTTTGCTCCACGTGGAACAATCATAGCTTTGGGATTCAAGCGAGTCAGGAAGTCCGCGTAAGACATAGCTTTAGACTAGGGAGTTGGGAAAAGGGTAATTGGTAATTGGTAATGGGTAATTGGTAAGTGGAGTATTACCTAAGAGTTGCGATGGTCAAAGACCGTTCCTTCGGAGCATCGCAGTGGGTATGTAAACTTAAAGTGATTATCCGAGCCTGATATAAAGGTAAAGGGCAAAGGAAAATATACTTAATTTAAAACCTTCACCCTTGACCCTTCATCCTTCTTGACTTACCCTTTACCTTACTTAACTAGTAAGGCCACTTCCAATTCACGATTTCGGGTTTATCAGTACCGTGTTCGTAAGCGTAGTTACGGCAGGAAATTTGCTCGTCCTTGAGCATTTCTTTGACGTGGGCACCTGCTACTTTTAGTTTCGGAACCCGATCAATCACATCGATCGCTATACTAAAACGATCAATCTGATTTTGGATTGCCAACTCCAGTGGGGTGTTAATGTTGCCTTTTTCTTTGTAACCGCGTACATGCATGTTGTTGTGGTTATGACGGCGGTAAGCTAGGCGATGAATTAACCAAGGATAGCCGTGGAAGTTGAAGATGACTGGCTTATCAAGGGTGAAGAGGCTGTCAAAATCGCGATCGCTCAAACCGTGAGGATGTTCTGTATCTGGTTGTAACTTAAACAAGTCAATGACGTTAACAAACCGGATCTTCAAGTCAGGGAAATTTTCTCTCAATAACACAGATGCTGCTAATGCCTCTAGGGTGGTAATGTCACCTGCACAAGCTAGCACTACATCTGGTTCTGTACCAGCATCTGTACTGGCCCACTCCCAGATATCAATGCCCTTGGTACAATTGCGGACAGCAGCTTCCATATCATGGTATTGCAAGTGCATTTGCTTGTCACACACAATCACATTGATGTAGTCCTGACTGCGTAAACAGTGGTCAGCAACTGACAACAGGGAGTTGACATCGGGGGGAAGATACACACGAACCACGTCTGCACTCTTATTGACAATCAAATCTAAAAAGCCTGGATCTTGGTGAGTGAAGCCGTTGTGATCTTGCCTCCACACGGTAGAGGTAATCAAGATGTTGAGTGAAGAAATTTCTTTGCGCCAACTAACATGTTTGCTTATTTCTAGCCATTTGGCGTGTTGGTTCACCATCGAATCAATCACGTGGACAAAGGCTTCGTAGGTGGAGAAAAAGCCGTGACGACCGGTGAGCAAATAGCCTTCCAGCCAGCCTTCCAAGGTGTGTTCACTCAATATCTCCATGACGCGACCGTCAGGTGACAGTTCACCACCATCTGCATCTTCTGGCAAATACCCAGCAATCCAAAACTTCTTACTGCCTTCGTAAACAGCATTCAGCTTATTGGAGGTAGTCTCGTCGGGGCCAAACACGCGGAAACTAGACATGTTCGACTTGATGACATCGCGCAAGAAAACCCCCAGAGGCTTGGTGTTTTCAAATTCAATTGTTCCAGGCTTTTTAACCTCAATGCCATACTTGCGGAAGTCGGGTAATTTCAGCCCCCGACGCAGCACACCACCATTAGCGTAGGGAGTAGAACCCAGACGTTTTGAGCCTGTGGGAACCACTTCCTTAATTTCAGGGAATAGCCTACCATTCTCATCAAATAGCTCTTCAGGCTTGTAGCTGCGCATCCATGCTTCTAGCATTCTCACATGCTCTGGGTTAGAATGCATTGCCCCCATTGGCACTTGATGAGCGCGCCAGAAACCTTCGACTTTGTGTCCATCGACTTCCTGAGGACCTGTCCAACCCTTGGGAGTACGCATCACAATCATCGGCCAACGAGGACGCTTAGGAATGCCACTACTACGAGCTTCCTGTTGAATTTGATGAATTTCCGAGATGCAATGATCTAAAGTTGCGGCCATTGCCTGATGCATACTTTCGGGATCAGAGCCTTCCACAAAGTAGGGAGTGTAGCCATAACCCTGAAATAAGTCTTCTAGTTCTTCATGGCTGATACGAGCCAAAATGGTAGGGTTGTTAATTTTGTAACCATTCAGGTGCAGAATAGGTAACACTGCACCGTCACGAATGGGATTGATGAATTTATTAGAATGCCAGGAAGTGGCTAAAGGCCCTGTTTCGGCTTCTCCGTCGCCAGCAAGTGCAACAACAATCAAGTTGGGGTTATCAAATGCTGCACCATAAGCATGAGATATGCTGTAACCTAGTTCGCCTCCTTCGTGAATCGAGCCAGGAGTTTCAGGGGTACAATGGCTACCAATTCCACCAGGGAAGGAGAACTGTTTGAAGAATCGCTTCATTCCCTCTTCGTCTTCGCTACAGTCAGAAAAGTATTGGGAATAGCTACCTTCTAGGTAACAAGGGCCAAGGAATCCAGGCGCACCGTGACCAGGACCTACTATGTATAACATGTCCTGGTCAAATTTTTTGATTACGCGGTTGAGGTGAGTGTAAATAAAACTGATCCCCGGACTGGAACCCCAATGTCCTAATAAACGATGCTTGATATGCTCGGGTTTGAGAGGTTCTCTGAGCAATGGGTTCTCCCGCAGATAAATCATGCCAATAGCCAAGTAGTTGGCAGCACGCCAGAATGCGTGCATTTTACGGAGTTCATCAGAGCTAAGGGGCGCACCGGCAACTGTTGACCGTGCTTTGCCATAACAGGTAATAGAGCTAGTTTCTTCAGCGCTTGGTTTTGGGGGTGTTGCTACCATTTTGCACCTTTGTAATTTAATTTGGAATACTCTACAACAAGCCGCTTTGTGTCTACGTGTCTATGCAATTTGGAATTCGGAATTCAAATTTGTGCATTGCAATCAAGAATGCTTTTGTAGTGATTGCACTCTTGTAAAGGATTTCTTAACTATCGCTGGGTAGAAATCAGATAGAACAGAAGATATATATGTCTAATTCAATAGGTAGATAAACCTCACTCAAATGCTTGTTTTAATAACTTGTTAACTATGTTAGGTCAACAGCAGCAAATGAGCCACTCAAGCAAATTTTAGTTGAAAATTGAGAATTTAAACTTTGAAAAAAAACTAAATTACATAGATTTTAACCAAAATATTTTAGATGTGAGCAGAAGCTGCTGGAGATTGTCTTAACTACAGGACTTAGGCAAAAGTTGCTAAAAAGATTTATTTATCGAACCGCCAAGATGCCATAGACGCGCAAGCGGCTACTTTCAGAAGCCACTTCGTGTCTACCGGAACGGTAGAACGCCAAGGGTTTGTAGAGTGTGCGTAAATCCTAAATTATTCTACAGCAGTCTCATTTGCTTCACGAACTTTTCTTAGAGGTAGGCAATAGGAAAAGAAGTGGAATAAGGGAGGTAGATAAGTAGGTCGTTTTTTTTCAAAAATAAAGTGTGAGACTTATAGTTAAATTAATTGTTTACTATCAAAAATTCTTATATAAACTTTTCTTAACCATATTTTTAGAAAAAATTTATATTCTGAAGTGATTTAGAATTGACAAAAGTTTGAAAAATATAATTTTTTCTTTTAAATCAACCAAGTAGAACGGTACAATTTAAAGTTAATTCGTATTGCTAAGGAAGATTGTTTGAAACCTATTACCGATTACCCATACCTAATTATGACAATTGAAAATTATCAATTAGTTTATGCTTTCGATGGCGATCGCAATCAGCCTGTTATCCTTTTTCTACATGGATTTATGGGTAACAGTCATGAATTTGATCAAGTAATACAATTACTAAATAACGATTTTTATTGTTTGAAAGTAGACTTACCGGGTCATGGAAATACAAAAGTTTTGGGAAGTGAAGATTACTATACAATGACACATACTGCCCAAGGTTTAATTGACTTATTAGATAATTTAAAAATTCATCAATGCTTTTTAGTTGGTTACTCTATGGGGGGCAGATTAGCTTTATATCTCACTTTATACTTTCCTGGGAAATTTCCAAAAGTTGTTCTAGAATCTGCTTCTCCTGGTTTAATAAAATTAGCAGAACGTCAAGAAAGAATTCAGCGGGATCAGCAAATTGCTAGAAAATTAGAAAGAAGCATTGAAAAAAATGATTTTATAGATTTTTTAATAAATTGGTATAATCAGCCGATTTTTGGCAATATCAAAAATCATCCACAGTTTCAGAGTTTGATAGAAATTAGAACACAAAATAATCCCATAGAGTTAGCTAAATCTCTGCGATTAATGGGTACTGGCTGCCAACCTTCTTTGTGGGAAAAACTTAAAGAGAATCAAAATGATTTACTCTTATTAGCGGGCGAATATGATGAAAAATTTATAGATATAAATCAACAGATGGCTAAGATATGCCAATATTGCCAACTAAAAATAGTTAGTAACGCAGGGCATAATATTCACTTTGAAAATCCAAATGCATTTGTAGAAAATCTCAAAAAATTTTTAATATCGAATCAGCCATTCAGGGAAAAATCCCACAATCAAGCATGAAAACCTCTTCCCAATCCCTGTTTCCTCATCCTTTCCCCGCCATCTTTAACTCTTCTTGTAACATCTTTTGATAAATCTTAGGTAAAAGGGGGCTGACAGAATTGGTTTCAATGCCATATCCCAAACTTGTCCATGTGGGAGATAGTCGCCGCAAAACTTCATCTAATTTCCCCTGACGTAGTAGCTGGGAAATATTTACTCCCCAAACTTGAGAATCACTCAACCAACTATGTACGACTGTGTCTTGATACTCTGGTTCAAAACTGTAATGAACCCAAAACATAAGTCGCGTTGGCTTTGGATGATATTTGGGTGCAATTGTAAACCAAGTTGTGTTGATGATTTGGTATCTGCCGGCTGCTGTAGAACAATTACCCTTGTTGGGACCAACGACAATGGTGACACACTTTTCTGGATGGCGGCTGAGATCACTGACATGTTCTCCACCATACAAAAGCGAGTAGGGACGATTACCGCTAGCTTCGCTGGCTGAAATCGTTCGCATCAAGGCGCGGATATAGGGATCACCGCCTTTCATTACTAAGGGCGGTTGTCTAGTATTGAATACGGGATCAGGACGCGATCGCAAATTATCGATAATATACCACTGGAATAAACACACAAATACTAATAAAGCAGCCAGTGGGCCGATGAATTTTTCAACGCCTTTGAGTTCCAAGCCTTTCAGAGTTCGACTCCTTAAAAATTGGTCATTGGTTAGTGATCTTACAAATGACAAATGACAAATAACTATTGATTTTTGTGTCAGACTACACCTGCAAATAACTCGCTAAAACTTTTCGCCGCAGCTTCTGGTTTGGCTACGATCTCTACAATTTTATTGCGTGCTGCTGGCTCAAATAAAGCTTCTACACAAACTTGAGCGACTTTTTGTCGAGGAATGCTACCTTCAAACAAGGTATCCGCACTTTGCATGACGATTGAGTCGGTGTTATCTTCATTTTTCAGACCACCTGGTCTGACAATTGTATAAGTCAGACCACTTTTTTGCAGATATTCTTCAGCTTGTTTTTTCCAGACTAAAATTAGCCAGAATAAGTTCAGGGGATGGAAAAATTGGGAAGTAGCCAAAGAAGAAACAAGAACAAAATGCTCTATCTCCTTAGTTTTGGCAGCATCGACTAAATTTTTAGTACCTTCATAATCTACTTTATAAGGACCTGTAGGGTCAAAGCTGGGTTTTGCTCCTGTTGCACACAAAACGACTGTACTATCTCCCAAAGCAGCAGCTAGATTTTGTCGATCCAACACATCACCTTGCACTAATTCAACTTCGTTGGGCAAAATATTCCTGGCTTTTGCGACATCGCGCACCAAGGCGCAGACGGGAATATTTCGCACCGTCAGTTCTTGTACGATGCGACGACCTGTTTCTCCTGTTGCTCCTGCTACAAAAGCTTTCATTTTTTACGCTATCCTGGGAAACTAGTATGTCTTTTTTCTGTCTCTATTGTAGAGATTCGATGAAATTTTATAATGTATTTTTAAGTTTTTCGTCAAAATGTAGATCTGGTACGAAACCTTGCACTGAACCGGGGAAATATTAATTTAGACAATTTTAAAAAATATACAAAAATCTTATGATTTCAAAAAAACAAGAATATCAGTCTATGGAATCATTTGAGTCCTTGGAGTCAACAGAGGCTGTTTTGTCTATAGCATCACCGATCGCAGACACTGAAACTGCATCTCCAGAAAAATCTCTAGGGACTACCACGATATTTTATGGTCGTTATCAAGACAGCATGGAAATGTATGCCTCTGCTGACACAATTGCTGAATATTTAAATAATCATAGTAGTTGGTTTTCCCGGTGTGCTGAACCGATGAAAGTAGAACCACTGGGGGAAAATGGTTATGCTTTGGTAATAGGTCGCTTTGGGTCGTTTGGTTATGAAGTAGAACCGAAAGTTGGTTTAGAATTACTTCCTCCTAAAGATCGTATTTACCGCATTCGTACCATCCCGGTTCCCAACTACCAAGCACCTGGTTATGAAGTAGACTATAATTCTTCGCTACAGCTGATAGAAATTCAACAATCCCAATTTTCTAATAATTCTGTAGAAATTACGAGAGTAGAGTGGGAATTGGATTTAAAAGTCTACATTAACTTTCCCAGATTTATTCAGCGACTACCCAAGGCTTTAGTGCAATCTACAGGCGATCGCTTACTTAATCAAATTGTCCGTCAAGTCTCCCGCCGTTTAACCCGTAAAGTCCAGGAAGATTTTCATCAGTCTTTGGGCATAGAATTACCAGCAAATGTCAAGAAAAATAAATAAATTAATAGTCATTGGTCATGTGTCGTTTGTCATTTGCAATCTCTAATAACCAATGACCAATAGCTACTGACTAAGCATTAGTCAGAATTTTTTGCACAATTTGCATACCTGTGATAGCTTGCCAAGTAAACAGACCTAAAAGGGTAAAATTTAGCAAAATATGAGTGACACGGGCCCAATTTGCCCCTTTTTGCATATAGGGAGATAAAGCAGCAGAAAAGGCAATAATAGTAGTCATGCACAAACCTGCTAGCAGGTGTGGCCCAACGAACAACTTACCATTATTAATGTAGGTTACAGCCATCCCACCAATAGAGCCCGCCACCATAAATGCCAATAAAATAGATCCAATTTGATAATGTCTAACGTTATATCTGCCTTTAATCAGTTCTTTCTTTTGTTCACCCTGGGCATTTCTCGTGCGCTGCACTTGCAGACCCAAGTAAGCAGCGTATACAGATATTAGTAATAATGCCCACATCATGATAGGGTGAAAGAATTGCGACCAGTATTTTACCGATGGTGATAGTTCCAGATTCATTGCCTTAGCCCCTATTCTTAAATCTTCATAAAAATTAGCATAACCTTAAATTGGGGCGGTGGGGTGATGGGGATTGGGGAGACAAGGGGGACAAGGGGGACACGGGGGACAAGGAGGAGTATTAAACCAATAACTACTAACCACTGTAGAGAGGTGCCATGGCACCTCTCTACAACAACCAACAATGGACAATTGACCATTGACCATTGACTCTTGACGATGGACTATTGACTAATGACCAATGACAAATGACAAATGACTAATGACGCTTCATTGTTAAAGGCTGTTAAAACTGGTGATATTAGGCAAGTACAAGCGCTACTGGCTAGCGGCGCCAGTCCTGATGTGACAGATCGCGAAGGTACGACGGCGTTAATGTTTGCTGCTAATTTTGGCTATACAGAAATTGCGCGATCGCTTTTGGATGCTGGGGCGAATGTTAATTTACGCAGAAGACGCTACGGTTTAACAGCTTTGATGTTGGCTGCGAGTGCTAAGAGTATTGACATTGTGCGACTTTTAGTATCCAGAGGTGCAGATGTAAATGCCACTAATGAGGATGGTAGTACGGCTTTGATGGCAGCAGCACTTAAAGGCCATGCTGAGGTGGTACAAGTCTTACTGGCTGCTGGTGCAGATGTCAATGTCAAAGATAAAGATGATGATACTGCTTTGAAATTAGCACTCAAGCAAGGACACGTTGCTGTTGTGCAAGCAATTCTATCAGTCAGTGCAGATATTAATGCCCAGGATGAAGAAGGCGAAACCCCGTTGATGCTGGCGGCAGACTTGGGACATTTGCCCATTGTACAAGCATTATTGGCGGCGGGGGCTGATGTAAAGTTGCAAAACCGCGATCGCAGCACAGCCCTATCAGCAGCAGCGGCAGCTGGACATTGTGCGATCGCAGCCTGTTTACTAGATGCAGGCGCTGATATTAATGTCCAAGATCAAGATGGGGAAACCGCCCTACACCTTGCGGTTGTAGAAGGTTATACCGATTTAGTCGAATTATTACTTAGTCGTGGTACGAATGTCCAAATCAGAAACAACCTGGGCGATACACCTTTGCTTGTAGCAGCATTACAGGGATATAGCCAGATTGTAGAAATTTTACTGCGCCATGGGGCAGATGTGAATGTGAGAAACTTTGGTGAAGTACCTTTGACATTGGCAGTTACCCAGGGACACACTCAAACAGTGCAGGTGTTGTTAGAGTTTGGTGCTAATGTCAATATCTCAGCAGATGATGGTAAAACACCGTTGATCAAAGCAGCAGAACGCGATCGCACCAGCATCATCCAGCAGCTATTAGCCAAGGGTGCAGATGTAAATTTGCAAGACTCAGCTGGAGCAACAGCTTTAATGTGGGCAACTTCCCGGGGCTACACAAAAGCTGTGCAATTATTACTACAAGCAGGTGCAGACGTGAATTTGAAAAATCAAGGCGGCTATACAGCTTTGATGCTAGCAGAGTTTAATGAATATCAAGATGTAGCACGGCTGTTGCGGGCGGCGGGGGCGGTGGAGTAAATAGAAGGCAGAGGGTAGAAGATTTTACGTTTAATAATGTCCAGTGACTTTGTGCTTTGGTGCTAAGAGTTTTAAACCACTAAGACACCAAGACACAAATAGTTTTTATGTGTTTGGGTATGAACAGTGCCTGTTGGCGACTTAATATTGTCAATACAAAATATTGAAAAAAAGTAAAAATTTAGACTATCTGTTGGGTGCATGTAAAAATGTACACCAAAAGATTAATAACTAATCACAATGAGTGAAAGTAAGAGTTTATTGGAAAATAATGATTATTTACCTTTGCGATCGCCCCACACTCAAAGAGTTTTTACAAAACTGCGCTTTGGCTAGTCTTGGTTCGCCAGAAGCACTAGAGTTCTTTAGCCGTCCAGAAGATACAGCTTATTGTGCAGAGTTTATTTATATCAGCTTGAATACACCTGTTTATCCTTTTAACAAGCAGGGTTTGACTTTGCTGTTGGATGGTGATAAGGCAAAGGCATTAGAAATACTTAAACTCCAAGAGTATCAAAATAAGGGACAGGAAAACATTCTGAGTTTCAAAAGCGATAACCCACAATTTAAAGCTTTTAATATTCAGATGCCACTAGTACCAGCTGATTTACCACCTTTAGATGTGCTAATGGCAAAGCATGGACAAACTATTGATCCTAATAGTATTCCCTTTCCACCTTTTAAATTATCTCAGGTACTGCGGCGTGCCTTCCGTACTTTGCTTCCCCGCAGCAATGCGTTAAATAATTCAAAAATTGTGCAAGCACAAGTCAAACTGTTTGGATATCTAGAACCTTTGATTATGAGGCAATTAGGTAATTGAAATTGTAAAATATAACTCTTGACAGGCAACGGGTAACAGGAACTAAGTATATTGAGAGTTTAATTTAAAACCCTTATATTAGGCTCTTAGCCCACAGTTTACTTGCAGGCAGGTTTATGTATTGCTATGCATTTTTGAAGTAAAAATAAATAATATAGATGTCATGTAACAAACTTGGTCATGCCTCATTCTCAGCCATACCAGCCTTTGCTGTTACGAATACTTCACTCTATCACTGCTTTATTGGTTATTGGTGCAGCTATTACAGGATTTTTGGTTTATGACAGTTGGGATCGCAGATTTGGCGGATTTGGTTTCACACAAGCTAATCGAAATTTAATTGATATACATGGTACTTTTGGATTTTTGATCTTTTTTGTTGCTCTACCAATATTTATTATTTATTGTTTGAAAGCTGGTAGAAGTCGTTTGTTACAAAAGAATTCTTTACAGCAATTGACTTTAGTAGGTAAACCGATTTGGTGGTACACACTACAACGTCTTGCCAATACTGCGATGTTAGTAGCAGCCCTATTTGCTGTCATTTCAGGTAAGTTTCAAGATGAAAATTGGCTACCAAGGGGAGAGGTAAACCATATCTGGTATTATATACATTTAATAGCTTGGTTAGTAGTAGTGTTTGCACTTGCGATGCATTTGCTCATGAGTGCTAAAGTAGGAGGCTTACCTCTTTTACTTTCTATGTTTGACACAAAGTTTCGCCCGGAAGATAGTCCGCGATTATGGCGTGAGAAAATTATTAACTGGTTACGTCGTCCTGGTTTGTAATCGTTAGGCTATCTAAGTTGCTGTTAGCAGAATTTTCTCTCCGTTCAAAAAATTTGTGGGTAGGAGTTGGTTTTCAGAAAGGAACTTCACGAGAGTTGATAGAAGCAGCAATTACACATGTGTTTAGAGAACATCAACTTTCCCAAAGTGCGATCGCAGGCCTTGCTACTATTGATACTAAAGCTGATGAAGTTGGCTTAGTAGAGCTTTGTCGGGAACGAAATTGGCTTTTAAAAACCTTCTGTGCTGAAATTCTCCGCACAGTTTGTGTTCCCAATCCTTCCCAATTGATTCATCAATACATAGCAACTCCTAGTGTTGCTGAAGCTGCTGCTTTATGTGCAGCTGAGTGTAAAAGTCTGTTAGTTCCCAAACAAATTTTTCGTCCTGTGACCAAAGATCAAAAAGGTATGGTGACGGTAGCTATTGCTCAAGTGAAAGATAGGAAGTTGTGAGGAGTCTGTAGACGCGCTCATCGGCTTCAAGGTAGAGTACCCGTAGGGTGGAGTAGTCAATAATCAACCACTAACCAATGGCAAATCACCAATGACAATTACTCAACTACTCTCAAGAAATAATTGATTACACTAGAGACTATTGATAACACAATTGAACCTAATAAAGCTGCTATAGGTCCTTCAATGACAAAACCATAACTGGGAGTGAGAAAACTTGCTAGCCATAAAGCAAATGCATTGATGACAAAGGCAAATAAACCAAAGGTGAGCAAAGTGATGGGAAAGGCTAGAATTCTAAATATTGGACGAATAAAAGCATTGACTATCCCTATGAATATAGCAGCAATCAAGGCTGTAACAAAACTATCTACCTTAAAGCCAATATCAAAATATTGAAGAATATTAGCTGTTATTAGCAATGCAATTGCTGTACCAAGCCAAGTTAATAAAAAGTTTTTCATGACCTGTTTAATTTCGATTTGCCTGTTCTCTTTTGGATATTTCTAAAATCATACTTAGTAAGCAACTCTAGTTGCTTCAAAATAGGAAGGTAAATGTAAAAGCTTCACTATGAACATGTTGCTATTTTTTAGCGAGGAAAAATTAAATTTGTATTGAAATATTGATAACTAATTATATCTATAATTTGACACGATTCTTGACTTCTTTGAGTAAATCGAGGATCTTGATTATTGAAAATAATGAACAAAAAAAGAGTCTATTTTTCAGTATAGACTCTTTTATATAGCTCAGAATCATGGTGTTATTATCCTGCTGTACGACCAATAATTCTCATTTGGTGATCAACAATGTTTTCATCTTAATTATCTTTGAAAGGTTTAGGAATCACTACATCAGCATTGTTGGTTTCGTGACTAGAATCATTCATCTTGAGTGATAGACTAGGGTTAGAAAAATTAACGTCGCCGTAGTAGAATTTCCCAAGTTTCGCCACCCACAACACCATCAGGTTCAATACCATAGCGTCTTTGCAAAGCTTTAACTGCTGCTTCAGTTGCTTCACCAAAGTCCCCATCCGCAGCACTTTCAAGGTAGCCGAGTTTTCGCAGTCTCATTTGTAATCTTCTGACTTCAACATTACTCATGCCTAGTCGTAAGATGGGGTATCCTTTAGAAGTGTATTGCACACCAGGAATCTTCTCAAAATGTGGATTTGGCTGAGTGCGTTTAGTAGACTGGGTACGGGTGTTTGGTTGAGTAAGAGTAGATGATGATTGGGTAACTGTTTTCTTCTGAGAATTAGTGGATGTAGTTTGTTTAGGTGGTGTTGCAGGTTTTGGTTCGGGAGTGGTAGTAAGTACTGTAGAATTATTCGAAATCTGAGTTGTAGTAGTTGTGGAATTATTCGCAGTCTGAGTGGTAGTAGTTGTGGAGTTGTTGAGAATTTGAGTTGGAACCGGAAAGTTACTGGCTGAGTTAGCGATGGAAGTGGTAGAAGCAGTGGACGATGCGATCGCTTCACCAGGAAAAAGTCTTTGCCAAGTAATAGCATCAACAATACCATTAGGATTTAAACCAGCAGCTTGTTGAAACTGGGAAACTGCTTTGGCTGTTGCTTGGTTATAATTTCCATCTACTGCACCTGTGTAGTAGCCTAAAAGTTTGAGTGCTGCTTGTAGTTCCGATACAGGTTGTCCTTGACTACCTAGTTGCAAGTTAGGACGATTGATGCTGAATTGGGTGATTTGGGCAATTTCTAGTGGTGTTGCACCTACTGGTACAACAGAGGAGACAAATAGCACAGGTGCAGAGGAAAATAGCAGTAATTTGATTCCTATTAACAATTTATGCCCTTGCTTCTGTTTAGGTAAACAGCATTTTCCAAACTGGTTGAGCGAACTTAAGTAGCCAAAGAATCTGGCTGTCATGGAACTCTGCCCTCGGTAAAGTTCATGGTAATACTCTATAAGGCAAAAGGTGATAAAATGCAAGAGCAAAATATTGATATATGCTACTAAATAACTGCATTTTTAACTGCTGCTTCTTGACCAACTAAAGATACGTAAGGTTTCTGTAAATACCGAGAAGCTACTGTCATCGCATCCTCAGCGTTAACATTGGTAATTAGTTCCTGGAATTTTTGATCAAATTCAATTCCCAGTCCCAAAATTTCATACCAGCCATATATTTGGGCTAGTTGTCCATTAGTTTGCTTGCCTAAAGCGTATTGTCCTAAAATTTTATTTTTTGCTGCTTGTAGTGCTACTTCTGTAAGTGGACTGGTATAAAGTAGGTCTACTTCTGCTTGCAATCCGGACAGGGCAATTTGAGTATTTTCGGGAGCCGTTCCCATATACACTACAAATGTGGCAGGAAAAAGCCGTGTGGGGTAGAAGGCGGAGACTTCGTAAGCTAAGCCGCGCTTTTCTCGTAGTTCCACAAATAATCGACTGGAAAGTCCATTGCCCAAGTATGTAGATAATAACTTTAAAGCAGCGTAGTCAGGGGAATTGACTGCTGTAGCCATGTAACCCAGCATGACGATTGATTGTTGTGTCTGTTGGGGTATAATTACGTATTCCGGCTGGACGGTGAGATTTGGTAAATTCAGTGTGGGCAATGGTTTAGCAGCAGGTGGTTGCCAATCACCAAATACTTTTTCTACTACTGCAACAGCATCATCTAAAGTGATACGACCAGCAATACTAATCACCAGATTATCTGGACGAAAATAAGTTTGGTGAAACTGGACTAAATCTGTACGGGTGATGCGACTCATGGTCGATTCATTCCCCAATGCTGACATAGCATAGGGATGATCTTGGTACATCACTTGGCGTAGTTGATCAAAAGCGACAGTGAAGGGATGTTCTTTTTGAGAACGAATATCTTGCAGGGCGATGCGTCGTTCTAGTTCGACTTCTGCTTCTGGAAAAGTAGGTGATCGCAATATCTTTGCTGCTAGTGTCAAAATATCAACAAAATCTGCCGTGACTGTCTTCAAAGACAGCTGAAAATAATCAGCAGCTGTATCTGCACTTAAATTAGCCCCTATAGACTCCACTTGTTCAGCTATTTGCAAGCTGGAGAGTCCCTCACATCCTTTTGTTAATACCGCAGACAGCAAATGTGCCAATCCTGCTTGTTCCCGGTTTTCGTAACAACTACCAGCACGAATAAAAATCCGCGCTGCAATGATATCTGCTGTGGGATTTTCTGTCAGGAGTAACACTATGCCATTATCTAAGACGGTACGGTGAATATGGGATTTTTTGAGGGAAGTGGTCATTTCTGGATGGTTCGTTGTTGGTGATTGGTGTTTGGTGGTTGGTAGTTTGTTGTTAGTGGTTGTTCCAAACAACTAACAACTAACACCTAACAAGGTTTTAATACGGTAACTGCGTAATGATGAGGTGAAAGATACTCTTGTGCTAATTTTTGTAGTTGTTGGGCATCATAAGACTGGATTTTTTCTGGATATATCATCGCTAATTCTACTTTGGCGATGGTGTTGTAGTATCCATACAGTCCTGCTAGTTGATTGGGCGTTTCTGTGGAGAAGGCAAAATCATTACATAACAGGCGTTGACAGCGAGTTAGTTCCTGAGGGGAAATACCATTAGTTAGTAAATCCTCTAGGTGTAGACGAATTAAGGACTCGACACGTTCCAGATTTTTTGGTTCTAACCAAGCAGTAATCGTAAATAAACTTGCATCTTTTTGCAGGGAGAAATTACTGCATATACCCTGCACTAATTGTTGTTCTTCCCGCAAGTCCCGGACTAAGCGTGATGTCCGCCCTTCTGCTAGTAAAACTGAGAGTAAATCCAATCCGTAAGCGCTGCGGAGTTGTTCGACTCCTGGTCCAGTCCACGCCATCAACAATCGCGCTTGTTCTAAGCGGGGTAACTCTAATTGTTGACGGCGAATTCCGGCGATGATCGGTCTTGCTACTTCCTCTGTGGGTGGACACTCACAACAGCGATCGCCAAAACTGTTAAATTTACGACTAACTAATTCTAGAGCTACTTCCTGGCTGATTCCGCCAACGATTACCACCGTGATATTTTCGGGTTGGTAATAAGTGCGGTGAAAGCAGCGCATATCCTCTGGTGAGTGCTGCATCAGTTCTCGTTCTGTACCCAACACCGAACGTCCGTAGGGATGGTGCTGATAAATACTCTGAAGTAATGCTTGAAATCCTATCCAATCAGGATCATCTTGGCAAGAGCGAATCTCTTCTAACACCACATCTCGTTCGCGGTTAAATTCATCTTCGGGAATCGCCGCATTCTGCAATAGTTCTGCCAAGTAAGGAAGAGTCTCTTCAATAAAAGCAACAGCTGTAGTAATAGAGTAATGGGCATAATCATAACTAGTAGCCGCGTTAACTACCCCACCCCTGTTTTCAATTTTTTGGTCAAATACTCCTGGTGGCAGGTTTGCGGTTCCTTTAAATATCATGTGTTCTAAAAAGTGAGCCATGCCAAACCAAGGGCTTGGTTCAAGTCTAGTACCTGCACGTACCCAAACATCCGCCACAACCACAGGAGTGTCGGGAATTTCTTGATGGATAAAGGTTAAACCATTATCTAGTGTAAGGACCGAGGTTGGAAACACGGTAATTATGGGTTTTTGTAACAATATTTTGAGAGATTTAATCACAATTTATCGCAATCTTGCAATCCTAACTCTTGTGTGAACACAAATTAGAATCAATTGATACATATTTTTGGAAAGGCAGCTATGTTGGAGGCAGAGGGCAGGAGAAAAACCCCTAAAATTAATGTATGGGGTTTCCCTTATCACTTCTCATACATTTTCTATCTTGTTGTTCACGAATAATTTAGGAATGCTATATTAATTCCTGTGATTTTGAAAAATTAAAATTCTTGGTCTTTTTACCTTCTGAAATAATTAAAGCCCCTTAGTCCAATTAGACTTAAGGGGCCTTGATTTTTATTCACCGCAACGCCGTTTTACCTAAGTTTTTGACCTGGAGTAAGCCAGGTGGGTACCATGTTTTCCGTTTAAAGTTTCCGGGTACAAGCCCGGTCTACTGCCACGAAAAATGCTCGGTTCCCTTACTTTTACAAGTCATAGATCACAAAACTTGTTGGCAGTCACCAACGTCGCAGTGCTATGAATTGATTATAGCTTTTAAAAATGATTTTGTGTATGCCTAATGAGATTTTTTTGCCGATTTAATTGGCGTACCAAATATTTTCTATATTGCGGGCGATCGCCATTGCTTCATCTGGATTTTGATCATTTAACAAAACGGTGACATGACCTAATTTTCGCCCTGGACGAGATTCTGTTTTACCGTACCAATGGACGTAACTTCGGGGAATTTGTTTTATTTTTTGGCGTTTAGTAATATAGTCGTCTGTTGATATTTCGTAGCCCAACAAATTTATCATAATAGCACATGAGCAAGTTAAATTAGGATTGCCCAAAGGCAAACCAGAAACAGCCCTTAAGTGCTGCTCAAATTGGGAAGTTTCACAGGCATCAAGGGAAAAATGTCCAGAATTGTGAGTGCGAGGTGCTATCTCGTTTACTAGCACTTTGTCATCAGCACTAAGAAATAATTCAATCCCAAAAACTCCCACTGCTTTGAGGCTATTAAGGAGTGTATGGGAAATATTCTCAATCTCTTTTTGAATATGTGATGGTATCTCCGCTGGTGCAATCACTCGCCGACATACTTGTTCTTCTTGTTGGGTTTCTACAATTGGGTAAATTACTACTTTACTATCCACAGAACGCGCTGCTATTACTGCTAGTTCTCGCTCAAAAGGAATAAATTCTTCTAATAAAAAAGCTAGATTATTTGCAGATTCTAATTTTTGCTGAAGAGTTTGGATATCTTGAATAACAAAAGTACCCTGACCATCATAACCGTGACGACGGGCTTTTAAAACTATTGGAAACTTTAATTTACTTTGAAGTGAAAAATTATGAAGATTTTCGCTCTCTATTCCTAACTCTTGACTTTCAATAGCTAACTGTTTATTTTCTGTTGGCGAGTCTTGTCTCCAGATCCCTTTAATATCGAAAAAATGGGGAACTGGTAAACCTAAATCTCGTAAATAACAGCGTTGATGATATTTATCTAGAAGCGGAACTAATGCTTGTAAAGGTGGACGAAAACAAACGCCTTGCTCTGCTAAAATCGATAAAGCTTCGATATCAACAAATTCATTTTCAAAAGTAATGATATCGCATTTAGTAGCTAAAACTTTTGTAGCTGCGGCATCGTTGACTGGAGCGAAAATAGTCTCATGAGCGATCGCTACAGCAGGATCATAAGGGCTGGGGGTTTGTACCACCAATTCTATACCTAATTTTTTTGCTGCACCGCCCATCATCCAGGCGAGTTGTCCGCCACCGATTACACCAATACGTACCATCTTACCCCAAATAATTACGAAGGTTGACGCCCCTGTCTTAGCATCATAGCGCGATCAGTAAAGATAAGATCCCCGGCTTCTTAGAGAAGTCGGGGATCTGTGTGTTGTTTCTCACTAACTAAATCCGCGACTTGACAAACTTCTCTAACCTATCCATCCCCTTTTCAATTGTTGCCATATCTGTAGCATAGGAGAGGCGAATGTTGTCATCTGCACCAAAAGCTATCCCAGGAATGGCTGCTACTTGTTCCTCTTCTAGTAAAGCGTCACAAAATTGCAGAGATTTCAGTCCGGTTTTGCTGATATCAGGAAACAGATAAAATGCACCGTCTGGTTTAGGACAAGTCAAGCCAGGGATAGCGTTGAGTCGCTCTAGCATTACCTGGCGGCGTTTAGCAAAAGCTTGGCGCATTTGTTCTACACAGTCTTGCGAACTTTCCAAAGCTGCGATCGCACCATACTGAGCAAAGGTGCATACATTTGAAGTGCTATGGCTTTGGATAGTACTTGTGGCTTTGATTACATCTATTGGCCCCGCCAAATAACCGATACGCCATCCCGTCATTGAGTAACCCTTGGCAAAACCATTACTGACAATCGTGCGGGCAAATATTTCTTCTCCCAGGGAACCAATACAGAGGTGAGTTGCACCATCATAGAGAATTTTCTCGTAAATCTCGTCGGAGACAACAAAGATATCTGCTTCAACTACTACTTCCGCCAAGGCTTTGATTTCTTCCGGCGTGTACACCATACCCGTGGGATTAGATGGCGAGTTGAGGATAAATAACTTGGTCTTGGGTGTGAGAGATTTTCGTAATTGCTCTGGCGTAATTTTATATCCTGTTGTTGCATCTGTAGGGATAATTACGGAAATACCACCCGCCAAAGTCACCATTTCCGGGTAGCTTAACCAGTAGGGAGCAGGGATAATCACCTCATCACCTGGTTCGATCGCTGCTAGCATTAAATTGAACAAAGAATGTTTACCGCCATTAGTGACGATGACATTTTCTGCTTTATAAGCAAGACCATTCTCATTTTGTAGCTTGCGGGCGATCGCTTCTCTTAATTTTGGTTCTCCAGCAGCAGGTCCATACTTAGTTTTACCTTCATCCAAGGCTTTTTGAGCAGCAGCTTTAATATGTGCTGGGGTGTCAAAATCTGGTTCACCAGCGCTAAAACTACAAACATCTATACCTTCGCCCTTCATAGCCTTTGCTTTCGCTGCGATCGCTAAAGTTATAGAAGGCGTTACTTGACTCACTCTTCCTGCCAGCTTCATCGTCACTCAGCCAATTCTCACCTCTTCCAGAATATCCCAGAAGTAGGGGATCGGGAAAAGGGAAAGGGGACAAAGGGGACAAGGAAGACAATTATAGAGAGCATTGTTACTCCCCATCACCCCACCACCCCATCTTCTCGATCAAGCAATTGTCACTGCTTCGGATAAATAAACATCTTGGATGGCGTGGAATAATTGCACACCTTCTTCAAAGGGACGTTGGAATGTTTTGCGTCCAGAAATTAAGCCTGTACCGCCAGCGCGTTTGTTAATGACTGCGGTGCGAACTGCTTCTGCAAAGTCATTTTTACCTGATGCACCACCAGAATTAATTAAACCTGCGCGTCCGCAGTAACAATTGAGGATCTGGTAACGAGTTAAATCTATAGGGTGGTCTGTGGTCAAGTCTGTGTAAACTCGTTTGTCGGTTTTACCGTAACTCTTACCTGTTGCTTGGGCTACTGCTGCATAACCATTGTTATTTTCTGGTAGCTTTTGTTTAATGATGTCAGCTTCTATGGTTACGCCTAAATGATTCGCTTGTCCTGTCAGGTCAGCAGCCAGGTGATAATCTTGGTCTTGCTTAAAAGCACTATTACGTAGGTAGCACCACAGAATTGTCACCATTCCCAATTCATGGGCGCGTTTAAAAGCAAGGCTGACTTCCTGAATTTGTCTGGTAGAGTTTTCTGAGCCAAAATAAATTGTCGCACCCACTGCTACAGCACCCAAATTCCAAGCTTGTTCGACAGAAGCGAACATAATCTGGTCAAATTGATTGGGATAAGTTAAGAGTTCGTTGTGGTTGAGTTTGACAATAAAAGGAATTTTGTGAGCATATTTGCGTGAAACTGCACCCAAAACTCCTAAAGTTGTAGCTACAGCATTACAACCAGCGGCGATCGCTAGTCTGATGATATTTTCTGGGTCAAAGTAAATCGGGTTGGGTGCAAACGATGCACCTGCTGAGTGTTCAATCCCTTGGTCTACTGGCAATATGGAAAGATAACCAGTATCAGCAAGTCTGCCGGTAGAGTACAATGTTTGCAGATTACGCAAGACTTGAGGATTGCGATCGCTATTTATCCATACTCGATCTACAAAGTCGGGGCCTGGTAAATGCAATAAATCTTTAGCAACTTTAGCTTTGTAGGTCAGTAAGTCTTCTGCTTCTTCGCCTAGTAAAGACTCAATGGAATAGGGCGTTGCTAGCGTTGTAGTCATAGCCTTTCCTGCAATAATTTATAAACTGTTGCGAGTATTTGGCAACACTAATACTAAGATGATGCTAACAAAGCTTTTTCTTCCTTGTCTGGCTTGTCCTCCTTATCCGCTCTCTTTGGTGTATGTAGGTATTTGCAACAAGAGAAGCCGCGCTCACAGCATGAGAAGCTATGTAAATAATATTTATCGAACTCACGTAGTAAATGTTAAGGCTTGTCCGCGTACTTGTGTATGCAGTTTACCTTTTTCATAAACAAGCTTACCACCGACGATAGTGTAAGCAGGCCATCCGGTGAGATTCCAACCTTCAAAAGGACTCCAACCACATTTACTTAAGATTTCTTCGCGCAAAACTGGGCGATAGGTTTGCAAATCTACAAGCACCAAATCAGCATCATAACCAGGTGCGATTGCTCCTTTGTTGGGAATACCGTAGGCTTTGGCTACAGCAGTAGACATCCAATTGACAACTTGGGCAACACTACATCGCCCTTGGGCTGTAGCTGTTAACATTAAAGGTAAAGAAGTTTCTACCCCTGGCATTCCCGAGGGGCTATTGGGGTAAGGTTGTGCTTTTTCTTCTAAGGTGTGGGGTGCGTGATCGGTAGCAATAAAATCAATCACACCATCGTGCAAAGCTTGCCAGAGTACTTCGTTATCGTGGGGCGATCGCAAAGGTGGATTCATCTGGGCCAATGTGCCAATTTTTTCATAGGCACTAGTATTCAGAAATAAATGTTGTGGTGTGACTTCTGCTGTCACCCAACTTGGTTTGTGTTGACGCAGTAACTCTGCTTCCTCAGCCGTAGACATATGTAGAATGTGCAGACGACGCTGGTATTTTTCTGACAATTTTAATACCTGCTGTGTTGCTAAGAGTGCCGCCTGATTATCTTGGATTTGAGAATGAACAGCAACATCATGAATACCAGCAAATTCTTGGCGTCTTTGGTTAATTCTGGCTTGATCTTCGGCGTGGACTGCAATTAAGCGTTTTCCTTTAGCAAATATCGCCTCTAAAACCTCTTGCTGATCTACAAGCAGCTGACCATGCATCGATCCCATAAAAATTTTGATACCTGGAGTGGGATTTGCCAACAGCAAGTCCGGTAGGTTTTCTGCTGTTGCGCCAATAAAAAACCCATAGTTAACTAGGCATTTATTCTGGGCGCGTTGCAATTTATCATCAAGTGCTTGCTGGGTAGTTGTCAGGGGACGTGTATTTGGCATTTCCAAAAAAGAGGTAACTCCGCCTTTAGCACACGCACAAGTCGCAGTAAACAAATCCTCTTTGTGTTCCAGCCCCGGTTCACGAAAGTGTACCTGTGGATCAATGACTCCTGGCAACAAAGTTAACCCTTCTGCGTCAATTTCTCTAACTGATGCTTGATCTGTGGATATTTCTGGTGCGACTGCGACAATTAAGCGATCGCGCGTCAGCACATCCCCAATCATGAATTCTCCATCGGGTAAGATTATCCGAGCGCGCCGAATTAGTAAACTAGTGGAAGATGACATGGATGTTCAACGGTTAAAGCAAGAGCGATTTTTAACTAAGCTCCCTTTAGGAGCCGTGTGTAGGTGAGTAAGGGTATAAGGAAAAAAATAAAATCATGAATAACACAAGTTATGTGGACTTCACCTATACCCTTACACCCCTATACCCTTATACCCCTAATGAGCAAGTACTGTCCCTTTAGGTTAAACTGAATGAGGTTGTTAGCCGTTAATTTTTGTTACTGGTCACAAACAAGTTTATTTTTTAATCATGAATGAATAATTCATTTATGAACTACCTAAACTCCTGAGTTTTTATCTCCAGCTTCCATTTCAAACTTATCAATAGGACAAAGTAACTCAAAAGACTTACTTAGTACGGTTAAGATCAACAGATATACCATCTTTAAACTGACAAAATAGAAATTGTTTTTTGGACCATTAGTCAATTAATTTCATGCAAAATCAAGTGACTGATAACAACAACTCGACTCAAAAACCTGACAGTTCCTGGATAGCAGAACTAGGTAGAACAATTGTATTAAGTATTGTATTGGCTTTGGGTATTCGTACCTTTGTAGCCGAAGCCCGTTGGATTCCATCCGGATCAATGGAACCAACGCTACATGGTTCACCTAATCAATGGGAAGCAGATAAAATTATTGTTGATAAGTTAAGTTATAAATTTTCTAATCCCCAAAGGGGAGATATTGTAGTATTTTCACCCACAAAAGAGCTACAAAAAGAAGACTACCAAGACGCTTTTATTAAGCGTATTATTGCTTTGCCAGGAGAACAAGTAGCACTCAAAAACGGCAAGGTATATATTAATAACCAGCCCCTCTCAGAAAACACGTATCTTTCTCCTTCGCAGCAGACAGTAGTCAATGTTTGTACTTCTGGGCCACAACCGCCTTTTCTTGCTAAATCTGTAACTATACCTCCGGATTCCTATTTAGTATTAGGTGACAACCGCAACAGCAGTTATGATAGTCGCTGCTGGGGTGTTGTTCCTAGAGAAAATATTATTGGTCGTGCCGTAATTCGTTTTTGGCCCCTAAATAATATTGGTGGTATCGATAAATCACCATTGTATCCGTAAGTGGGGAGTGTGGGGAGTGGTAGATCATTAACTAACCACTAACCACCAACCACTAACTACTAACCAACCGAAGTTTATAAAAATTTTCAGAAAGTATTTGTCGCAAAGCGACAAAAAACATTACCCAGTTGGGTGGCTTCATCCCGCTTTAATCACTTTTATAGATTAAATGTAAATACGCGATTATCACCTTATTCTGTAGACAGCAATTTAAAACTTGGTGATGAAGTAGAAATTTTGGAAAAATAAAAATTTGGTAATTGGTAATTGGTAATTAGTAAAAAACAGCAATCAGTAATTGCCAATCACCAAAATCTATCTGTGTGCATCGGTGTGCATCGGTGTTCGTTCACTTCTTATATCTTGCACCAACTTTTCAGCCCGCCAAGAAATAAATTTCAAAGGCTCATAACTAAAGTCAGATAAATCTGACTCAAACAATATTTGAGTCCGTTGAAACGGACTTATGCTATTAGCCAGAGAATTTATTCTCAGGCGGAACATTGGGCTAATTGAGAATAATGCAAGATATGTTTTTTTAAATATGAATATTAAAAAAAGTGAATGATTTTACCTTTTTTCTGTAAAGTATGTTCAAAAACTAATACTTCTAATCTAAGTAAACTGAAGTCTTATAAATAAGCTTTATTGAGAGGTAAGATAAGAATCAACAATAATCAGTGCATTCAAGTGATTTCCAGCACTAAATCGCTCATGATGAAAAGATATGCTAAATACACCTATGCGTTTACAGTGTAGTTAAATCACAAAATAAAGTTTGCGATCGCAGAGCAAGTGCAGGATGAATTACGAACGGTTACAATCCGATAAAAAAGATATTCTCATCATAGATGACACGCCAGATAACTTGCGGATTTTATCCTGGCTCCTCACTAAAAAAGGATACAGCGTTCGTAAGGCT
>NZ_AJLL01000065.1 GCF_000317225.1 Fischerella thermalis PCC 7521
TTTAGTTGTTGTACCGATTCTGTTAGCTAAAGCTACATATGATTGTGTATTCACGCTTAAGCATTGGAATCGCTAGAACGCTATCAATCTCTGCGTTAGGCTCGCCGTTTGCTCTAGTTGTGCGATCGCTTGATTAACGATCTTGACAAAAGCTATTCTAATTAAATTAGTTCTTAGAATCACCGAGTCTTTATAGTTTGTTACCACTAGCTTCTATTTCTAAAATTTATCTAAATTTTCGTTAAATATAATCATTTGCATAGATAAAAAGTGATGCAACATCTTTGATACTTGTGATTACAATTCTCAGTAAGTAGTTTTTCCACTACTTTGCCAACACAATCAGGGTTAACCTCAACCTCAAGGTGAAAGGGAAGTAAGTAAAACCAATCAATTACTTCTTTCTTTTACCTTTTTATTTCATTGATTAAAATGGACATTGATTGATTTTTACTGAATATAATCTCAGCAATGTGAAACTCAAAAAAATATACTTTAAATCAAAAAATCCCATGTTTACTATTGATTTTTTGATTCATATAAATCAACATATTTGATTTATATTCAGTATCTGAATATAAGCGATTGCACTTTTAATCAGAAATGTTGAATGTCGATAGTATAAATTTATGCCAATCAAAAATATGATTTTTGTTGGCAATATAATATTAGTGTGAATACCTGTATTAAAAACACAAATTTGCATATCACAATTGTATTGTGAGTAATTACCCCATTTTCTAGGTACAAATGCACTGATAATTAGTAACATTAAGCTAAATAAAAATAATCCTGAAATTTAACAAGAGAACTTATATAATAGGCGTATAAAAACTGAATTATTCGCATTTTTCATAAAAATACCTGCACAGTCTGAGAGCAAACTTCAACAAGGTGTAGGCAGTATATGAATATTTTTCCGTATAAGCTATAAAAAGTACTACCCATGAATCGGCGCGCACTGCTGTTAGTAAATCGTCAATCCCGCCAAGGACAAAAGCGTTTGTCAGAAGTGATGAGTTGTCTTGTAGAACAAGGATTTGAGTTGATTGCAGCATCCGCAGAAAATCCTCAGCACTTTTCAGACGTGATTAGGAGATACCAACATCAAGTGGATTTGGTAATTGTTGGTGGCGGTGATGGTACTCTTAACGCTGCGGTAGATACTTTGGTAGAAACTAATTTACCTTTGGGAATCTTACCTTTAGGAACTGCTAATGACCTCGCAAGGACTTTAAAAATTCCCAATTCTTTGCCCGAAGCCACCAAGGTGATTGCCAATGGGAAAGTACAACGCATTGACTTAGGAGAAGTTAATGGCAAATGTTTTTTCAATGTTGCCAGTTTAGGGATGAGTGTGAAGATTACCCAGCGATTAACTAAAGAGGTCAAGCGTCGTTGGGGAATATTCGCTTATGCTTTTACCGCCGTGAAAGTTATTTGGGAATCTCGCCCTTTTAGTGCAGAGATTCGTTTACCTGATCAATCAATTAAAGTGAAAACCGTGCAAATTGCGATCGGTAATGGTCGTTACTATGGTGGTGGTATGGCAGTAGCTCCTGATGCGATGATCGATGATCAAAGATTGGACTTGTACAGTCTAGAGATTAGGCACTGGTGGGAAATTATTCCCTTATTGCCAAGAATGCGACAAGGACGACACATAAATGCCCGAAATGTCCGCGCTCTTCAAGCTCAGGAAATTGAAATATATACTCGCAAACCTCGTCCCATTAATACGGATGGTGAAATCACCACCTATACTCCTGCTTATTTCCGTGTGATTCCCAAAGCTGTAGCTGTTTTTGTTCCCCGCTAGGTGGGGAGATAGGGGAGTGTGGGGAGTAGTAAGCAATCAACAATCAACAACCAACCATCAACAACCATCAATCTACGATTTTCGGAAATAATGTCAGAATATTTGTATTGGTAACTAATGAAGTTTATTTTATTTATCAAGAGTCGGTATTGTGAAAACTCACATTGCCTCACACCAAATGCATCTGAAATTTTCTCAAGATATCAAGTTACTGTTACAACGATTAGCTGAAAAGCCATTGTCCCTTGGAGATATCCTGGCAGAAACTTCTGAACGAGGTTTTAATTTGGTGATTGCACTGTTAGTTTTACCTTTTTTATTTCCTATGCCACCAGGCTTAACAGGACCCTTTGGTGGTGCTTGCTTGATTTTATCCATGCAGATGGTTTTGGGTAGGCGATCGCCTTGGTTGCCTAGAAAAATAGCTACGTATAAATTTCCTCGTTCTTTTGCCAATATACTACTGCAAAATTTACGACGCGTTACTAGGATTCTAGAAAAAATTGCTCGCCCTCGCTTGTCTAAAATAGCTGATAATCCTTATATTTGGCGGTTTAATGGATTTTGCATTTCTTGGTTAGCAGTGTTGCTAATATCACCAGTTCCTCTTACGAACCCTATCCCAACTATAGGTATTTTACTATTAGCAGTAGCAACAATAGAATCTGATGGTTTACTGATGTGTATTGGATATGTATTTACTATTT
>NZ_AJLL01000066.1 GCF_000317225.1 Fischerella thermalis PCC 7521
GTCTCTACAAAAATGTATGCACACATAATTCATGACCAAATTCAGCAACGCCAAAAAATCGGTAATTGATTTTTTAATTGCAAACTAGGAATTTTACAAAAAACCCTCAGTACAGGACTGAGGGCAGCAATTAGGTTGCATCTACCTCTTCTATATCCATGATGCTAACAACAGCATCCGGTAAAAATGAACAAAGTTCCAAAATTTTCAATCCGTACCAAGGCAGAAGTTTTGATATGTTTAACCGTGCTATAATAAAGCCCCCAGCCAGAGGCTGAAGGCTACAAACTCGGGTGCATCTACCATTTCTTTATCCGTCTTATTAATGAATGCATCCGGAAGAATTTGTAGAGAGCGATCCCTATTTTTGATTTTGGGATTGTTAAATTCCTGATTTTTAGAGAATAGGGGAGAGAAATATTTTGGCAATTATTTGTCACAAAAGCAGTAGATAGAGTCTCTGGCTAAAAACCACTTGTAGGGAGACGTGCCAGTAGGGCAACATTTGTCAAATTAGCTAGTAAAAAACTAGTTTTATTCTCTTTGTCTATGAATATTCTACGTTAATTTCTGACTGGAAATTGTGGAATCGCCGTCTAATCCTACCTTAGTGTTTCTGAGTGGAAATTGCGCGATCGCTCTGGCACTAGTCCATATATTTTCAGGGAAGTTGCGCTTTCTGGAAGTTACCCCTTGTAGTATTTGGCTATAGTTAGCATAGGATGAGCAATAGGGCTGAGAAGCGAAGTTTCCAAAGCCGCGATCGCACTTTCATTTACCTTTCTTGCAGGTGGAGTAATACTTAACATCCTCAAGGAAAAGCTTCCAGAAGAGCGAAAAAGTCGTTTTTGGGCTTTTGCATTGGGTGCAGGAATTTATACGGTGCTTTTGCTAGCATTATGAGAGTGTAACTATAGCATAATCACACCATTTCACAAAATTTTTGATACAAATTCTCCCCCTTGTCTTCCTTGTCCCCCTTGTCCCCTTTTTGGGATACTCCCTACATTCGTACCAATACCTGTCGGATAATATCTGCTGGTACTTGATCTGTGACTGTCACTGCACCAATTTGGGTTGGTAATACAAACCTGACTTTACCCGCTTTCACTTTTTTATCAATCTGCAATGCTTCAATAATCGCTTCAATATCCAACCCCGCAGGTAATTTAGTTGGTAAACCTGCTTTTTCTATTAAGGCATCTTGCCGTTGTGTCTCTTGTTGCGTCCACATCCCTAACTCCACAGCTATTTGCCCTGCTGCTACCATGCCAATGGCAACTGCTTCACCATGCAGTACTTGTGTATAACCAGTTAAGCTTTCTACTGCATGACCGATGGTGTGTCCGTAGTTGAGGATCGCCCGTAGTCCGGCTTCTTTTTCATCTTTACTGACGACATCGGCTTTGGCTTGACAGGAACGAGTTAATATAGAGTCTATTAATTCTGAGTGAATGTATCCCATCTCATCCAAACACTGACTCGCTTCTAACTCGGCAAACAGTTGGGCGTCCCAAATTACACCATACTTGATGACTTCTGCCATACCTGCGCGAAACTCGCGTGTAGGTAGTGTTTGTAACACATCGGGGTCAATTAATACTAATCGTGGTTGATGGAATGCCCCTATCAAGTTTTTGCCTTGGGGATGATTGACGCCTGTTTTCCCACCGATGGCTGCATCTATCATTGCCAAGAGGGTTGTAGGCACTTGTATAAAATTAATACCTCTTAGCCAAGTCGCCGCCGCAAAACCTGTCATATCACCAATGACACCGCCTCCCAAAGCTACCATAGTGGCGGAGCGTTCTAAGCGATTTTCCAGGGCTGTGTTGTATAAATTTTCTATTGAAGCTAAAGTTTTATAGTGTTCGCCATCAGGCAGGATGTAGCTTGCTACTTCAAAACTGGCAGCTTTTAGCGATGCGATCGCTCTTTCTCCATACAATTGAAAGATAACCGGGTTAGAAACTAGCAGGACTTTTTTACCTAAGTGCAAACTAGTCATGTATTCGCCTAATTGATCTAGGCTACCTGGTGCGATCGCAATATCATAAAACTGCTGCGGTAGATTTACTTTAATTACGGAAGCCATCACCAACCCCTTTGCAAGCGCGTGTCGGATATTCTACCGCAATGCAGCACCCGCTTCACTGTATAGCTGGCGATTATAACTAAACTCCCAGAATAGCAGCAAGCATATGGAAATTCCGAAAAAAAACAAAGTTTTAACTTGCCTTGCGGGAATTCCCCAGTTCCGTTTCACTGCACTGGAAGATGAAAGCAAGGGCTGGGTATAGTTAGCTACGCAGAGAATCTTGTTGCTTGATATATTTCTTCAAAACATCAGGTGAGACTCACTTCAGGTGAGTGTTAATATATCAACCATGATAGTAACACGTAGGACTACCTTTCGCTTATATCTATTTATCTCTACACAACCTGAGTTATAAATTACGGTCAATACCCTACTTTTACTGTTAACTATTCCCTCGCCCTATTTTCAACCACTCACGACTAACAAATGATTCAATAGACTTACAGAGTAAACAATTGTGGAGAAACGTAATGTTAGCTGTAGTATCTTATGTCGTTTTCTTGGCTATCTTTTTTGGCATTGCTGTCGGTTTACTTTTTGGTCTGCGTGCCGCGAAGATTCTTTAAAAGATAGGGGAGTGTGGGGGGTGTGAGGAGTGTGTAGACGCGGTAGCGGTAAGGGGGTCACAGTCTTGGACGCCACCTGCTTTATGCCGGGGAAAGAGTCCACCGCAGTGACTCCGGTTTCCGTCACGTAGACGCAACAGTGCTTAAGGTAAGGGTATGCGACCCCCGTAGACCCCTGGAGGGCTTCCCGCAGGGTGGATTATGAGAAGTGTGAGAAGTGTGAGGAGTGGGAAAAACTTATGTTCACCCCACCTTCCCACCTCCCCATCACCCCATCACCCCATCACCCCATCTCTCTACAAAGCCGCGACCTTCTGTTGACTCACAAACGGCGGACGCATTTCTAAACCAAGCAAATTTAGCATTTCTTGGTCTGCGTCATACCCAGGACAAGGAGTGGTAACGGTCAACATATGTCCATCATCGCTGGAAAAGATAGAATTAGCCCCTGCTAGAAAGCATAAAGCCTGTTCAACTTGAGAAAGTTTTGCTCTGCCTGCACTCAAGCGCACGTCAGAAGCTGGCATAATTAAACGTGCAGTGGCTATCATCCGCACAACATCCCAGATGGGGACATCTGGTTGATTTTCTAGGGGTGTGCCTTGAACTTTGGAAAGAATGTTAATTGGTACAGATTCTGGATGGGGATCTAAGTTTGCCAGAGTGTGTAGCATGGAAACGCGGTCTTCCACAGTTTCGCCCAAGCCAAGAATACCACCTGAGCAAACAGTGACGTTAGTTTGGCGGACATTGTTAATTGTATTTAGGCGATCGCTATAAGTTCTAGTTGTGATAATAGTGCTATAGTATTCTGGCGATGTATCTAGGTTATGATTGTAGGCGTAAAGTCCTGCTGCTTCTAATCGCTTGGCTTGGTTCTCTGTCAGCATTCCCAGAGTGCAGCATACTTCTAGTCCTAATGCTGTTACTTCCTTGACCATATCTAATACTTGGTCAAATTGGGAATTATCCCGCACTTCCCGCCAAGCTGCGCCCATGCAAACGCGACTGACGCCGCTATTTTTTGCTTGCTGGGCGATGTTAACCACTGTTTCTTTGTCTAGAAGTGCTTGTGGCTTAACTTCTGTTTTATAACGAGAAGATTGGGCGCAGTAGCTACAATCTTCAGGACAAGCTCCTGTTTTAATAGAGATTAGCTTACAAACTTGAATTTGTTTGGGGTTGTGATATTGGCGATGCACACTAGCTGCTTGGTAAATCAGCTCTAAAAAGGGTGTATCGTATATTGCCCGGATTTCTTCTTTTTGCCAATCGTAGCGTATTCCCACGGCTTTGCCTACCTTCTTGATCAATTTGCTGATTTATTTAGGTTACGTCAGACACTGTGTTTTTGGCGTTAAGCGATCGCATCTGTGATTTTGGCTCAGAAATCAGGTTATCAAGAATTGAGCTACATCCCATGATAATTGTAACAATAAATTTGATGTTGATATCAACTAGTGAATAATTTCATTGTTCTTGGCATTAAATCTTTGTTTCTAGGCAAGTAATCAAAGCTGAAATTTGAAGTTGCTTTTTTTAGTTTCACTGCTAAATTAACAAGAAGAGCAACTCTTACCTCAAATTTTGTAAACTAAACCACATTTTATTTTACTAACTAAGTCAATGAGTAAAGAAGCTAATAAAATTGTTAAAGTACATGAAGTTTCTGCCACCACATCTTCTACCTTAAGTAGTTATATTGATAGAACTGTCGAAACATTAAAATTTAGCATCGGCGTTGCTGAATTTGGTCATGAATTATGTGTGCATACATTTTTGTAGAGACGTAGCAATGCTACGTCTATCAAATTTCCAAAAGAGGTATCAGGGGCAATCCTGACAACATTAATTCTATTAGTGTTAGGGCTGTTGCTGATTCTTGGCAATCTCAGCAATACTTTAAATCAGCAAACATCTTTAATTAAACAATTTTATACAAAAACTGAATCAACAGTTGATTACCAATATCATGTTATTTTATCTGATTACATTAAAACAATTGGGAACATAGTTTTAACAGATAATTCGCAAACAAAGCCAGAAAAATCAGCAATAATTCGAGCTATGACTCAGGCAACATTACAAGAGTTAGACCTAGAAAGCAGGCGTTATGTGGTCATGTTTTTGTATGATATCAATTTACTGAAAACCTCATCCAAAAAACAATTACCATTATTTTTTGGAGCATTTCTTACAAATGCTAAACTCCAAAACTTAGATTTGAGATATGCCAATTTCCAAGGTGCTGATTTAACTGGAGCAGATTTACGTGGTACTGATTTAAGAGGGGCTAATTTAGAAAATGCTATTTTAAAACACGCCTGTTACAACAACTTGACCTCATTTAATCAAGGTTTTGCACCAATCACAGCTAGGATGAAAGAAGTATTAAACAGCAGAGAATGTTTTTCAGCTAGATCGCGTTGATTATAAAAATTATGGAAATTGAACTACCTTTAATTATCACTCAACGCCTTTTATTACGTATGGCTAGCCAAGAGGATATACCTGAAATTATCCAGTATTTTACTGAAAATAAAACCTATTTTACTCCTTTTTATCCTCGTTGGGCTGACAGTTTTTTCACAGAAGAGTATTGGCAGTTACAGCTAGAATTAAATTTGCATGAATTTAGGAATGATTTGTCTTTAAGATTATTTCTCTTTTTAAGAGATAACCCTAGAAAAATCATTGGAACTATTAATTTTAGTAACTTTGTCCGAGGAGTAGCGCAATACTGCAACCTTGGCTACGGTCTTGCAGAAGCTGAACAAGGTAAGGGTTATATGACAGAAGCCTTGCAAGCTGCGATCGCATATATATTTAAAGAACTGAATATGCACCGCGTTATGGCAAATTATATGCCTCATAATCAGCGTAGTGGGAATTTATTAAAAAGATTAGGATTTGTCGTAGAAGGATACGCCCGTAATTACTTATTGATTGATGGGCAATGGCAAGATCATATTTTGACAAGTTTGACTAATCCTAATTGGCAAGCTAGATAATGTCAATTATCAATCGTCATTTGTCCTCCTTCCCTTTTCTTGTCTCACACTCCCCCATCTCCGACTATGATCGAGAGAAGGTAAACTAACTTGTACTCATAATGACTCTGGCTGAAACTCCCCATAATACTAATTCTAAAAATCCTTTTCTCAGTCTTAAATACGAACCCGCCTTAGAATCCTTAGGCGATGATTATTACGACGAAGTTGCAGCTGCGGAATTTCCTCAACACATTCTAAGGTGGCGCAATGACGCATTGTTACCAAAGCTGGGGTTAAATCCACAAGCAGTCACAGACGAAGACTTCATCATTGCTTTTGGCAAATTTGCAGGACGCAAGCCTTTATTAGCATTGCGATACCACGGTTACCAATTTGGTGAATACAATCCCCAATTAGGGGATGGTAGAGGTTTTCTCTACGGACAAGTGCGTGGTATTGATGGTGAACTTTACGATTTCGGTACAAAAGGTTCTGGTAGAACACCCTATTCCCGTGGTGGTGATGGAATGCTGACATTAAAAGGGGGTGTTCGTGAAGTTTTGGCAGCGGAAATGTTACACAGAATGGGTGTACGTACTTCCCGCTGTCTCAGCATGATTGAAACAGGTTTATCCTTGTGGCGGGGTGATGAACCTTCTCCTACTCGTTCTTCCGTAATGGTACGGATGAGCAAATCACACATTCGCTTTGGTACTTTTGAACGGTTACACTATTTCCGCCGTCCAGATTTGAGCAAAAAGCTATTAGATCATGTAATTAAAGAATACTATCAACATTTAGACGAGAAACAAGATAAGTATGCTTTATTTTATGCAGAATTAGTTCAACGGACAGCAGAATTAGTAGCACAGTGGATGGCGGTTGGTTTCTGTCATGCAGTCCTAAATACTGACAACATGTCAATTACAGGGGAGAGTTTTGATTACGGTCCCTATGCTTTTATTCCTAATTACGACCCTTTTTTCACTGCGGCATACTTTGACTATTACAAACGCTATTGTTACATTAATCAACCAGAGATTTGTAAATGGAACCTTGAAGCACTCCAGCAAGCATTAAAAGCTGTGATTCCTCAAACAGATATGGAAGCTGGGTTAGCACAATTTGATGATTATTATTTAGCTGAATATCGTTGTTTCATGTTGAAAAAATTAGGTTTTGAAAAACTGTCTGAGCCAGAAGCTGAAGAAATTTTAAAAGCAACTATTGAATTTTTAAAGCATTATCCAGTTAGTTATCATCACTTTTTTGCAGATATGGCTTCTTGCTTTTCTAGCAAATGGAGAGATGATGCAAGTGTGATTCTCAGCAACTCAGAAATTGGACAATCCTTAGGCAGATCCGAATTATTTTTAAATTGGTCAGGGATATACCATAGAATTTTAACGAATTTGACGCCAGATGAAATAGAAAAAGTATCTCAGACTCTGGTTCGTTATAATCCTCAAGTTGTGATTTTAAGACCTGTGATTGAATCAATCTGGGAACCAATTACTCAAGCAGACAATTGGCAACCTTTTTATGAATTACTGAATCAAATTCAATCTCAAACTTAATTTATAGATACTTTTAAATCAGGGTAGGTACATCTCAAACGCTATTAATCCATATTAAATACAAAACTCTACTTAATCAAGGGGACTACGAACAGCCTTACCACCACGGTTAAGAACATGGGTATAAATCATTGTCATTTTTACATGCTTGTGCCCCAGTAATTCCTGTACCGTGCGGATATCATAACCATTTTGCAGTAGATGAGTAGCAAAACTGTGGCGAAACCTATGACAACCCACCTTTTTTTGGGCGTTGCTGAATTTGGTCATGAATTATGTGTGCATACATTTTTGTAGTTCGATGCCAAATCATTGTAGACGTAGCAAACTGTAGACGTAGCAAATTGTAGACGTAGCAAACTGTAGACGTAGCAAACTGTAGACGTAGCAAACTGTAGACGTAGCAAACTGTAGACGTAGCAAACTGTAGACGTAGCAAACTGTAGACGTAGCAAACTGTAGACGTAGCAATGCTACGTCTCTACTTTCATGTAAATGATGGCGACGCACTTCCTAGCTACGGGGGTCTTTGGAAATGCTACCAGAAGGGAAAACAAATTGCCAAATCCAATCATACTTTGCTCTCGGATATTTTCTCTCTAATGCAAAAGGCAAATAAACCGAACCATAACCTTTTTGTAAATCTTGTTGATGTAAAATTTTTACACTTTGTAAATGAACTTTGAGTTCTTCGGTAATACTTTCAGGTAACATAGTCACCCGACTTTCAATTGAAGCCTTTAGTCTGGTTGACAGCGGCGCAACTGTCAACGTTATACCCCATGAAATGGGTCTACAGCTTGGGGCTACCTGGGACGACAGCAAAGCCATCATTCAACTGGCAGGAAATTTGGGCAACCAACCAGCCGCACCATCGTCTGCGATGGTTCAAGTTGGAGATATCGCTCCAGTTCAACTGGACTTTTCCTGGACTAAAAGCCCGAATGTGCCGCTGATTCTGGGACAAACCAACTTTTTTATGGAACTTGACGTATGTTTTTACCGTTCCAAAATGGAGTTTGAGGGTGAACCCAAGTCGCCTTCACCGTTAGACTGCATAGCAGAAAGCGAAAATCCTGTGTCAGTAGTTTTGAATCAGTAGCTCTTGACCCTGAGCAGCACATCCCTGTTTGTAATTGTTCATGCCGTACTGAAGCGTCCATTCAGTAATATTTGCAAAGCTAAACAGTTCCCTAATTTCTTGGGAGTCATCATAAGTGATTAGCCATTTGTGCGGACACTTACGCATATTTTTAGCAAATCGCTCGTGATCAAAAGCAGTATGCAAATTTCCTTTCAAACCGTAGAGTTTTGATTTTGTAGCACTTAAATAAGGTGGATCAAGGAAAATAAAAACATTTTCTCCCTCTTGAAATAGCAGATTTTCGTAGTCACCATTAGTAATATGAACAGACGACAAATAAGCAGAGAGGTTGCGTAGTCGGTCGAGCGATGAGTCTGTAAACCTCCGTTCAAAGGCTTGTTGAGAATAACCACCTGAATCTACAGTGCCCGAAAAAGTAATTCGGTTTAAAACAAAAAAACGTACCGCTCTCTGAAAATCGTTAAGTTTAAGATCTTCGCGAGTGAAATAATTAAACAATTCCCTACCATCTGTGTATTTTTGTTTGATTCTGTCTACTTCATCCGTAAGAGATTCAATTTCAGTCTTGGCATATAACCAAAAACAATATAGATCGAAATTTAAGTCATTGATCCAGTATCGCTTTATTCGATTACCAAATAGTTGTTTAACCGCAAGAAAAACAGATCCACCACCTACAAAAGGCTCTCTATACTCCCCAATATTTAACGGAATATGAGGAAGTATCTTATCAAGAGCTTTTGATTTTCCACCTGGATAACGAAGCGGACTTTTAACTTTAGGCATGATTGTTTAGTGATTTGCTCTAATTTCAATTTTTATGTTTTCGTTCCGTTGAGATTCTAGTAACAGTTTTTTAACAATGCTGCTTTCTCTTTCGCTAAAGATAACTTCTTTGATCCTAAGAAACTCGTTCAATTCTTCTTGCGCTGGAATTGTTTGGATTGAAGTCTAAAAAAGACACTTGCTCCAAAATTCCTGGAGATGCCTGTTTGACTTGTCCAAGCTGGAGGAACAACAATTATTTCTACTCCAAATTAGGTGTTGCTGAATTTGCTCATGAATTATGTATACATTTTTGTAGAGACGTAGCAATGCTACGTCTCTACAAAGTCTGGTCTACGTCTGGTCATACCCGTGAATTGTAAATTCATATCTTGATTCAGTAACGCCAATAATGTTGTCATCGCCAACTCTAAGTTTGAAACGCGCGAATGATGGAAAGATTTGCTTGAGCATTGCCCAGGTTGCATATAGGCTTGACAAATAACAGATTCCAGATATTTTGTAGATGTAAACAATATATCGAAAAATCAAAACAGAAGCAATTGAATATTAGATAGGAGGTAAATTAATTCATAAGGTTCTAAGCATCAATATTCAACAATAAAAAAGTATATCTTACATCAACATTTCATTTTTTCACATCAAACTGATAATTACTTGTTAGTAATCGGTATGTAATGATTAATTTGCATTATTTTTAAAGTAAATTTAAATAGCATTTTAACTTTATGAAATATGCTCATGTCTTACAACATAGTAAAGAAGATTGTGGCGCAGCTTGTCTTGCTTCGATTACGAAATATTATGGACGTAACTTTACTCTAAACCAGATTCGTGAAGTCGTAGGTACTGGGCAATTTGGAACAACTTTGTTGGGACTGAAACGAGGAGCTGAAAGACTTGGTTTTAATGCTCGTCCTGTTAAAACATCACCAGAAGTTTTAAAGCGAATCAATGAAGCACCCCTACCAGCAATTATTCATTGGAAAGGTCATCACTGGGTAGTTTTATATGGTAAGAAAGGCAAAAAATGTGTAGTTGCCGATCCTGCTGTAGGGCTGCGATATCTATCTCCACAAGATTTAGCAGAAGGTTGGGCAGATTGGTTAATGCTTTTACTGGAGCCAGATCCAATTAGGTTTTATGCCCAAGAGAACCATCGCATCGGTAGCTTTTGGGGTTTCTTCAAGCGCATCTGGAATTTTCGGGGAATTCTAGCTCAAGCATTACCTCTTAACTGTCTGTTGGGATTGTTAGCTTTAGCTTCTCCTTTTCTGTTACAAATTCTCACTGATGATGTGCTAGTTAGGGGTGATACAAAACTCCTTACTACTATAGCGATCGCTGTGGTAGTCATGAATGTTATTTCTAGTAGTTTATCTTGGGTACAGTCTAACTTAATTGCTCACTTTGCCCAACGTCTGCAATTAGGGTTAGTTATAGAATTTGGGCGTCAAATTCTGCAATTACCACTCTCGTACTATGAAACTCATCGCAGTGGAGAAATTGTCAGTCGTCTACAAGATATTCACCAGATTAATCAGTTAGTTTCTCAAGTTGTCGTTATTCTACCTAATAAGCTTTTTGTTGCCATAATTTCTTTAGGATTTATGGCTTTTTATAGTCATAAACTGACGATTTTAGCTCTTGTTATTTCTATATTAATGGTAATATCTACAGTAATATTTCAGCCCAGCTTGCAGCAAAAAACTCGTGAAGTTTTAGTTACAGAATCTGAAGTACAAGGTGTTTTAGTAGAAACATTTAAAGGTGCTATTACTCTCAAAAATACTACAGCATTACCGCAATTTTTAGATGAATTACAAAGTCGATTTGGGCGAATTTCTACCCTAAAATTAAGCACAATACAAATTAGTATTAACAATAATATATTCTCCAATTTAGTTTCTGGAATTGGTAGTGTTGTTCTGCTTTGGTTTGGCGGAAATTTAGTGATTAATCCGGATGAGAACCTCAGTATTGGGCAACTACTTGCATTTAACTCTATGAATGGCAATTTCATAAATTTAATTGCTACTTTAATTACTTTCGTAGATGAATTCACTAGAGTAAAAACAGCCACACAGCGCCTTACAGAAGTGATAGATACTACTCCAGAAAATCAAGGTGATGAAACAAAGCAGTTCGCTACAATTTCTGGAGATGCTGACATTACTTGTAGTAATATCAGTTTTCACTACCCAGGTCAGCTTGAACTGCTTGAAGATTTTTCTTTAACAATACCTGGTGGAAAAAATATCGCCATTATTGGTAAATCTGGTTGTGGTAAAAGCACTCTAGCTAAAATAATTGCTGGTCTATATTCAATCAAGTCTGGCAATATCCGCCTGGGAATTTACAATCTAGAAGACCTCTGTTTAGATTGTCTTCGTCAGCAGGTAATTTTAGTTCCCCAAGATGCTCACTTTTGGAATCGCTCTATTATTGAAAACTTTCGTTTAGGAGCGCCTTACCTGACATTTGAGCAAATTGTCAGAGCTTCTCAAGTTACAGAAGCAGATGATTTTATTAGTAAACTTCCTAACAAATATCAAACTATTTTGGGTGAGTTTGGAGCAAATCTTTCTGGTGGACAACGCCAACGCTTAGCAATAGCAAGAGCCATTGTTACAGATCCACCAGTGTTAATTTTGGATGAATCGACTAGCGGACTAGATCCAGTGAGTGAGGCGCGAGTTTTAGATCGTTTACTGAAGCATCGTCATGGTAAAACCACGATTTTGATTAGCCACCGTCCCCAGGTAATTAATCGTGCTGACTGGATTGTATTGCTAGATCAAGGCAAGTTAAAAATTCAAGGTTCTCTGGTGCAATTGCGTTACCAATCTGGGGAACATTTGAAATTTTTAAATCCTTAATTATTCACACTTATTCAGGGAATTATGCTCTACACCCACAATCAAAAACTTCTGCCATCAATGCAAAGTGAAGATTTTCTTCCCCCTGTTAGTCGCTGGATATCCTTAGGAGGGATTTTTTTGATCGGGAGTATTGTCGCTAGTATTAGTCTCTGTTCATGGATTAAATACAATGTAACGATAAAAGCTAATGCCTTTGTGCGTCCTACAGGAGAAAATAGGCTAGTACAATCGAGAATTGAAGGGACTGTTAAAAGTATTTTGGTTAAAGAAAATCAATTTGTCAAACAGGGAGAGGCGATCGCTTATCTGGAAGATCAACAATTGCAAATCAAAAATAGCCAGTTACAAGGTAATATCCAACAGGATAAGTTACAAATCGCGCAAATTGATGCTCAGATTAAAGCTTTAGAGTCCCAGATGCTTGCTGAAGCCAGAGTTGCACAGGGAACAGTAGCTTCTGCTAAAGCAGAATTAGAGCGTAATCAATGGGAATATCAATATCGGCAAATTACCACCAACAGCGAATTACTTGCAGCTCAAGCAAATTTGCAAAAAGCCAAAGCAAACTTGCAAAAAGCTGAAGCTAATTTAAGTTTTGCAGAGATGGATCGCGATCGCTATCAGAAATTAGCAGAAATTGGTGCAATTGGAAACCGGGAACTTGAGCAGAAAAAGCTAGTTGTGAAGCAAACTAAAGCCATGCTTGCAGCTGAAAAAAAAGCTGTTGAGATCGCCCAAGCTCAAGTGCGATCAGCTAAAGCTGCTGTTAACCCTACCACTGCTATAGTAGCGATCGCTCAAGAGCGCATTACCCAAGAAACTGCTAGAGGTAAAGCAACTATCGCTGCTTTAAAAAAAGAAAAACAAGCCTTAATTCAGCGTCGAGTTGCAATACAAAAGCAACTCGGACAATCTCAAAAAGAACTCCAGCAAGTTGCCAATCAACTACAAGATACAATTGTGCGTGCAACTAGTGATGGTATCATTCTCAAACTCAATTTGCGAAACCCTGGTCAAGTGCTGCGAGTTAGCGAAGCGATCGCTGAAATCGCTCCGAGTAATACTCCTGTTGTTATTAAAGCAATCATTCCTACCCAAGAGATCAAAAAAGTCGCTATTGGTCATAAAGTACAATTGCGAATAGATACCTGTCCTTATCCTGATTATGGGACTCTCAAAGGCGTTGTTGTAGGTGTTTCTCCAGACGCAATTACACCTGTAAACAACAATATAGATGCAGCAAAATCAGGAGCTGCTAGCTACTTTGAAGCGACGATTCAGCCTCAAAGTCTAACATTTGGCAATGGTGAACGCCAGTGTCAGATTCAATCAGGAATGCAGGCAAAAGCTGACATTATTTCTAGAGAAGAGACTCTACTGCAATTTATGCTGAGAAAAGCTAGGTTAGTTACTGATTTATAAGTATTTTTTACCATCAAGTTCAGTACACAATACGTAGCTGTTCTGAGGGGTTGGGAGGGGACAGATCCCCGACTTTTTCAAAAAGCCGGGGATCTAGCAGACCATCACAATCAATATTTTGGGTTACTACTAACATCAAGTCCGGCTAATTACTTACGATATTATTCTGATGCAGCTGGGCATTGAGCATTGATTTTTTCCATTACCCATTACCAATTACCGGCCTTCACAGATATGATAAGTCTTTAAACGGACATGATATAACTATTAGTGTCAGGCTCTTCATTGATTTATATTATCGTTATTATTTTGCTGATTTGATAGTTTGTTATTGCATGAAAGTAGCATTTAAATTTACAAAAAAAATTTTTTATAGAATTATTGAGTCAGAAAACAATTTTTCTTGGAGGGAAAAATGCAGAAAGTAAAGCAAAAATTAAATACTCAGACACCACAAAAACTTGAAAGCATCCAACTTTTTGAAGAATTAACAGATAGCGAAACAGAGAAAGTATGTGGAGGTGTTACTGAATTATCACTTGACGAGTATAAAGTTGATTTCAAATTTGCAAAAATAGAGTTTACAGCAGATTTTATAACATTGAAAATCTGAAATAGTTACTGGATAAGTAAAACAAACATGCTTAAATTTTCCAAACATTTAAGCACACAAAAATTTATTTTGTTGCTTGGTTTTCCGCCAGAGAAGTTTCTTCTACTGGCGTTTTTTTAATTTCAGCGATCGCACCAGAGCGTTTTTGCTGATCGCCAAACAACTAACAGTATGTTCACACTTCAGTTGCTAACCAAGCCCGTAGTACTTCCGCCACTGTCCAAGCCTGAGCAATGCAACCCCGCGCCGTCATCGGGGGATCACCATCAAAGATTTCGCTGAGACTACCAAGACCGTGGGCGTGCAGGTGATTGGCCATTGGTTCCAGAAATTGCCGTGCTTGGGCAGGGTCTTTGTAAACTCGCAGATGTGCCTGTACAAAGGGGCCAATTAACCATCCCCACACTGTCCCTTGATGATAAGCGCTATCTCGTTGCAGCTGATCACCTCCATAATGTCCCCTATATTGCGAATGATCACAGGATCGCGATCGCAATCCATGGGAAGTTAACAAATTCTGGGCGCAAGCATCTACTACACCTTTTTGTTGGGTTGAGTTCAGAGGACTTTCAGGTAAACAAACAGCAAAAATTTGGTTGGGGCGTAGGGACGGATCATCACCATCAGGCCCATCGAGGACATCGTAACAGTAACCTGTTTCTTGATTCCAGAAGCGTGAGAATCTGACCAAAGTTCGTTCAGCGATCGCCTCATATTCTCGGTGAGGTTTACCAATATGGCGAGCAAAGTTAGCCATTGTCCTCAAGGCATTATACCAGAGGGCATTGACTTCAATCGGTTTACCAATCCGGGGCGTGACTACCCAGTCCCCGATTTTAGCGTCCATCCAAGTCAGCTGCATTCCCGCTTCGCCAGCGTAAAGCAGCCCATCTGCTGCATCTAAATGGATATTGTAGCGAGTGCCGCGACAGTGCCAGTCGATGATATCTGCCAGGATGGGAAATAGTTCTTCTAAAAGATCATCATCTTCTGTAACGTTGTAGTAAGCCTGTAAAGCATGAAAATACCAAAGAGTAGCATCAACGGTATTGTATTCCGGTATTTCGCCTGTATCAGGAAAACGATTTGGCAGCATTCCCTGATTTACATATTTAGCAAAAGTTCGGAGAATAGAACGGGCAATTTCGGGGCGACCTGTAGCCAGGGTCAGTCCTGGTAAGCTAATCATCGTATCCCGTCCCCAGTCACCAAACCAGTGATAGCCTGCGATGATCGTTTTGCCATGAATTTCATCTGACCAGGAACGATCCACAATAAATTGGTCAGCAGCCAAAACCAGATGGTTCACCCAAGCTGGGGTTTCTTTGGCGTGGGAAGGGCGGTTAGTTTTCCAAAGACTAATTAACTTTTGCTCTTGGGTATGGCGGAGTCTAAGGGTTGTTTCGCCATGTAGATCTGGTTGCTTGTCTGTGCTAGCAACAAAGGTTAGAGATTCACCAGCATTGAGAGTAATTTGGAAAGTAGCAGCGTGTAAATGGTCTTCTTTGTCACTCAATCCTCGGTAGCGTTCTACTGCTAAGTGAAATCCATAATACCAATTATGTGCAGGAACAGCGCTAGCATTGTCACACAGTAAATAAAGCGGTACAGCAGTGGGAAAGGCTGTCACACAAATTCCTTGGGGAACTGGTTCAACACTCATTTGCCAGCCGTTGCTTTGGGTACTGCCATGATAATCGCGGTAGTTGACTAATGCTTTCAGCGTTAGTTGTAACGGCATAGAAGCACGGCGTAAGACATATCGGACATAGGTAGTGTTTGCACCCTGCTGCATCCAAATTCGCTTTTCTAATAGCGCATCCGCACAGGCAAAATGCCACACAGGAATAGTGCCTTCCAAAGCAAAACGTTCTATGTGTAGGTAGCCGTTAGGACTGACGATTTCGTCAGCCCAACGATTTGTATGTAAAGGATAAATGCGATCGCCATACAAAGCAGTTTCATCCAGCTTTGCTAACATCAGGGTGCGACCTAAAGGTGGCTTTAGGGCTGCTACTAGTAATCCGTGGTAGCGACGGTTTAGCAAGCCTGCTACTGTGCCAGATGCGTATCCACCGATACCATTAGTTACTAACCACTCCCGTGATTCTGCTAAATCGAGAGTGCCACATACTTCCCTACCAAATTCAATGCACATATCACCCTATACCTGTATGGAATCGCTATTTTGATTATCCGTCGTGATTTTTACCTCAGACTGAGAAGCTAATTAAGAGTTGCTAAGAAAAAACAGAGTAAAAAAGTGACAAATTGTGTAGAAAATTTAGCCAATACTATTAAGCGAATAGGAAAATAGGATTTTCCTGCGAATGACTCAATAGTACTCCATCAAATTTGTTACGCAGGATGCTTATTAGTTTGTAATAACCGCTTACTACAAACCCATCAATTCAAACTTAACGAAACAGCAGTTCACCTAGCTAAAGACGCATAGCCAAAAGTTGTATTGAACTGACGACACCAAATTGCCACAGATTGATAATCTCCAAGCTTTACATCATTAGGAATAGCGTAGCGTTGATTCCCACTCGTCTTTTGTAAACGAGAAATTTTGAGATAATCTTTTTCTTGAATACCAGATGTAGGAACTGTATCATCACGGTACAGAATTACGAACAAGTCAGGACCTTTGCTAGTTTTGAAATTTCCATTGAATTCTAAATAACGCTTGCCATTCTCTGTTAAAACTTTAACAGTTCCTTGAGTAGGATATTCTCCAGCAACAAAGCTTCCTGGTTGAGTGTTGGTTCTGGTTATCGGCTGGGCTTCATTAACTGGTTGGTCGGAGTTTACACCTGTTGTACAACCTACGGTCAATAAAGTAAAAATACTTATAATTGCTAAAATTTTGAATTTCATGGCTATGGTATTCCCTAAATTTATTAATAATTCCAATCCAGTAGCCGACATTACGGAAAACTTTAATTTCATCTAAGATTTTTTATTATTTCTAATGATTTGAGCAGCAATGATAAATTATTACAGCAAAATGAATTGAAAAACCTCACAGAAACAGTCTTTCTCCGCACTCAAGAAGAGTGCAAGATCTCAGTTATTTTAATACGGGATAAAAGAAACACGACTTCTTGGAGAAGTCGGGGATCTGGGCTTTACAATTTTAGGCGTTGCATATTTGCGGGATGATTTTATTTTCTCTTTTAATTGAAAAACTCAATTCTTGGCATTCTTGGCATCTTGGCGGTTCATTATACCCTGCGGGAAGCCGCTACGCGTCTACATCCCCATTTTATGCAACGCCCAATTTTATAAATCAGATTGTATTGCTGGATCACATTATTCTGATAATTTCCATAGAGAAGAATATTCACTTTGATAAATAATATTAATATTCATTTGATATTTTTTTTCTATTCTTTTGCGTAATGTATCAGAAGGATTTAATAAAAATATATTAGAGTAATTTTTAGAAAATTTTGGAATATTATTACCTTGTACTAACAAAAATCTCACATTTGGTTGAATCAAAGAACTAAGCGAAAGTATATTAATAGAATTATTACCTGCATCATTACTAATTAAAAGTGTGCGAGGAGTTTGATTAATGATTTTGGCTATTTCTAGGTGATTATTACCACTAAATTTACTCCACCAAGTATAAGAACGAGAATATAAAGTATCAGAAAATAGCCCAAATATTATTAAAAATGCTAAGATAATTTGCCAAGTTTTTTGTCGGTAAATACTGCCATTGTATAGCTGGATTGACAGGAGATAAGCAACTGCTATTTGTACGCCTAAGTAATAGGGTATTAAATCTAATTGGCAACACGAAACTAATAGAGGTACTGTTGGTATGGCAATTAAATTTATGATAAATAACCAAGTTTTTTCATAAGTTGTACGCCAAAGGCAATAGATTGCATATCCAACTAAAGTAAAAAATATTGGCGTTACTACTATTATAATTAAAGGCTTGATCCAATTAAAATTTAAATCAATGAAAATATGATTGGTCTGTATTAAGCAATTTACAATTGAATTAGGAAAAGATGAGTTTTTAATTTTAGCATCAGTAGAAAATAAAACGGATGATTGGTTAGCAAGTATGACCAATATCCAAGGCGAAAAAACTATAAATCCTAATAATGATGACATTAAAAATCTTTGAGATGTTTGATTCCAGCGAAATTTGGCAATTGCAATTACATAAAACAGATGAGCAATAGCTACAAAAACACTTAATAAATATGTATATAGACTAAGAACTAATGTAAATGTATAAATTCCCCAATTCAATATATAAGACTCTTCTTTTAGCTGGGTTGATTCTAGCCGCAAAGCTCTCAGCAGAGCAGCACTAGATAGTAATATAGTGACTTCCCATAGAATATATTCCTGTGCTTCTTGAGCATAGATAATTTGTATGGGAGAGATAGCCAGAAGTGCGATCGCTATTCCAGGTAGTGATAAAGGCACCTTAAATAATTCTCGACACAACCAATAAGCACAGGGAAATACTGATAAACTAATTACAGCAGATAAGCTTCTGATTGTTGTAATCGAGTCGCCAAAAAGTTGTACCCAAAATCTTGCTAATAGATAATAAAATGGTGGATGTCGTGGATTATCTATTGCTAATGACTTAATGGTATCTCCAAAATTTTTCTCAGGATTGAGACTTTGAAACTTTGCAAAAGCTTGTTTATTAATTACCCTACCATTAAAAAGTTGTTGTGTAACTTGGGTAGTTGTATAACCAGAAATACGTAATAAAGTATCTGTTTCCCCTAACGAATAAACTTTTCCATCAAGATTAACGAAGCGAAAAAATATACCAAATATCACAAGTACGACAATAAAAAACTGCAACCACCTGGGAGCAAGTATGAGACGCCGCATAATTATGTTTTTTCTCAGAATTTGTCTAAAATTATCTAGTTAGTTAAACAATCAGGATAAGGTAATTTTGTATTATTTTTCGTTGTTTGAGAATGATCACTTCATAATTATCTAGCCTGAAGAAAATTTCGCAAGTCTAAAGCATGATATTAAAAGGCTAAGGGTTAAAGAGAAGCTAAAAAATAACCCCTTTAACCCTTCATTTTTACCTTTATTTAACTTGTGCCAGAAGTTTAATTACTATGATTAGTACTGCTGTAGCGAACCCTTGTACCTGCCCACAATAATTTTTCTCGCAGCGTTTGGTAATAGGAGTTGTTTTCCCGTAGAATAATAAACTTGGCACGACACTCAGCCATGCGTACGTCAACGCGATGTCCTGGCCAAATCGAAGTAGCTAACACCCCATCCATCCACAGTTTTGTACTCAAATCGTAATCACCCAATGGCCAGATACTAACAACTGAACCAGGGGGTAAAACGATAGGGCGATTAGAAAGGCTCATTGGACAAATGGGAGTAATAGTAATAGCTTCCATGCCATCATGGACAATGGGACCTGTGGCAGAAACGGTGTACCCAGTGGAACCTGTAGGCGTAGCAACTATTAATCCATCGCCAACGTACTGATCAACCACTTCGCCGTCAATTTCCATCTCCAGAATCGAGGTAATCATGCGATCGGCAGAAGCAGGCTTGACACACATTTCATTCAAAGCCAAGTAGCGTTCACTCACTGGTTCCAAGTTGCTACCATGACCTTCATACACCGCTGCTTGCACCATCATTCTCCGTTGGATAGCATAACGATCCTCCAACAGTCTTTCCCAAACTTTTTCTGTATCTTGAAATTCTTCCACAGACTCAGTTAAAAACCCCAAGTGACCACCCACATTTACTCCTAAAATGGGTACACCAGCTGGGGCTAGGTGCCTAGCACCGGTTAACACAGTACCATCACCACCGAGTATCAATGCCAGGTCGATTGGTTGTCCAGCCGAAGCCAAAAATACTGGGTAAGGATTATCCTTAGGTCCGCTTGGCCCCACTAGTACCTGACATTGATGATTTTCGAGTTGCTTTGCACAAATTTCTGCCCAACGTTTACTTTGGGCATCTCTTGCTTTATAAGCAATAATTACCTTTTTAAGGTCCACAACTTTACCATTTGAGGAGATTAAACTGCTCCATATCGACAGTATCACGGTTGCGATAGATTGCCAGTACGATCGCTAAACCTACCGCTGCTTCTGCTGCCGCTACAGTGATGACAAACACAGTAAAAACCTGACCCTTAATTGCTGTTGAGTCTAGGAAGTTAGAAAAAGCCATCAAGTTTAAATTCACAGCATTCAGCAGCAGTTCAATTGACATTAACACTCGCACAGCATTGCGACTGGTAATCAAACCATAGATGCCAATACAGAACAAAGCTGCTGCTAATAACAAAAAGTACTGGAGTTGCATAAATCTTCGTAACTTCTACTACTTTTTTGAGTTGTTAGTTGTTAGTGATCAGTTAGCAATCATGGTTTTTTGGTAACTGTTCACTCTTGTTTGTCGCTACCAGCAGGTACCAATTCTCTGGGACGTTCTGGCAATGTCAAAACAGTTTGTGGCAAATCAGATGGGACGATTTGTTCTGGCAGATATTCTCGACGTGCCAAAATAATTGCGCCTACCATTGCCATCAATAACAGAACAGAAGCGACTTCAAAAGGTAGTAAAAAGTCACTAAAGAAGTGCTGACCAATAACAACTATAGGGTTGCCTACAGGAGTAGCAGTAGAATACGACCAGGGAGTTGATAACACCATCGCACTCAATAGCGCAAATAGTCCCAGGCTCACCACAGCCGTTAGGGCTTTACGTACCCAAGCTGTGGGAAAGGGAACAAAATTCTGCCGCTTATTCACCAACATAATGGCAAATAAAATTAGCACGTTCACTGCGCCAACATAAATTAACAATTGCGCTGCTGCTACAAAATCAGCATTTAGCAATAAGTACAACCCAGCTATACTGACAAACACACCGCCTAGCATAAAGGCTGAATAGACAACGTTAGAGAACAGCACTACACCCAGGGCTGCTCCTATCATCATTACAGCTAGTATGCCAAACGAAACAACCTGTACTCCTTCCGCTAGATTCACTTTTTTGTCCTTTGATATCTGAATGATTGGTAAATGATAGTTGGTAAATGGTAATTGGCAATTGGTATTTGCTATTACCCATTACCCATTACCCATTACCTATTACCCTTTTTCTACAAGTTCTTCAGGGCGGGAACCTGCACGAGGTGCATCAGCTGGTAGATCGTGGGGGTCCATAACTCCCTTGGGCAGGTAAACTAGTTCACGTAGTGGAGTAACCATTGGGTCATTTGTGACCTTGTAGGGAAGACGACCCATTGCTACGTTATCGTAGTTCAACTCGTGGCGATCGTAGGTGGAAAGTTCGTACTCTTCTGTCATAGAGAGACAGTTTGTGGGGCAATATTCCACACAGTTACCGCAAAAGATACAAACACCAAAGTCAATACTGTAGTGCTTGAGCTTTTTCTTTTTGCTGGTTTTGTCAAACTCCCAATCTACTACAGGTAAGTTAATTGGACAAACCCGCACACAGACCTCACAGGCAATACACTTATCAAACTCAAAGTGAATCCTACCGCGAAACCTTTCGCTAGGAACTAATTTTTCGTAAGGATACTGTACTGTGATTGGACGTCGCTGCATGTGGTCAAAGGTAACAGCAAGTCCCTGACCAATATAACGTCCGGCTTGTACTGCTTCTTTGGCGTAATCACCAACTTGTTTGAGGAACTTTAGCATATTGTGTTTCTCTCCTTAGGGATGACAGGTGATTGGTAATGGGTAATTGGTAATTGGTGATAGTTTCTTACCCATTACCCGCCGAAGGCGACGGGAAAAGCTAGTTTCAAAGCAGCGGTTAATAGTAAATTTACTAAACCGACTGGTAATAAAAACTTCCATCCCAAGTCTAGTAGTTGGTCAATGCGAACACGGGGTACAGTCCAACGTAGTAGGATGGCCAGAAAGACTAGGAAGTAGGCTTTAAGTAGGGTCATAGTGATGCCCAATGAAGCGGTGACAACTTGCAACACCGGATTGGCTTCACTGACTCCAAACCAACTCGCTAATGTGCTAATGGGAATAGGAAAATCCCAACCACCCAGGTATAAAACTGATACTAGGAGTGCTGAGAGTACGAGATTTACGTAAGAACTCAGGTAGAACAGAGCAAATTTCATCCCAGAGTACTCTGTTTGATAACCTGCTACTAGTTCTTCTTCTGCTTCCGGTAAGTCAAAAGGCAGACGTTCGCATTCAGCGAGGGCTGCTATCCAAAAGATGATGAAGCCGACTGGCTGTCGCCAAATGTTCCATCCTAAGATTCCGTAGCCAGATTGTTGGTTAACAATATCAACGGTGCTAAGGCTGTTGGACATCATCGCGATCGCCAGTACCGCGAGCGCCAAAGGAATTTCGTAGCTAATTGATTGTGCTGCTGCCCGCAGTCCACCTAAAAGAGAGTATTTATTATTGGACGCATAACCAGCCATCAACAGACCAATGGGCTGAATGCTGGACAAAGCAATCCACAAAAAGACACCCATCCCGACATCAGTAATGAGTATATTCTGTCCAAATGGCACAATCAGGTAGGACAGGAATACAGGCAAAACAACAATGATGGGGCCAAGGGTAAATAGTACTCTGTCAGATTTTGCTGGCACTATATCTTCTTTGAAGACAAGCTTCAGACCATCTGCGACAGGGGCCAGCAAACCCAAAGGGCCGATGTATTCAGGGCCAATCCGCTGCTGTGCTGCTGCTGAAATTTTCCGCTCTAGCCAAACGCAGGTCAATACGCCCACTGTCGCACCAATAATCATTAAGATCATTGGCAGTGGCATCCAAATTGCTTTGGCTAAGTCTCCTGGCACTCCCAATTCCGTGAGGGATTGAATAAAAGTTCCTTGCAGATCAATTCCTGAATTCATGTTTGTTGCTCTTCAAGTCACCAATTCATGGTCGTTTACAACTATCTACACTTGTTAATCACTGTAAATTTACCCATCAATAATCATTGCCTATACCAGGCAAAAATTTAAGATTTTTTGCAATCTCCATGCCTAGTATATCGTTGGATGGGTTTTACCTCGATCAGCCGCATGTAGAGTTTCTACTTATGGTAAGAATTGAGGAGATTAAAGGGGGAGGGGGAAAGGTAAAAAGGAAAATTTTGATACAAAATTATTCTCTCTTGTCCCCTTCCCTAATCCCCTATCCCTTACCTCCTATCCCTACCGCTGATCAATAGCTGTGTAAGGAATGTCATGACGACCGTTATAAACCTGGGTCGGTCTAAATATGCGGTTTTCGGCGAGTTGTTCTTTCCAGTGTGCTAACCAACCTGCAACGCGAGCGATCGCAAATATTGGTGTGAACAAATCTGTAGGAATACCCAACTTCCTATACACTAAACCGGAATAAAAGTCAACGTTAGGATAAATTCCTTTGTGACCCAATTTTTCCTCGACTACCCGCTCCATTTCTTGGGCAATGTCATAGAATTTATCGTTACCAAATTTTGCAAATAGCTTTTCTGCTAGGTTTTGCAAAATCATCGCCCGTGGATCTTTTACCTTGTAGACACGGTGTCCAAAACCCATAATTTTGGCTTTTTGTTGCAGCTTGTCCTCTATATAAGGACGCACATTTTCCACAGAGCCAATTTCCTCTAGCATCTGAATTACTTCTTCATTGGCACCGCCATGTAAGGGTCCTCCTAAGGTTCCCACAGCACTAGCTACTACTGCATAGGGGTCTGTCAGAGTAGAAGCTGTTACCCTAGCGCTAAAGGTAGAAGCATTCATTGTATGCTCTGCATGTAATATCAAACAAACATCAAAAATTCGCGCTGCTAGTGGATCTGGTTCTTTTTCGTTGAGCATATACAAAAAGTTAGCAGCGTAGTCCAAATCATCATTAGGACGTACTGGGTCGTTTCCTTTTCGCATTAACTGAAACGCTGCTACCATTGTGGGAATAGTTGCTAGTAGGCGAACTACGGCATCTCGGATGTAAACCGGATTATCCAAATCACGACGGGCATAAAATAAGCCCAAAGCAGCAGCTGAGGCTTGTAGGGCATCCATGGGGTGACCGCTTTCTGGAAAGGATTTCATCATGTCGCGAATGCGGTATTTGATCCGCCGATGATGGCGAACTTCATCCTCAAATGCTGCTAGTTCTTCTGCTGTTGGTAATTCACCCCAGATTAAAAGGTAAGCAGTTTCCAGAAATGTGCTTTTTTCTGCTAGTTCCTCAATCCGGATGCCACGATATTCAAGTAGTCCTTTTTGCCCATCAACAAAGCTGATACTTGATTGGGCAGCAGGTATGCCTTCCAAACCAGGCCTATATTCGCACACTATCATGGCAACACCATCTGATTTTTAAAGATTTGTCCAGGCTAACTTACCAGAAATTCTTGTTGCCATAACAGTAATCCCGATCACACAAATTCTTTACGGAATTGTGGAAAAACTGTTAGAGCAAGTATTTGGGTGGTGTCAACCAAAACATCTGACCGCGACCCAAAGGAGAGCCTGTTTCTGGTACCTTTATCCCAATCATACCCGCTTTTTTCAGCACCAAACGTTCCTTCCCTTCCCCCCAGACGAGAACTTCTGCCCAACGGCTCAAACAGGGTTCATGTCCAACCAAAGCCAGTTTAGTATCTGGTGCAAAATTCTTTGGCTCTAACCAGTTTACAACCCAATTGTGAATATTACCATCGGGAGCTAGATGAGTACATTCTTCCATTTGCGAACTCAGTCCCGCTGTGACGAGGATCTCTGCTGTTTGTCTAGCTCTCACTAGGGGACTAGTAGCTACACAATCAAAATGTAAACCTAGTTTTTTCAAACGCTGGGCGACTTTTTCTGTTTTTTGCCGTCCCTGTTTTGTTAGGCGTCTTTTTTCATCTTTGATGTTGTCGGTTGCAACTTCAGCAATACCATGACGAATTAAATACAGTTCTATCATTATAAGTACTTTATGGTAAAAGCTCTTGCAGACAGTCCACTCTTTTAGCTTTGCATAAAGTGGGATAAAAGCAGTACTTCTACATTCTGAACTAGAATTTTACGGGAAAATACTCAAGCCATGTGCCATTTTTGGCTAGCAAAATACAAAGTATGGTGTTTACAAAAACACGGGTTTCAACAGGAATATCGAGCAGCTTCAGGGAGTCTACCTGTTTTATACCCTCAATTTTTTCTCTACTAGAATCAGCTCTTGTTGACAACTCAAACTAAAGTTCGATTACTATATCTTTAGGAATTTGGAATGATTCGTCAAATTGTCATTGCTTCTGTTGTGGCATTGGGAAGTTGTGTTGCGATCGCTCCCAAGGCTTTTGCTGGCGGTACAGTAAATGTACCATTTGGTGGAACAGTCACCGCAGCATGTTCTTTCTCTGGTACTCCCGGTGCTGGTACTCTAGTTAACCCAACTCCATTTAATTTAACTAGCTTGGGTGGTTCGGCTGGTTCGGCAACTGTGCAATGTACTGGCGCTCCTGGAAATCTTCAAATTACTGGTGTGACTAAGACCGCTGGCCCTAATCTTACTTCTCCTACTTATGAGGCCACAGCTGTTGGAGGAAGTGTGAACACTACTTATGTCGCAGGCGTTTCTACTCCTGGAATTGTACCTCCTGGTCTCCCTATCCCTTTAACAGTCAACATGGATGTGGTTAGTACTGCTCCTTTAGCGGAAGGAAGCTATGCTTTCACTGTTGATATGACAGTCACACCATAAATTTTTCTGAGCTAAGGCTCACTATATATCTCATCACTTTATCACAGTCAGCCTTGGACTATAGTTCAAGGCTGACAACAAAATACACAGTTGCTACCTTAGGATTCAAATCGCAATTTCTTTAGGTAGATGCTTGTTGCTAACTTAGGTGCGCGGATAACTTTCTGCAGATCAGAAATAAACAGGCGGCTTTAAGCACACTGTAGGAGCAATTATTCACCTATCCATAATAGCAAAATCTTCTGTTTTTTATAATACCTTTCATCGGAAAAACCAATGATTCGTACTGTTATTTTACTGGGTATCTGTTCTTTATCGGCAGTCATATCTACAGGGGCAGTTCAAGCACAGGTGAGAATTTCTCCAATGGTGATTGAGGCGGAAGTAAATCGTAACCAAGCCGAAGGAGTGATTAACGTTACGAATATTACCAATGAACCTTTTCGCGCTCGTGTTTATGTTCAGCCTTTTGCTTATAACCGTGATACAGGTTTTGAAACTTTGTCATCTAGTCCCACTGATCTTAGTCCTTACTTGCAATTTTCACCTCGTGAATTAATCGTACCGCCAGGTACTACAAGACGCATACGTTTAATAGCTCAACTTCCTCCTCACCTTCCTGAAGGAGAATATCGAGTCGTAGTTTTCACAGAAAACTTGCAGGAGATGAAAACAAGTGATCAAAAGGGGAATGTTGTTAACATCAGAGGAAAAGTTGGGTCTACTTTTTATGTACGAAAAGGAAAGTTATCTCCTCAGTTGATTATAGATAGTAGCAGTTTTGACCCCGAAAAAAACCAAATAAAACTTTTAGTTCGTAACATAGGTAAAGCGTCTGTTCTACCAACTGCTACTTGGACTTTGAAACAACAAGGAAGCATCATTCGTAGTGGGAAAATACAGCCCACAGGAATTACAGCGCAGAGCGATCGCTATTTATTTTTGAATCTTGCAGATACAGGAAAAACAGCGATCGCTCCTGGGAAATATGAGCTTTCTGGTGAATTAATTTGGGGTCAAGCTCCCAATCAAACTTCTCTTCCTTTCAATATGAATCTAATTGTCCCTAGTCAATAGTTTTTTGCATCCCATGAATTTCTAATGCATCCATTTTCTAGCTAGATATCTTTCGTTGTTATTTTTAATTTGTTTCAAAATATTGATGCTTCTTGATCACTGATTTTGACTAAAAACAGGGGAGCATCTACATTGTAGCTTCCCTCTATTAAAGGCATAGTAAACGAAGTAAATGGATATTATTAATTATTTTCCTATATCTAATAGGACAGATTTGATATGCAAATTAAATATTGTAAATTTGATATTGGGTGACTATGGTTAATGTAATATCTGCTCCAGAATTACCTAATAACTATGATTTAGTATTTGCAAATATTAGCAAATCAGTCTTTGATTTAGTCAATTATGAGACGGGAAAAAATGATTTCAAACCTGTATTACCAGAGATTTCTCGACCTGAATTTTCTGTTAGTAATCAGAATTTAATTGCAGATTTAAAAACTGATTCTACTAAGACAGATCAGGCGATCGCTCCCAGTGTGCAACCGCAGATTGCACCACCAGAAAACCTGGCTCCAGAAACTTCTCTACCTCAATCAAGCGCAGCCACAGTAACGCCATCGTCGGTACCTTCGATGAAAGAAAATTTTCAGGTTTTCCCTGTAGGTCTAGATTTAGACAAGCGTAATGTCATTAAGAGTGTTTTAGTACGGGGAAAGGAAGATGGAATCGAAGCTGTTGACTTTGAGCAATGGCTCATACCTTATGATGCAATAGTTCAAGCTTTGAACTTGGATGTTAAAGCTTTGCCGGATGGTCTGCAAGAAGTGCGTGCGCCTGGTATTGTAACTCGTATTAATCCTAAACTACTCCGCAATGACCCAAAATTAGGGTTAGTGTTTTCTGTGCAAGATTTGCAAACTTTGTTTGGCGTTCCGGCTGAATTTGATATTAATGATTATACAGTACGCTTACTGCCACCTTGGTTAAAAACTCCAGCAGCAGGGGAACTTAGCAACCCCCAAGAACTTCCTGTGGAAACGGCGGGACTACCAGAAATTACTCCTCCAGACTTTAGTATTACTGCTGTTGAGCAACGTTTATTTGCTAATGGTTCGGTCAGTAATGCTACTAGTTATCAAGGTAACTTGACAGCAGTTGGTACAGCCTTGGGTGGTAGTTGGTTTATCCGCGCTCACCAACCAAACTTCAAAAATGCTACCACTTGGCAAATTGCTGAAGCTCAATTTCTGCATCAGACAGATTTAGCTGATTATATTCTTGGTTCACAAACACCGTTTTGGTTTAGTCACGGAACGGGTGATTATTGGGGTTTCACGACAATTCAGCGCCAAGGGTATAAGCCAAAAGAAACTTGGTTAGGTGCAACACCAGATCCGCGTCAGCGCTTACAAGCTGCTGAAATTGGAAGAGTAGTTACAGGTAAAGCAGAACCAGGAACATTGGTACGATTAACGCAAGGTTTTAGCGATCGCCCAATTGCAGAAGTTCTAGTTGATTCTTCTGGTATTTATCGTTTTCAGAACATCCCAGTTAGTGGTCGTTTCCTTGGGAGTAATTACCGCCTTTTACTTTACCCCCAAGGACGACTTACCGAACCACCAGAAATTCGGGATCTGACTTTTTCTACCGCACCGGGACAATTACCAGCTGGTGGGAAGGCGTTGATTGTTTCTGGTGGTTTGCGACGGAAATTTTCACTAGATAGCCCCAATCTGTTGGGAGAATTTTCTGATGTGAGAGGGGGTGTGGCTCAACGTTGGGGTTTGTCGGAAAACTTAACTATAGGAATTGGTGGAGTTTACGATGATTCATTTCGGGGGTTGGGAGAAATCTTTTATCAGCCGCAAAATTTACCCTTAACGGTAGCTGTTTCAGCTTTAAGCGCAGATGAAAATAATCATTGGGATGTGAATGCTGATATTCGGTTTGATTTGTCTGCTACTGCACATACCCAATTTTTTAGCGATCGCTTTGGTTATAATTTTAATTTCGATTGGCAAATGTTTCCTTGGCTGGGTTTGCTAGGTGGCTATAAAAGTCGAGATGGTGTATTCGGGGGTTTGGAAATTTCCCATAGTGGTAAAAATTCTTTTACCTTTGCTCGCGCAACTTTAGACAGTCGCAATCACTTCCGATGGAGTTTTTTGCAACGCTGGGGTGATTTGGAATTTACAACTCGTGGTAACGAAGTTGGTTCTCTATCTCAACTCACCTACAATTTTTCTGGGAAAGATCCTTTAGATACAGGACACTCATTAGTCTTAAATTACGAAACTAGTAATTTCCTCACCCAGGAAAATAGTCTAGCTAGTGCGAGTTGGCGTTACCGTTCACCAGCACGCGCTGTTGACGGAAGCTATTTGTGGGAAGCACAACTAGGTTATGGTATCGGTTCCCAAGGTTCGGGAGTAATTGCCAGCTTGGGAACAACAATTATTCCAGGTATGATGCTAAGGGGGCGTTACCAAGGCGTATCTCTGACTTCAGATCAACCTAGTTTTGGGATTGAGTTAGTTTCTAGCTTTGACACTCAAAGAGGAATTAAGCCTGATTCTTCTCGACGTTCTAATTATTTTCGTACCCAAGGTGGTATATTAATTCAACCTTTTTTTGACCGCAATCACAATGGCAAACGGGATGCTCATGAAGCAGTCTATCTCCATAAGCCAGATTTAATGTTTATTCTTAACAATCGTTCTTTAAAATTTTTCGATCCAGAAATTCAAAATCAGGGGGCTTTAGTGCGCTTGTTTCCTGGAAAGTATCGTCTGGATTTAGATCCAGCCGGATTTCCCCTGGACTGGAAAGCAACGACAGACGCTTTGGCTGTGGATGTGGTTGCTGGTAGTTATACAACAGTAGAGTTACCTCTTGTAAAATCTTATACTCGTACGGGAGTTGTAACTGATGCTCAAGGTCAGCCAGTTGCAGGGGTACGGGTAGAAGCGATTCAAACAAGTTCAGGTTTGCGACGATTGTCTGTTACTAATGGTGCAGGAGTTTATTATCTGGAAGGATTGCAGCAAGGAGAATATATTGTGGAAGTTAACGGCAAGTCAGCTTTACCTGGTAAATTGCAGTTAGACGCATCTTCTGAGTCGTTTCAAGAAATTAATCTCCAGCAAAACTAATCATCCCTGCTACTACTACTCTGGTTGAATTGGGTTATCTTTGGGGTTAACTAATCTCAGCAGTTTTTGCTTGATTTGAGTATCGAAAACTTCCCACTTCATTTTCGCATAAGCAGAATTTTCGTTACTGCCTGATAAAAAACCCATGGGAATTTCAAAACCACCGGCGCTAGTGCGTCCACCACCAAAAAATCGACCACTGCTATCTTGTCCAAAGGCTTCTTTGATAAATTCATCAGGGTCTAGAGTCAGTTTAGTGGTTCTCAAGGAACCTACAACTACTTCTAACTCCTCATCTTCATCGTGAACAATCCCGTAAACTACGGCAGTGTGGACGTTTTCTTCAGTGACGAGAAAATCTGCGGCTTGGGGTATGGCGTCTCTGTCATCATAGCGTAGGTAACCTACCCCAGCAATGGAAAAGTTATTTTGGACAATACGGTTTTTGAGCGATCGCTCAATCACATCCATCACCCGTTTGGAACGGTTAGCTTGCAATACAGCGCTCAGGAGCTGGGCGTCATAAAATCTACTTAGGTAACCTGCTGCCATAAAATCTTCTTCTTTGGCTTGCATCAGCAGATTTGTATCTGAACGCAATCCATGCATTAGAGCAGTAGCACATTTAACATGCTGATTGATGCTGTTATCTAAGGGTAGCAACCCTGCCTGTAAATACTGGGTAAAAATTGTTGCTGTAGCTCTTACCGTTGGACGAATATCAATAAATTCTGATTTGAGATCTCCTTGCAAATTGTGATGGTCAATTACTGCCATCAGGGGAATTCCTGCCTGTTGCACTATCGGCACTAATCCAGAGGTAGTACCTTGGTTATCAATTAAGGTATAACCTTGGTAAAAAGACAAATCCTTGCTTTTCAAGGCTGCTACTGAACACCGGATGGCTGGTAAGCCAGTTAACTTGACTAAGGCGATATTTTCTTGGTGGCTGAGAGTGCCGGCATAGACAATCTCACATTTTATATCGTACTGTTGCGCAATTAACTGGTAAGCCCAAGCAGAAGAAAGAGCGTCTGGGTCGGGAAAGTCTTGTAAAATTACCAACTGACGCTCATGACGATGGGCAAGCATTACCTGACGCAATTCTTCTGATTTCTGTAGTGTCACAGAATTGGTACGCTGACCCAGAGAATTGACTCCTTCAGTTGATGCTAGTGTTCCGTTAGACTGCCTGATTTGTGGAACATCTAAAGACTCTTTGTCTATTTCTGCCTCATCTGGATTCGGTTCTGGAGTCGGATCTGTCGTCAATGGCAATCTCTCAAACTGAGTAAGGGAAGAATGAAACTGCATAGGAGATAGTTTACTTTGTGTGGCGTGAGATAAGTTCAACAATAAAAACTACAATCAGAAAATCACTGGTTTAGCCACACCATGTCGATCTTCGCAAAAATTCATGAACTTGGGAATGTATATATGGGTCTATTTTTTCTACATTTTTTGGCTGATAACCGAAGGATGCTTAGTTGATATATTTGTTGTATCTATTATGTTTTGTATGTTTTGCAAAATAAAAAACTTTTAACTACTTGCAAGCATAACAAAATGTGTTATAATGACGAGGTTGGTCAAAAACGGCAACAAATCTTTACAAAATATAATGCTAGCTTGTAAAGGGCAACATAGCCAATAACAAGCCGCCAAACCAACCTAGTCCACACTTGGTAAACAGCAAAAGCTATAAAAAACTTTTACCGATTGACATCAAATAAAGGTAAATGTTAAAGCCCTATAACATACTTTTGCCACTCCTTGTGTGTTCCAGTTTTTAGGTGCTTTGTAACCTCAAAGTACAAGCTACTGTAAGGTCTCCGAGGTGTGTGGCGTAGAAGCATATGTGCTTCATGAGGGGTACGGCAGCCCTTTTTAACATTGCAGCGGACGCAAGCTGTAACAATGTTTTCCCAAGAATCTCCTCCTCCACGCGATCGCGGTATTACATGGTCTAAAGTCAACTCATCTCCTGTGTAACCACAGTATTGACAAGTATGACCATCCCGATGCAATATATTTCGGCGTGTGAGAGGAATTTCTTTATAGGGAACCCGCACATAATGGCGCAAGCGAATTACCGTTGGAAGCGGAAAATCGGAGTAAAGAAACTTGCCATTGTGCTCTACCCGTTCTGCCTTACCCTTGATTAGCAAAACCGCTGCACGGCGCCAACTCGTGATGTTGAGCGGTTCATAAGAGGCATTGAGTACTAAAACCTTCCCCATTGATGATCGTTCAAGGTATTAGTTTTACATATATTAACACAAATATACTCTGCTTTGGTGATTGAGAACAAATTATACTGCTGGATTTGTTGCCAAAATGGAGAAAAAAGCTTGTTTTTTATAACTTAAATTTAGCGTTCGCTCCAATAGTATTCAATATTGGACTAGTTATTGATTTTATTAATACCGTGCTTAACAACTTTGATTTAATCAAATCCTACTATTAACCCTTGTGCCGTTGACACGATGAGCGGTAAACTTCCTGATTATTCCAGAGTAGCTTTTAGTAATTTGAATAAATATATATAAGCTGAAAGCAAAACAGTGGTGTGATAGGAGTAAACAGGATGTTAAGTCATGAACCATCTCAGAGTGTTGCAGCTGGACTATGCGATACTTATGCTTGGTTTTCGCAGCGTGCTTGGGTGGAAATTGATTTAGTGGCTTTAGCCCACAACGTCCAGCAACTACGCCAGTTCCTATCACCACGTACCCAGCTCATGGCGGTTGTGAAAGCTGATGCTTACGGACACGGAGCAGTCACAGTTGCCCAAACAGCTTTAGAATCAGGGGCAAGTTGGCTTGGTGTTGCCACTGTCCCAGAAGGAATTCAACTACGGGAAGCTGGGGTAAAAGCTCCAATTTTGATATTAGGTGCAACTCACACTCCAGAACAAATTCATGCGATCGCCCATTGGCAACTTCAGCCAACACTATGCAGTCCCAAACAAGCACTTATATTTTCTAATATCCTAGAAGCAAATTCTTATACTTGTGCCATACCTGTCCACATCAAGTTAGATACGGGTATGTCCCGCTTAGGAACCAATTGGCAAGAAGCTAGCGAGTTTGTGCAGCTAGTACAGAGTTTGCCACATTTAAAAATAGCTAGTATTTATTCGCACTTAGCAACCGCAGATAGTCCTGACCCGACTGTCATGCAACTACAACACCAACGCTTTCAACAAGCGATCGCTCAAATTAAAGCATTAGGATTAAAACCACCTTGCTTGCACTTGGCAAACTCAGCCGCCACCCTGACCGATAAAGCATTACACTATGATATGGTGCGTGCAGGTTTACTCATTTACGGACTTTACCCAGCCACACATTTGCGATCGCAAATTAACCTGAAACCTGTTTTGCAAGTCAGGGCCAGAGTCACCCAAGTCAAAACCATTGCTGCTGGGACTGGTGTGAGTTACAGTCATCAATTTATTGCCAAGCAAGAAATGCGAATTGCTGTTGTTGGCATTGGTTATGCCGATGGTGTTCCACGCAATCTTTCCAACAAAATGCAGGTATTAATTCGTGGTCAAAGAGTACAACAGATCGGCGCAATTACAATGGATCAACTGATGGTAGATATCAGTGCCTTACCAGATATACAAGAAGGTGAGGTAGTCACCCTACTAGGTCAAGATGGCAAACAACAAATCTCCGCTGATGATTGGGCAAATCAACTAAACACAATTTCTTGGGAAATTCTCTGCGGATTCAAGCATCGATTACCTCGTGTCGGTGTAATTTAGGTTCCCATTGTTTCCATTCAGTTTCCATTCAATTAGTTTCCCCAGCGAGTGGGGAGACAGGCGGAGCCAATCAAAAGCATGGCCCACGCAGAGTTTCCATTCAATTAGTTTCCCCAGCGAGTGGGGAGGTGGTTTCGTTTGGTGTGTTGCCGTCGTTGATGGTTTGTTTCCATTCAATTAGTTTCCCCAGCGAGTGGGGAGAATATATATATATAGAGCTACCGCTGGACACAACATATTGTTTCCATTCAATTAGTTTCCCCAGCGAGTGGGGATAGTCCTATTTTAAACCGTTACCCAGTAAGATTTCCAGAGCCGATTTCCGAAGTTCAGATAATTTACAGACAAAAACATCTCAATTCCTCCAAACAAAAAGCCTAAAACCCTTATGTACTAAACAACCGAAGTTCACAACACAAAAATAGGCATTTGCAGAATTTGGGCTGAACTTCGGTAGTTGCTCTTAATTCGTAAAAATTATTGCTCTAGACAACTTTTATGCTATGATAAGGAACTGATGCGGATGTGGCGGAATTGGCAGACGCGCTAGATTTAGGTTCTAGTGCCGCGAGGCGTGAAGGTTCAAGTCCTTTCATCCGCATTTTAAATTAACTAATGACAGTACAAAATTATTTTGTAGGCTTCTTTATTGCAAAGCCGCAAAGCTTACAGGGAATGAGTAGAATTCCAGAGCAGGGTGATGCTAATCCTAGCTGTTCTTTAGTAACTGTTCGCCAGAACTATTGTTTAGATATAGCCGAGAATTAGATATTACATTTATTTTTATTGCATAACCTATAGTTACGGATATGTCCAAATGCTAATACTGTTGCTCCTAACGTTGTAGCAATACGTTCACCATCTTCGCTGAGAAGGTTGTGGCCAGCAATTGCAGTTGTGGTCAGAAGCGCCAATCCTAAAACACCAGCGCCAATTACTATTCGGTCTTTATGACGACGACACCCTTGTGTCAAAGCCAACACACTAACGGGAAAGGCAAACCACAGCAGAAGACGGTGAAAACTTTCGCTACCAACAGAAGTAGTTGCTAGTGCAGGAAGGGCAACGAGCAAAATCGGTAAAAATAGACAATGAATTGCACACGTGGTAGAAAGTGCGATCGCAGCTTTATCCATGATCATCTGCATTCTTCTGCTATGCACTTTAATACTCCTTTATGCTGATGATTTTCTATTTATTAATTGGCAAAATTAGCTAAAATTTTGCATCTCGAGCAATATGCATATTCTTAATAAGAATAATCTCACAAAACCGACTAAATATAAAAGTTGTTTTGACACACAAAATCAACTCTCTTTATAGTTTTGCTGTTTTATTGTTGTCGTTCTTAATACTTGATTTTAAATTGTCTACAAAGTTTTGGATAACCTATGTTGAATAAAATAGTCAGGCGTCTAGTCTGCTAATTATTACTATGACTTCAATCTAACTGATTGCTACGAATAAAAGATTCTAAAAAGCTCTTAACTGTATGACTTAAAAGTAACAGTAATATTTACATGCTACCCTGTAATATTTATAGCCATACTGCCATCAAAAATATGGTGTTTAAAATAATATTATTTTATGAAAGCAAAACAAATTTTAATCTCTTTATGTATTCTATTTAACAATCTTTATCTGCCCCCATCTAGTTTTTCCTTTTCGTAATTTTTGTAGTGTGGTTCAATCACATTAGCATCTCTGACATGAATACTCAAAAACCCCACCTTAATCCTTGCCTTTGGTTAAACAGAGAAAGTGAATTTAGCTAGTCTTGTTTCTTTTTAGACACGCTTTACCTTATTTTCTGGGACTAAGAGGGGTTTTTCAACTATGCACGCAAGAGGTCTATTTTATGATGCACAGCCACAAACAGATTGACATTGAGTACAGACTTCACCGCTTTGATGGCTGTTTGCACAAGCTTCACAGCAGTAAGGTTTGCCATCTTTGATAATGGCATCCTCTATGGACACAACACATAGGCAAGAACCACAGGCGCATTTTACTTGGCTTACGGTTGTCATAGCCTTAGCTTCTCCTTATTTTTCGTGAGATCATTAAATAATTGGCAAAGCTAGCGATCGCACTGTCTTTGCTCAATCACAATTAAATATCAGTAATAACTGATATCTATCAATAATAAAGCTTTTTAGGACACTTTAATGATAGCTAAAACTAAAATTACCAAAACTCAAACAACTGATCTGAAAGTCAAACTATTTCGGGGTTTATCTGACCACTCACGTATGTCTATTCTTAATGCATTGCGTTCTGGTCCGCTGACTGTTAACGAGATTGTTGAGGCTACAGGACTCAGCCAGTCTAATGTATCCAATCACCTTGGATGCTTGCGCTGTTGTGATTTGGTGTTTCGTCAACAGCAAGGGCGTTTTGTATACTATCAACTCAGTGATGAACGCATAGCCAAGCTTCTTGATCTTGCAGATGAATTACTGGCTGATGTGGCTTTAGGTGTAAATAAATGCAACAATTACGGTTGAAGGAAAACCTATTGTCATTTCATCACAGCGATCGCACTCACTCTTGGTTTGGGGCTAGCTTACCAACTCAAATTTACGGTTATGGGCGTATAATTTCTTCCTTTCTCGTGCTAGATATTTACCACTTAAATCATAGTTACATTGAATACATACTATCATCTTTTAACGCGGAATACATGTCTTTAGTATCGCAAAAATAATTTAGGCGATCGCATTTGATTAAAAGATTAAGCTTTTGGAAAAATGTATTAAATAATACTTTTAATCATGTAAAAGGTAATACTAATATATAACGCAAACTAACTAAACCTTTGTCAAAATCATTAAGAATAGAGGCTAAGAAATATTATTGTTAACTAATTACTTAAGTATCTATACTTAGAAACCGTAAGATTGATTGAGCAGATGATGTTTGATATCATGTCCGACTAGTTGCTTATGATATAAAGCTTGGATATTGAGCATTGGGCATGGTGAAAAAATAACTCATCATCACCCATTACCCATTACCCTTACTGATTCGCGCTTACACTCATGGGAAAAACCCCATAGACGCGCTCATAGGCTTCCCGAAGGCTAGACCCTGCTGGCTCACCTATTACCGACCCTGATGGATAATAGTAAGTTTTCAAGCGGACATCATATCAGTAGCAACACTGAAAATAGCAAGTCTATGTTTGTAATTGAAGTTACTAATGTGACAGCTAAAATTACATAATATTTACTTAAGGGCAAATCGTTTAATCTAGTCTTCACATTTTTTTTGCTTTTTGCCGGAGAATGTTTGTTAATCTCAGTATAAGTAAGTAAAATAACTCTTACTTATAAATTGACGGTGATTTTATTATCAAAATATCAAGCTATCTTACTTTAAATTTAGTTACAAACAGACTCGAATAATTTTGTATCTTTTAATACAAGAAATTAAGTTTTATGCAGTTTTATTGTCCAGAGCTTCTGAATAAATATAGCTTAGACCCATCCAATTGAGCAACAAGTAGAATCACAATGAGCACAAGTCCTATAAGTAGCTACAGATTTTTTCAGAAACTACATCCCCTGTCTCTATTAGCACAGTTAACTAGTAGACGTGCTACGGGCTGCTTGCGAGTATATACTGACACAAATTCTTGGACAATTTATTTAGAAGAAGGAAAACTAACCTACGCCTCTTCTGCTGATAAATTGTTTGAGCGGCTGGATAATCAATTGCGACGTTTAAGCCAACAAATTCCGAATTTATTGGGTGCAAATCGTGTGCAAATGCGATTGATGTTTGACACCAAGAACGACAATCAAGCGATGCCACACGCAGATTATCAAGCTATTTGCTGGTTAGTAAATCAAGACTACATTACTCCTCCGCAGGCAGCTATTTTGATAGATGAATTAGCCAAAGAAGTGCTGGAGTCTTTCTTGACATTAAAACAAGGTAGCTATGAGTTTTATCGTGAAACTCCTTTAGACGAACTACCAAAGTTTTGTCGATTAGATTTACGATTATTAGTAGAACACTGTCAAAAGCAGTTACGAAATAAGCAAGAGCAATATCCAACAGTTAATACTGAAGAAAGTTCCCAAACTTTGCTGAAAACACCATCTCAAAGGAGGGTACAACCTCAAGCTCAGCCTGAGCAACACATAACAAAAGACAATCATAATTTTGAAAATTCAGATAGTATCCTTCATAGCCAGATTCCCTTACAGTCGGCGAAAAGGAGCTTATACACAGTAGCTTGTATTGATGATAGTCCAACAGTTTTAAATTCCATTAGAAATTTTTTGGATGAAAACACCTTTTCAGTTGTAATGATTAACGATCCGGTGAAAGCTTTAATGCAAATTCTCCGCAGCAAACCTGATCTAATTTTACTAGATGTGGAAATGCCAAATCTAGACGGTTATGAACTATGTTCTTTGTTGCGTAGGCATTCAGCTTTTAAAAATACACCTATAATCATGGTGACTGGCAGAACAGGATTTATAGACCGAGCCAAGGCAAAAATGGTAAGGTCATCAGGTTATTTAACTAAGCCATTTACACAATCAGATCTATTAAAAATGGTGTTTAAACATCTTGATTAATTGTGTGTCATCACAAAGAATGTAGTAAAAATTTGACTAAATAATTCTCTAGTGATACAGGTCTCCATATCTGTGGAACCAATCTAAAATCAAGCCACGTGACGCCAGGAGCTTTATGCTCTTAACCCGTCCACCGCAGTGGCTCCAAAATCCAAAATCTAAAATCTAAAATTGAAAGACTGTTTAGGAGATATAGGAGTGAGTCTAACTTTGCTTGGGACTATTTTGATTGTGGAAGATTCTCCCAGTGAATTGGAACTAATGAGCCACTACCTTAGAGAAAGTGGCTACAACGTTATTAAGACAACTGGTGCAAAAGAAGCATTAGAACAAGCTATTTCACAACAACCAGATGTCATCGTCACGGATGTCGTAATGCCAGGAATGAGTGGATTTGAGTTGTGCCGTTCTCTGAAAAAAAATCCTGCTACTCAAAAAGTGCCAATTGTAATTTGCAGTTCCAAAAATCAAGAAATAGATAGATTATGGGCAATGAGGCAAGGTGCTGATGCTTATTTAACCAAACCTTACACCCGCGAACAGCTTTTGCGTGCAATTAAATCAGTGGCGATTTGAATCAAATGAATAATTCAAAAATTACACTGGCTGCAAAACCAATTGATCATAACCAGGGAGACGGCTATCTCAGGTTTCAACTCAATAAACAAGCCCCAGCAGTTTTACCAATGAGGTATACACAAGAGGCAATTGTTGTACCTGTGGAAAGTATCACCTCTATGCCAAACATGCCCTCCTGCATACTTGGGTTGATGAATTGGCGGAGTCACATAGTTTGGGTAGTTGATCTGCCAAGGATGTTCAATTTAGAATCTTTAGACCATAGATTCCGCCAGTTCAACATCATTATTATTCGGGTAGAATCACTGCTTCTTGGCTTAGTTGTACAAGAGATCAAAGGTACAACTAAATTTATGCCCGATGAAATTCGCTCTCCTGTTGGACAAGTCGCCTCTAGTTTAGTTCCGTATCTGCGTGGGTGCGTTGTGCAACAGAAGGAAGTATTGCTGGTATTAGATGCACAGGCTATTGTCCAATCTTCTATTTTGCATGGTAACTAGGGTGTATTACTACAAGACGGTTTGTTTAGAGTTATTCTCCAACTATTGTGGGACACTATTTTATGTTTAATAAAACGGACGCGGCTAATAGTAGTGATATTGAAAATCGAAAATCAATGCTTCCTTCTCAAAAAGTTAAGGATAGTGTAGTAAAGCTCCCTGATTTGCCCAATAACGATCAAACAGAAACAATATCTCCCTTGAATCGTATCTTTGCTAGTTTTAAACGCTTGAGTTTGGGAACAAAAGCAACAGTACTAGCGATCGCCATAGGTACACTACCAGTATTGGGGATTGGGGTACTAGCCTATCAAATTACCAAGAACTCTGTCCAAAATAAAGCTTCCCAATTGCAGCAATCTCAAGCTGAAGACTTGGCAGACAAAGTTAACCGTTTTATGGTTGAGCGGTATGGAGATATTCAATTCATCTCTAATCTGCCGATGCTTGCAGATCCTCAAATTCGGGCAAACACTTCCCCACAAGAAAAACAAGCAATCCTAGACAGAATCATAGAGACGAGAATTGTAGATGGAAGCAGAATTTATGAAAGCATTGCTGTCTATGATTTAAAAGGTGACTTACTTATCCAATCGCAAGGAAAAGCCACTCCTAACGTTAAAGACAGTACTTTCTTTAAGACGGTACAGCAAAGCGATCGCCCCTATATCAGTCAACCAGAAGTATCACCGGCTACAAATAAATTTAGTATTTATATTGCCGCACCTGTGAAAGAAAATGGCACAGGTAATACGATTGCTATAGCCAGAGTACTTATGCCCGTCAAACCATTAGAAGATTTGGCAAGAAGTTATACAAAAACAGTAGAAGAGTATCTCTTCCTTGATAACTCCGGAAAAATTTTCATAGCGTCAGAACCAGACCACGTAAACAGCAACATCAAAACAGATTACCCAGATGTATATAAATCCCTACAAAAATTCAGAGATCAGACTGTCGTCGGATTAGATCCAGTTCACGGCGATCGCCGGCAGTTGTTGAGCTACGTACCTGTGAAACCACTCAAAGGTTTGCCAGATTTGCAATGGGAAATACTGCTGGCAACTAATACATCCACAGCATTTGCCGCTCAACAAGAATTATTACTGACTTTTGCCATCGGTACAGGGTTAACAGCAATCATCGTCGCAGCGATCGCAGCCTGGATAGCCAAACGAGCCACAGAACCAATTTTGGAAGCAACAGCAACCGTAGAAAAACTGGGACGGGGCGAACTCAACACCCGTCTGTATTTCCAAGGAGAAGACGAACTCGGAGTCTTGGTTGCCAACATTAACCAAATGGCAGCACAACTAGAAGCTTCACTCAAAGAACAAGAGCAAGATGCAGAGCGAGCCAAATTACTTGCAGATATTACTTTACGATTACGCAGAAGCCTGAAAGAAGACGATATTTACAAAACAACAGTTAGAGAAGTCCGACAAGCACTGAAAACAGATAGGGTAATAGTTTATAAATTTCACACCGATACCTGGGATGGGGCTGTCGTTGCTGAGGCAGTCAGTAGCAGTTTCCCGAAAATGTTAGGAGTACAAATAGATGATCCTTGTTTTCGAGAACGTCATGTCAATGCTTACAAAGATGGTCGAGTGCGGGCAATTACAAATATTTATCAAGACCCCAATTTGAGTAACCCTGACTGCTATATCAAAATGCTGGAAAGATTTGCAGTCAAAGCGAATTTGATCGCACCAATTGTTCATCAAGAAGAACTAGTGGCTTTATTGATTGCTCATCATTGCGACAGTCCGCGAATTTGGCAACAAACAGAAATTGATTTATTTAAACAGATCGCAACCCAAGTCGGTTACGCACTAGAGCAAGCCAAGTTGCTACAAGAACTAGAAAGCGCCAAGGTAATTGCCGAAAAATCTACCATAGATGAACGCCAACAAAAAGAAGCTTTGCAAATGCAACTGTTGGAACTACTCAGCAATGTCGAAGGTGCAGCTAGTGGTGACTTGACAGTACGTGCTGATGTCACTGCTGGTGAAATAGGCACTGTTGCTGACTTTTTCAACTCCATCGTTGAAAGCTTGCGGGATATCGTCACCCAAGTTAAAGTTGCTGCTAACCAAGTAAACCAGGCAATTGGCACCAACTCCGGGGCAATTCACCAACTCGCAGAAGAAGCTTTGGCCCAAGCTGCTGAGATTGACCACACCTTGAATGCAGTTGATCAAATGACAGCATCTATTCAAGCAGTAGCAGACAGCGCCCAACAAGCTGCGATCATTGCTCAAAACGCTTCAACTACTGCTGCCAAAAGTAGTCAAGCAATGGATATGACAGTGCAAAATATTCTCCACCTCCGGGAAACTGTGGGCGAAACCGCCAAAAAAGTCAAGCGTTTAGGAGAATCTACCCAACAGATTTCCCGCGTCGTGGCATTGATTAATCAGATTTCCATGCAAACCAACTTACTGGCAATCAACGCTGGTATTGAAGCAGCACGAGCAGGTGAAGAAGGACAAGGATTTGCCATCGTTGCTGAAGAAGTAGGAGAACTCGCAGCGCGCTCTGCAGCCGCAACTAAAGAAATTGAACAAATCGTTGAGAACATCCAACGAGAAACTAGCGAAGTAGTGCAAGCGATGGAAGTAGGAACTGCTCAGGTAGTGGAAGGTACGCGCATTGTTGAAGAAGCAAAAGGCAGTCTCAGTCAAATTTTGGAAGTTTCACGCCAAATTGACGCCCTAGTACAATCAATTTCTACCACCACAGCTTCTGGAGTTGAAACATCACAAATAGTTAGCGAATTGATGAAACAAATCGCGATCATTTCCAAACGCACCAGTGACTCTTCCTTACAAGTTTCTGAATCTCTGCAACAGACTGTGAAGATTTCTCAAAAGTTACAAGAAACTGTGGGTACGTTCAAGGTCAATTAATTTTGTCATTAGTTATTTGTCCGTGGTTATTTGCCCATGACAAATGACTAATGACAAATGATCAATGACTATTGACTATTAAGCGATAATACCAAGCAGATTACAAAAAAGCGGATTTATCCGTGGGGTCAATCCAAAATCCAAAATCCAAAATTTCAAATCGGATGACCAAGGACAACAACTATGTCACAGGACAAAGAATTAGAAATTCAGATGCAGTTTCTGGAGGAAGCAACAGATTATCTGAATACACTGGAGGGAATATTATTAGAAATTGAGACAAATCACCGCATAGCTCCAGACAAGATCAATGCTGCCCTCCGAGCTGCCCATTCCATCAAAGGTGGTGCAGGGATGATGGGGTTTCGCTCTCTTTCCGATCTCGCGCACCGTTTAGAAGATTCTTTTAAAGTATTAAAAACTCGAAAAAATTCTTTAGAAATTGATACTGAATTACAAAGTTTATTATTATCTGGAGTTGATTGGCTGCGGCAGATAGTCGAATTGCACTCAGAAGGAAATACCGTAGACGAGCAGTGGCTAAGTACTTTTTGTTACCCTGTTTTTGACGAACTGCATCAGATTTTGGGCGATCCGACCCCAGAAGACGCTTCAACTATCCTATCACCGGAAGATGACGGGCAAAACATTATACCCTTACTCTTTGAAACCGAGGTAGAAGGATGCTTGCAACGCTTAGAATCTGTCTTAGCAGATCATCAACAACCTTGCCTGAAAGAAGAACTTGCCATCATGGCAGCAGAGTTGGGTGGCTTGGGCGAAATGCTCCAGCTAGAAGCTTTTACTCAGTTGTGTGAATCAATAGCCCACCACCTAGATACTGCACAAGCAGACGAAATTGAAGAAATTGCCCGCGCCTCCTTAACAGCATGGCGGCGATCGCAAGCCTTAGTATTGACAAATCAACTAGATAGCTTACCAACAGAACTTGATCTAGAACAAACTTTCATCCAACTATCAACCCAGCCATCTACAACACAAGAATTAACTCCACAGTTTCAACAAACAGCAAGCACAGCAGAAGATGATGAGATTCTGCAAGCAGAAATTACCGCAGAAACTTGGCTGGATGAAGAAATCATCGCCGCAGACTTTGAAGCCTTAGAAGCAGCCTTTGCTGACGAAAGCAACTCTGTTGGTGATGAGCTAGGTGAGCCTACTCCGATTAATGCCAGAGAAATTCCGGTAACAGATTACAAATTTGTTGAACCAAAACGGGAAGCGATCGCTGCCAACAAAGACCGCGAAATTCAAGAAAATACCGTCCGAGTCCCTAGCAAGCAGCTCGAGCAAATCAACGACTTATTCGGAGAATTAATTATCCAACGCAACGGGCTAAACTTACAGCTAGAAAGACTACGTAAATTAATTCGCAATCTTAGTCAGCGCGTTCAAAGTCTGGAACGAGAAAATCAAGAACTACGCACAGCTTATGACCGAATCGCAACTCAAGCTGTGATCTCAGCAGAAATACCATCTTTGCCATTGCCAGGGGGAAGTGGCGATCAGCCTGCATTTGACTATGCTTACCAAACACAAGACATAGAAAGCAAGTTTGATGCTTTAGAAATGGATCGTTACAACGACTTAAACCTCCTGTCACAAGAAGTAATGGAAACAATCGTGCAGGTGCAAGAAGTCACTGCTGACATCCAACTCAGTGTCGATGATACCGATCAAATCGCCAGGAAGCTCAACAAAACCTCCAAGCAGTTACAGAGAAAGCTCACCCAAGTCAGGATGCGCCCTCTATCCGATATTGTCGATCGCTTTCCCCGAGCATTGCGCGACTTATGCGTGGAGTTTGGCAAAAATGTACAGTTAAAAATAGAAGGCGCTAGCACCCTAATTGAACGCAGTATCCTCGAGGCTTTAAATGAGCCATTAATGCACCTAATGCGAAATGCCTTTGATCACGGTATAGAAGATGCTGCCACACGGCGCGCCTGTGGTAAACCAGAACAGGGAACCATCGAAATTAAAGCCACTCATCAAGGTAATCGCACCATCATCACTATTAAAGATGATGGCCGCGGCATTTCCTTAGACAAAATTCGCGCCCGTGCTTTAGCTATGGGCTTAGATGCAACTCTATTAGCCCAAGCCACCGATGAAGAACTACTTTCCCTGATCTTTGAGCCAGGATTTAGTACTAGCGAGCAAGTCACAACTTTATCTGGCCGGGGTGTAGGTATGGATGTAGTTCGCAGTAATCTTAAACATGTACGGGGCGACGTCAAGGTCGATACCGTACCTGGGGTGGGAACTACTTTTACTTTATTAGTGCCATTTACTCTTTCTGTAGCTCGTGTGTTGCTTGTGGAAAGCAACCGTATGCTATTGGCATTCCCCACAGATGCAGTCTCGGAAATATTTCTCCTGCAAAATGAGCATGTTTTCCCGATGGCAGGTAGTGAAGTCATCAACTGGCAAGGAACCATGCTACCGTTGATTCGCCTCAGTCGCTACTTAGAATTTAATTGCTATCGCTATGACAACCCCAACCTAGAAACACCTCCAGCAATTAATGCTGCCAGCGTATTAATTATCGAAGGTAATAATCAACCAATCGCTATCCAAATTGATCGTTGCTGGGGTGAACAAGAAGTCGCTATCCGCCGTGTCGAAGGAAATATTTCTCTACCTGCTGGCTTTAGTAACTGTACAATTCTTGGTGATGGTCGAGTTGTGGCATTAGTTAATGTCAACGAGTTGCTTTATTGGATTGCTGCTAATGACCGTACACCCAGAACTAATCAACTACCATCAGCAAGGTTAAAGACTGTGTTCCTCACTCCGTCTGAGGAAAAAACTCTAGACTCATCAAAAGACCAAAAAGGAACAATCTTAATCGTTGACGATTCTATTAATGTCCGACGCTTTTTGGCCTTAACTTTGGAAAAAGGAGGATATTTAGTAGAACAAGCTAAAGACGGTCAAGATGCTTTAGAAAAATTGCAAAGTGGCTTAAAAGTTCAGGCTGTAATTTGTGATATTGAAATGCCACGCATTGATGGTTATGGGTTTTTAGGTCGGGTCAAATCAAACAATGAATTTAAAAACATACCAGTTGCCATGCTCACCTCTCGTAGTAGCGACAAGCATCGACAACTAGCAATGCAACTAGGTGCAAGAGCGTACTTCTCAAAACCTTACAATGAGCAAGAATTATTGAGAACACTCGAAGAAATTATTTTTCCTTTGGCGGAAGCAAATAAAAACTAAGTTCAGTTAGTGCGAGTAAATAATAATTTCATCTTACAACTGACTGAATAAATAGAAAAACTTTAAAATCTATATTTTTACATTAGATCTCTGGCATAAATTCTCAAAACCCCCTTCATTCCCCCATTTTGGCGGCAAGACAAGGAAAAACTTTTAATATTGGAGGGTTAGGGTGGGATAAAAAGATTTTTGCAAGAGGTCTTTTGTATACTACCGCTCTAATTAATATTTACAACATATTGTTATAATATTGTGTCTACTTTACTATCAGTAATAACCTCAAAATTTTCTGTAAACAGAGGATTTAATGGGATTTTTGTCTATTGCCTAAAATCTAAAAAATGATATAACTTATACTCAAAGCTCAGCAATACTAGTATCTAAACACACAAAGTTTTATCTGGATTATTCTCTCAAGTTCAACTAGAAAACAGAATAGACAGTCATGCTGTAAACAAACAAGGGAGTCCATCTAGAGTTTTATGTATAACTGTGTCTACCTACTAGTTAATTGATTTGAGTTATTAATCCAGAAAAATTACTTATGAGTAATCCATTTAATACTGCTAGCAAAAGTAAAAATCCCAATTCATCATTTTCTTTATCTCCATCTCAGCTAATGATTGACAGTTCTAGAGTTTCAAAATCAAGCAATTTAAATATTGCCAATTCTCTGCAAAATTACAAATCTTTTTTTAAATGGTTTTATAAACTTAGTCTTAATCGTAAACATTTAATTGCTTTAATTAGCTGTGAACTTGTCTCTATTTTAGGTATAGCTGTAAGTACAAAATTATTTATCAATCAAAGTTTGCGAACTCAACTAATTGAACAAACTAAATCAGAGTTATTAGTTAGTGAATTTAATTATTATACTAAATTTAATCAAATGAGTTTTGGCTTACGAAGCCCATCAGAAAATGCAGCTATAATCACAGTACTTAATCTGTATAATTCTGGTGAAGGTTTAGATCAGAAATGGCAAACAGTAATTAAACCAATTTTGAAAAATAAAACTCAGACTCTCAATGTAGAGTATGCCACTTTAGTTGGAAAAGACTTAAAAATTATTGTCAATGCCAATGCTAATCGTCAAGGGGAAACTTTTAACCCCAGCAACTTAGTGAAAGAGGCTTTAAAAACTTCTCAAGCAATTAAAGCTACTAGAATAGTTAGTGGATCAGAAATAAGTCGAGAATCTCCACTTATATCAAATAAATTTGGGAAAAAAGATGCTTTAATTCGCTATTTGATAACGCCTATAAAAGACCCCAAAACAAAAGTAGTTATCGGCGCTTTAGTGATTGGTGATATCATGAACAAACAAGATGCGATCGCTAGAGAAACTCTACAAGCATTGCCAGCAGGTTATCATGGAATTTATCTACATAAATCCAATGGAGAATTTACCCTTGTAGGTTCCCAACTACAAGAAGAATCCAATAATTTGCATCAAATCAAACCCCAAATAGAATTACCTCTAGAAAGTAAATCTTTATTATCATTATCTGAAGCAGCTGCGGTTAATCCAGGAACAATAGTAACTAAACATGTGGTTTTGGGTAACAAAACCTACATTATGGCAGCTAAGGCTTTGCCTAATACAATTCTGGGAGAAGATAATAGAACTAAAGCTGTTGATCACACACAGCCACTAGCTATTTTAGTACGGGGAATTCCTGAGACATCTCTCAATAACTTATTAACACAAAGTTGGTTACTACAAACGGTTTTAGTTTTTGTAACTTTCGTTTTAATTGGTATTTGGGCATTAATTTTGAAACGTTCAATCAGCAAACCAATTTACGATTTGCAGCAAACCGCTCAAAAATTTACCGCAGGCGATCGCCATATCCGCGCTCAAGTTTTCGCTGATGATGAAATTGGTCAACTAGCTGTCAGTTTCAATCAAATGGCAGACATAATCATACAAGAGTTGTATAGTCAAGAAAACGATACAAAATTTACACAGCAACTCCAGCAAATCACAACCCATATTCGAGAGGTACTTAGTAGTCAAACAATCCTCAACACCGCAGTATCAGATCTACGAGATGCCCTACAAAGCGATCGCGTACTTTTTTATAATTTAAATGGACATTGGCAAGGTAATATCATTGCTGAATCAGTTGCTGAGTCTTGGTCAACAGTTTTAGAAGAAAATATTTCTATTCCCTATTTTGGAGAAGAGTATTCTGATGAATTAGAAATAGGTTCTGTGAAAACAGTCCATAATATCTACGAAAATAATTTAAGTCAATCATACCTCCAACAACTGGAATCCCAAGCAGTCAAAGCATATCTAATCACACCTGTTTTTATTAATAGAAAACTATATGGTCTTTTGGTGACTCATCAGTGTTCCCATGAACGCCATTGGCAAGATAGAGAAATTAATTTATTTAAACAAGTTGGCATTCAAATTGGTTATGCTCTAGAACAGGCAGAACTAATTCAACAAATCGAACAAAGTCATCAAACTGCACAAATATCTTCTTGGGAAGAACAGCAACACAAACAAGCCCTACAAAAGCAACTATTAGAATTACTTGAAGATGTTGAAGGTGTAGTTCGAGGTGACTTGACGGTACGTGTTGATGTGAATGAAGGCGAAATAGGTACAGTTGCCGACTTTTTCAACTCCATTGTTGAAAGTCTACGGGATATTATCATCAAAGTAAAAGTGTCAATCATGCAATTAGATGAAGTGATTGGTAGCAACGAAACAACAATCCGCCATCTTACACAACAAGCACTGACACAAACTACCGAAATTAGCCGCATTGTAGATGCAGTTACTCAAATGACTGTGGCGATGCAAGCAGTTGCGTCTAGCGCCCAGCAAGCTGCACAAGTTGTTAACACCGCCGCGAACACCGCCACCAAAACTGGAGAAGCGATGGATACAACAGTAGAAAACATCTTGAATTTGCGGGAAATCGTGGGCAAAACAGCCAAGAAAGTTAAACGTTTGGAGCAATCTACCCAAGAGATTTCGCGTGTAGTGGCATTAATTAACGATATTTCCATGCAAACCAACTTGTTAGCCATCAATGCAGGTATTGAAGCAGCACGTATGGGTGAGGAAAGTCAAGGTTTTCTTGTGGTAGCCGAAGAAGTTAGCGAACTAGCTGCGCGTTCAGCACAAGCAACCAAAGAAGTAGCAGAAATTGTTGAAAATATTCAACAGGAAACCAACGAAGTAGTGGAAGCGATGCAAGAGGGAGTGACTCACGTTGTCAAGGGAACACAGGTAGTTGAAGATGCCAAACATAGTCTGAATCAAATCCTAGATGTTTCACGACAAATAGATGCTTTAGTGCAGTCAATTTCCACCGCCACAGTCTATGGAGTCCAGACATCGCAAACAGTCAGCGAATTGATGAAACAAGTTGCTACTACTTCAAAATCAACTAGTGAATCATCTGTGCGAGTTTCTGAGTCTCTACAAAAAACGGCGAGAATTTCCCAACAATTACAGGAAACAGTAGGTACTTTGAAAGTGAATTAAATTGTTGAAAATAGGCAATAGGAAGTTCTTGCCGTTCTACCGTTTCAGTAGACACTTCGTGTCTACATTCTTCATCTGCCTCAAATGATCCGAGAGACAATGGAAATAGGAGAATTTTCAATCTAATTGGTGGCAATACCATTGAACAGCGAACCAGTACCCCAAAATGTTTCTAATTCTGAGCGATCGCCGTCTCAAATCTGGCTAGCTTTATTGAGTATAGCATTGGGCTTGATAATGTTTACGCTGGATAGTTCCACAGTCAATATTGCCCTACCTACGATTACAAAAGCTTTCGATACTTACCTGGCTGTCTCTCAATGGGTGATTATCAGTTATCTAATTGTTGTTACTACTGTGATTTTCAGCGCTGCTCGTTTGGGTAATATGCTTGGCAGGCGAAAGTTATTCCAAACTGGGTTAATCCTGTGTACCATCAGTTCATTACTGTGTGGATTAGCACCAGGAATTATTTGGCTGATTGGCTTTCGAGTTTTGCAAGGATGCGGTGCTGTGCTAATTGTGGGATTGGGGATGGCAATTATCTCTGACTTGTTCGCTCATAGCCCACAATATGGCTTAGCCCTTAGTCTTGCAGTGATGACGCTTTCTGTTACCTCTGTTTTAAGCCCAGCAATCGGTGGTTTACTGGTTACGCTTGGTGATTGGCGAGCGATTTTCCTAATTAATCTTCCCATCGGGATAATAGCCATTTTGTTATTCGCTTGGTGTGTTCCGCCTTCCCAAAATAGCCGTAGTCCTCAAGAAAACTTTGATACATTAGGAACAATTCTGCTGGCGTTGGTGATGCTTAATTTTGCCTTAGCGATGAGTGAAGGGCAAAAACAAAGCTTTAATAGTGCGATCGCCCTTATTTTACTGATTACGACCATCATCGGTTTAATTGTTTTTGTTTTGCTTCAATCTCGGATCAGACAACCAATCATTGACTTGTCTTTGTTTCGTAATCACATTCTTAGTATCAAGCTGTTGACTATGGTTGTGGTTTACATAGTCATGGCAGCTCGGTTGCTGATCTACCCATTTTTCTTAGAACTAGTTTTGCAGTATCCAACTAATCAGGTGGGAATGTTAATGATCACCTTGCCGATCAGTAACGCCATAATTGCACCTATATCAAGGCGTTTAGTCGATAAATTTGGTAGTGGTCGTTTGATTCCGATTGGTCTAATTTTGTTAGCATTTGGCTGTATGCTGGCTAGCACCTTTAATACCCAATTAACACCCTTAGGTTACGTACTCACAGATATAGTCATGGGTGCAGGTCTAGCGATGTGGCGATCGCCCAACAATGTAGCAACCATGCGTATTACTCCTCAAAACAAAATTGGTGTAGTTTCGGGATTGTTAAACGAATCGTCTCTGCTGGGTCAAACTCTAGGAATTCCCTTTGGATCAGCTCTATTTATCACATTAGCTCTCAGTAATATTAACTTACCTCGTACCACACCACTTGCATCTATGCCACTTCTACCATTAGTCTTTGCCATGCACAGGACTTTTTTGATTTTGGCAATCTTCCTGGGAATTATGCTTGTTGTTAATCTCTTGTTTCAAACAACACACAATTCATCTAATAAAAATCCTGAAGCATTAATTTCTTAATAAAGCTCTTTGAGTTAGAAGAGTATGTTCAGTCTAAAGCTGGTTTATAAGGTTTGATGAAGAAAGGCAGCTATGCTGAAGGCTTAATAAAAATTTATACAAAATCAAACAAAAGTGCTTTCTCATACTTTACGCCAGGAAGGACAAAAAAAATATCATCTACTGTAGTACTTTGAAATGTAATGTAGTGAAAATCTATTATCATGCTTGAACCAGCAGAAACCGTAAAAATCTTTCAAAAACAGCCAACAATCAAAAAATTTTCCAGTGGTCAAACTATCTTTACAGATGGTGAAGTCGGAGATTGCATGTATGGCATTTTATCTGGAGAAGTAGAGTTATATGTCGATGGCAAAGTGGTGGAAACTATTCACGCGGGAGATGTATTTGGTATGGGAGCATTGGTTGTACCAGAACAAACCAGAGCATCGACAGCAATTGCGAAAACCGACAGCGAATTAGCTATCTTAGACCGAAGGGGTTTCCTGTTCGCTGTGCAAGAAACACCTATGTTTGCACTACTTGTAATGCGAAGTTACTCAGAGCGTTTGCGTACTTTAAAGCGTTCTATTTAACACATGTTTTCGAGCAGTCAGTTATCAGCTGATAACTGGTAAAAGTAACGAACCGCAAAGGACACAAAGAACGCAAAGAAAGAGGTTGAACCGATTTGTCCAGGTTGTTTTACTAGTTATATGGGGTAAACTTTCTCTTCGCGTCTTTGTGGTTGGTTTTTTTAACCCTCAAAATTCAAGACCCCCGACTTTTTAAAAAGTCAGGGATCTGTCCCCTCGCAACCTCTTAGAACTTACGCAGGGTAAATCCGCAGACGCCGATTTGGTTCTTCTCCAAAGCTATGGGACTTTAAGCGGTAGTGTTCTACCAACTCATGCTGCATTTTCCGCACTTGGGGAGAACGGGGCAATAATTCCACCGGTTGTCCTTTGGGAATAACGATATTTTCAACTGCTAATCTAGCTTCTTCTAGGGCGTCAATTTCGTCATCACTGGCGCTGTGGAGAAATAATTGCAGTTCGCGATCATCAGTCACCTCTGGATCATCGATGTTGAGTAATCGCCGCAAGCCACGGGTAATTTGCGGTATGGTACTAGATTTAATCATGTGGATTGGCACTTGCCGGGCTTTGGCTATTTGCCTCAATTTGGCGTGGTTTTTGACGTGCGATCGCAGTGCCAAAATCGCATCAGCACTATCAATATCTTTTGTCAAGACCACCGGTAGATTCAACACCTCTACTACTTGTTCTAATTGACCACGGCTAACACCATAGGGATAAATGTGTAGTGGCAAATCTTCACCATTGGGCCCTGCTAGTTTGCTATCAGCCTCATCAAAGTCACCAAAGTAATTAAAAGATTCATCCAGTAACCGATCAAATTCGTTTTGTCTACTCAGTTTTGGTGGTTCTGTGGTAAGTGGTGGTAATGGTTGCATTTGCCCAGATGCTCGCCAGCCGTTTGACTGTCGTGCCGGTAAAAATGATTCTTCTTTGGCGAGAGTTTGGGAACGACCGTTCAAAGGTGTTAACTGACGTGTAATCTTGACTTTGCCACTTTCATCAACGGTTCTCACCTGGGGACTAGGTTGATGTCCTCTGAGTAGACTATCTACTGTATCAGACACACTTTCATGGACTACCCAACGTTGCCGTTCCAGCATTTCTACGGCAATCTCGAAAGTGGGAGGCGCTTTGCGTTCCAATACAGTTTTTTGGCTACCTCTACGTCTGGCTTCATCATCTCCTAATGTCACAGCTTGGATACCACCAACCAAATCCGAAAGGGTGGGGTTTTTGATTAAGTTTTCAATTTGGTTTCCGTGGGCAGTACCTACTAACTGTACACCCCGCTCGGCAATGGTGCGAGCGGCTAAGGCTTCCAGTGCAGTGCCAATTTCATCAATGACAATGACTTCAGGCATATGGTTTTCCACAGCCTCAATCATCACTTGATGTTGTAATTCCGGATGAGCAACTTGCATCCGCCTGGCTTTACCAATTGCTGGATGGGGAACATCACCATCACCAGCGATTTCATTAGAGGTATCAATAATCACCACGCGTTTGTTCAACTCATCCGCCAAAACACGAGCAATTTCCCGTAAGGCAGTGGTTTTACCCACACCCGGGCGTCCCAGCATCAGAATCGATTTACCTGTTTCCACTAAATCGCGAATCATGCCGATGGTTCCAAACACTGCTCGACCGACACGGCAAGTTAAGCCAATAATCTTACCGTTGCGATTACGGATGGCACTGATTCTGTGCAAAGTTTGCTCTATTCCTGCTCGATTATCTCCGCCAAAGTTCCCCACTCGCTGGATGCAATCATCAATGACGTTCTGAGTGACGGGTATTTCACTCAGATACTCGGCTTGATCAGGGAAGCGGGCCTCTGGGCGACGCCCCAGATCTAAAACCACTTCCACTAAACTATCTCGTTGGGGATGCTTCTCTAATATTTGCCGCAGGTCTTGGGGCAAAATATATAACAATTTTTGGAGATCGTCTGTAATCGTCATGCTTATTATGGTGACGTTTTTAGAGATAGCGAATGTGCTTGTATGGACACGAGAATTTACCCCGTACCCTTACTGCTGTGACTTGAGCTGGGAAACAAGAGAATGGGCAAGTCCAACAGCTTGCCAGAGCAATTCTGGTTCATCTTCTAGGCGGACAGTTGTTTTGACACTGGTGTCATTCACCTCCCTGATTTCTAACTCTTCTAGAATTGGTGACAGCAATACACGGGCGTAACTACCGTAGGCGACTCCGGAAATATATGATGGGGTGGTGGGGTGGTGGGGTGGTGGGGGTACCGAGTTCCCCATCGCCCCATCTCCCCATCCTCGTAGGAGTCCCATCGCCTTTAACTTGGCAACGGTATAGTTATTAGTGCCGCCTGCTAACTGCACGTATCCCGGTAGATTTGCTGCCAAGACTTTTTGCCCTAATTTGACTGCGGCTGTGGTGGTGCCATCACCAATATCACCACTCATCGGCCGTCCATCGGTTTGCCAAATCAAGGTAATTTTATGGGTCGCGATCGCATCATACAGGGCATGTAGGTAATCAATCATACCCTCTCCATCTGGACAACTAATTGCTACTAACTGCAATTGTTCAACCCAGGGTGAAATTGTTTGCCATAATCGCTGAAATTCTGTCAAACGTCCTATTTGTGTATGAATTTCTATGGCATCTACCCCAGTTGATAAAATTAATGGTGCGATCGCTTCCGGTTTGATCACGTAAGAATTTGTATAAATTTTTTCATATGGACATATAGGAATGCAACGACCACAACCGTAACATTTTTCGGGTATAACTCCCGAAAACAGCTCTGGTTTATTGCTAAACTTTATTGCCTGTGCTGGACAAATTTTTTCACATGGTCTGTGGCAATTTGGAGGACACTCTGTATAATTGATTTTTGCTTTGCGAAAATGCGGATCTTCGCCATCGTTGAGGCTAACCATCAAAAGCGGCAACTTACCTTTTTTGCCAAAGCCTCGTGCTTGTGCATCCTGGGCAAGTTCAGCTGCAACCTGTAGGGCCTCTCGAACTGCGGCAATTACAGCTGGATCGGCAGCCACATCTATACAGTCAGCGCCGGCCAGTGTGTAGGCCAATGTTAAACTTCTGACCGCAGGCAGGTGTTGAAAGCTGGCTCCGCAAATGAGCTTGAACCAGTGCCCTTCTTTAAGGGATTGTAAAGGGTTGAGGTGATCAGTCACATTATCTATTATGCTATGTGACAGAAAAATGTTGTAGGCATTTGCCTAATTTAATTGGGTTTGTTTGAGAGGAATTTCGATCATAAATTCTGCTCCTCTTCCTCGTGATGAAGCACAAGTGAGTTTTCCTTGATGCTTTTGCACGATAATTTGGTAACTAATCGCCAATCCTACTCCACTACCTTTGCCTGGTGGCTTGGTAGTGAAAAATGGGTCAAATATTCGCGAAAGCACGGATTCACACACACCAGGGCCATTGTCAGCAATACAAATCTTTACAGTATCTGAGGTTGTTAGCATCGTGCGAATGTGAATGCTAGGTAATTGGTAATTGGTAATTGGTAATTGGTAATTGGTATTTTCTGGCTCATAACTCTCTTCTAAAGCATCGATCGCATTATTCAACAGATGCATAAAAACTTGGTTGAGTTCACTGACGTAACAAGTCACTAAGGGTAAATTACCATACTCTTTTACTACTTCAATTGCAGGGCGATCTGTTGTTTGTTTGAGTCGGTGTTGCAACATCACCAAAGTACTATCTATACCTTGATGAACATCGACTCGCTTCATTTGCGCTTCATCGAGTCGAGAGAAGTTTTGTAGAGCTTCAACTATAGAACGGATGCGTTCTGCTCCTCTAAACATTGCACCCATAAGATTTTGTTGATCATTGATCAAAAAATTTAAGTCTATTTGCTTGACTATTTCTTGAATTCTTGGAGTGGGATTTGGATATTCCTGCTGATAAACTTCAATGAGATTTACCAAATCCGATACATATTGACTAGCATATTGGAGATTACCATAGATAAAACTGATAGGATTATTAACTTCATGAGCAATCCCTGCTACCAACTGTCCTAAAGCTGCCATTTTTTCTTGTTGAATCATTTGCACTTGAGAAGCTTTCAAATCATCAAGAGCTTTTTGCAGTAGAGTATTCTTTTCTTGTAATTTATTTTGTAGTAAACATAAATTGAGTTGATTTTCTATTCGCAAGACAACTTCTACTCCATGAAAAGGTTTAGTGATATAATCTACACCACCAACATCAAAAGCTTGAGCTTTGTCTAGAACATCATCGAGAGCACTAATAAAAATAACTGGAATTGGGCGAGTTTTCTCATTAGCTTTTAACTGTCTGCAAACTTCATAGCCATTCATTTCTGGCATGTTAATATCTAATAAAATCACATCTGGTAAAACCATTTGACAAGCAGTAAGTGCCATTTTGCCGCTCAAGGCTTTACGCACTTCATAGCCTTGTGAAGTCAGCATTGCTGACAAAAGACGCAAGTTATCAGGAGTATCATCAACTACCAAGATATTTGCTTTGTAATCTCTTTGTGGAATCAAATGCATTTTGGGAATATGAATAATTAAACAGGCACAAAGTAAGGTTAGGTGCAATATTCGGTTTCAATACCTTCAGCTGTTACTTTCATTTCCATTGAATGAGCAATGCCAATCATTGCTGGTACTAAACCAAAATTTTGTTGATTTTGCTGCATAAGTTGAACAAAAGATTTATCAATTTTTAGAGCATTTAAAGGAAATTTATGTAGATAACTCAAAGAGGAATAGCCTGTACCAAAGTCATCCATAACTAATTTAATTTTACGTTCTTGTAATTCATCAAGATTTGTTTTAGTATTATCACTTGTATCCATTAGCAAATTTTCTGTAATTTCTAGTTCTAGATTGGTAGGATTGATTTTAGTTATATCAATAATTTTATCAATAATAGCAATGAAATTTGTTAAGGTAAATAAACGTGGTGAAAGATTGACGCTAATATTGAGATTATTTGTTAAACGAGGATGATTTTGTAAGATTTGCAAAGTCTGACAAGCTGATTCTAGTACCCAAAAATTAATAACATTAATTAAGCCTATTTCTTCTGCTACTGGGATAAATGCAGTAGGATAAACTAATCCTTTTGTAGGATGTTGCCAGCGAATCAAAGCTTCAAATCCAGCAATTTTACCTGTATTTAAGCAAATAATTGGTTGATAATGAACGACAAATTCTTGGCGCTCTACAGCCCTTCTCAGGTCATTTTCTAATTCTAAAATTTGGATGACTTCCTGATGCATAGCAGGATAAAAAACATGGTATCTACCTTTTCCTAGAGCTTTAGCACGATACATTGCTGTATCGGCATCTCGTAGTACATATTCTGGTTTTTCATAGTTATTAGTTCCCCAGTTAATACCAATACTTGCGTTAATAAAGACTTCGTACCTGGACAATTGAAATGCTAATGATAATTTTTCGAGTATACTTTCAGCTACTTCAATTGCTATATTGATATCGGTAATCTTTTCCAGGAGAATAGCAAATTCATCACCGCCAAATCTAGCTAAAGTATCAAATGGGCTGAGAGATTCTTGTAAACGACTAGTGATTGCAATTAGTAATTCATCTCCTACTAAATGACCAAGAGAATCATTCACAATTTTGAAGCGATCGCAATCTAACAACAAGACAGCAAAACAATAATTAGATTCTCGCTTGGCGCGATTGAGAGCTTGTTCCAATCGCTTGAGAAATAAAACTCGGTTTGGTAGTCCAGTCAGAGAATCGTGTAGTACTATTTCCAACAATTTATTCTGTAACTGCTGGCGTTGATTCATTTCTTGTTGGAGTTTATGCAGAGTCTGTTTGAGTTCCCAAGTGCGTTCTTGTACCCTGTTTTCTAATTCGGCGTTGAGTTTTAATATTTGTAACCGCGCTGTTCTTAACGCCAGTTGGTTTTCTATACGCACTAAAACTTCTTCAAATTCAAAGGGTTTTGTGATATAGTCAACCCCACCTATCTGAAAAGCTTTTACCTTATCAAAAACATCATCTAAGGCGCTGATAAAAATTACAGGAATATCAGCTGTTTGCTGACAAGCTTTCAAACGCCGACAGATTTCATAACCATCAACTTCTGGTATCATGATTCCAGTAAAATCAAATCCGGTGATAAAGTTTGGCAAGCAGTAAGTGCCATTTGCCAG
>NZ_AJLL01000067.1 GCF_000317225.1 Fischerella thermalis PCC 7521
ACGAATTCATCCATCAGTTATACGGGTTAATCAGTAAAGTACCCCCATTAGTTAGAGGAGTAAGAAATTTGAAACGAATAGGCTGGAGTAGGGAACATCCAAAACAAAGGAGGGACAAACTGTCAATCGTCATCAGTTCACTAGAAACTGTTCTGATTAGTGCCTTTTCATTAAAAAAGATATCGCAGACTTAAATAATGGAAGTGAATCCTTAAGCCTGCGGCGGCGGCAAAGCCGTACATTCTTTTTCGGTCAGGAGAAAGTGAAAACTATGGTGTTCAAAGACCGAACTGCGGCAGGACAACTGTTAGCCGCACAACTAGCAGCTTATGCTAACCGAAAAGATGTAATCGTATTAGCACTACCACGAGGTGGTGTACCTGTTGCATTTGAAGTTGCCCGCAAAATCAATGCCCCATTAGACGTTTTTCTTGTCCGCAAACTGGGCGTACCTGGACATGAGGAGTTAGCGATGGGGGCAATTGCTTCTGGCGGGGTGCAGGTACTCAATGAAGCAGTAGTACAAATGTTAGGCTTATCCCAAAAAGTAATTGAGCAGGTTGCAACTCAAGAGCAACAAGAATTGAATAGACGCGAGCGTCTTTATCGAGATGACCGACCTTTCCCAGTTTTACATGAACGCACAGTGATTTTAGTGGATGATGGTCTAGCCACAGGTACAACAATGCGGGCTGCAGTCGTAGCATTACGGCAACAGCAACCTGCTCGGCTTTTGGTTGCTGTGCCAGTCTCATCACCAGAGGCTTATCAGGAGATGCAAAAGTTAGTAGACGAAATCGTGTGTCCACAAACGCCCGATCCTTTTTATAGCGTTGGTCTTTGGTATCAAGACTTTCCACAGGTCAGTGATGAAGAAGTTTGCGATTTGCTCAAACGAGCTACTAATAACAATCAACACTCAACAGTTAGTAACTAAAGCGAACAGCATCCTAACTTCATATGCTCAGCTCTCGGATCAATTTGATGCCGTAATTCACATTGATGATACCAGAGGAGTAGAACTGCTAGACCGGATGGCTAAACAAGAAACAAGGGAAGTGCCAGAAACATTTCCTTCTGGCTTTTAGTGGAAAAAACTAATTAGAGACT
>NZ_AJLL01000068.1 GCF_000317225.1 Fischerella thermalis PCC 7521
TAGAGACTATTAAACTTATGCATCTTCACAGTCCTGCGTTTTTGACAGGGAACAGCATTCCGTCCCAATACACTTGCGATGGTGACAATCTCTCTCCTCCTCTGAGTTGGGATAGTCCACCAAATGGTACTGTCAGTTTTGCTCTCATTATGGAAGACCCTGATGCACCCAAGGAAACATTTACTCACTGGGTTGTATATAATTTACCAGCTCATATTAAGCATTTGCCGGAAGGTGTTGTCAATCATGCCACATTGCCTGGTGGTGGTGTGCAAGGGAAAAATGATTTTGGTCAATTGGGATTTGGTGGTCCTTGTCCACCTAGCGGTACTCATCGCTACTTCTTCAAACTCTATGCGCTGGATCAAATACTAGATTTGCCACCGGGAGCTAGCAAGGCAGACGTGATCGCAGCTATGGAAGGTCACGTCTTGGAGGCTGCTGAATTAATGGGACGCTACGCTCGACAGAGCTAGTTTCACCTTTAGCCCTATTCAGTAGGAGAGTAATAATGGCTACCATTGAACAATTGCAAGCATGGCATGATTTGGCACAACAATTGCGGGTTGATAGTATTCGTGCCACCACAGCAGCTGGATCGGGTCATCCTACTTCCTCTATGTCCGCCGCAGACCTGATGGCAGTGCTGCTTGCCAAGTATCTCCGTTATGACTTCAACAATCCGCACGACCCCAACAACGACCACCTGGTTTTCTCAAAAGGCCATGCATCACCGCTATTGTACGCGATGTATCGCGCAGCAGGGGTAATTGACGATCGCGAATTGATGTCCCTCCGCAAGTTTGGCAGCCGCCTAGAAGGACATCCTACAACTGTACTGCCTTGGGTAGAAGTAGCAACGGGTTCACTGGGGCAGGGTTTACCGATCGCTGTTGGTATTGCTTTGGCTGGTGAATATTTAGACCAGCTACCTTACCACACTTGGGTTTTGTTAGGGGATAGTGAAATGGCGGAAGGTTCAATATGGGAGGCTTTTGAACACGCAAGTCATTACAAACTGGCAAATTTGATTGCGATCATTGATGTCAACCGCTTGGGGCAGCGAGGGCAAACCATGTTAGGTTGGAACACTCAGGTGTACTGCGATCGCGCCAGAGCTTTTGGCTGGAGAGCAATTGAAATCGACGGTCACAATTTAGAAGAGATTGATCAAGCATACTCAGCAGCCATACATAACCTTGACTATCCTACAGTCATTGTGGCTCGGACAAAGAAGGGCAAGGGTGTTGCACATTTAGAAGACCTTGGCGGTTGGCATGGTCAGGCATTGAAACCCGATGATGCTAAGGCAGCGATCGCCCAACTGGGTGGTGAACGTCACATCACTATTGCCGTCGAGAAGCCTGAGGAGCAGCCTCTAACAGCTACAACTGGGCAGCAAGCTCAAACTCTTCAACTTCCCGTCTACCAAGAAGGTGATTTAGTGGCAACTCGTAAAGCGTACGGAGATGCCTTGAAAGCTTTAGGAGGATCTCGACCAGATGTGGTTGCTCTTGATGCAGAGGTAAGTAACTCTACTTATGCTGAAGATTTTGCTAAGGCTTACCCTGACCATTACTTTGAAATGTATATTGCTGAGCAGCAAATGGTTGCGGCAGCAGTGGGTTTGCAAGTGCGGCAGTATAAACCCTTTGCTTCTACTTTTGCAGCGTTCTTAAGTCGGGCTTACGATTTTATCCGTATGGCTGCCATCTCTCGCGCCAATATCAAACTTGTTGGTTCTCACGCAGGAGTTTCGATTGGTCAAGATGGTCCTTCCCAAATGGCACTGGAAGATTTGGCTGCTTTGCGGGCAGTGTGGAGTAGTACTGTACTCTACCCTTGCGATGCCAATCAAACTGCTAAACTTGTCGCTGAAATGGTAGATCGTGATGGCATTGTCTATCTGCGGACAACTCGGGAAAAGACACCTGTTCTCTATGAAGTTGATGAAGACTTTCCCATTGGTGGCAGCAAGGTCATCCGCAGTTCCGATGACGATCAAGTAGCAGTCATTGCAGCAGGTATTACGGTACATGAAGCACTCAAAGCTTATGATCGCCTCAAACAAGAAGGAATTACAGTGCGTGTCATCGATGCTTACTCAGTCAAGCCAATTGATGCTGCAACCCTGCATCAGGCTGCCCGTGATACTGCTGGCAAACTTGTCGTAGTAGAAGACCACTGGAGTGAGGGTGGACTGGGTGCTGCTGTCCTTGATGCTTTTGTGGGTATAGGTACTGCTCCAGCTTATGGTGAGTTGGGGCTGAATCTAGTAAAACTGGCAGTACGGAATATGCCAGGATCAGGCACTCCAGAAGAACTACTTCATGCAGCACAAATTGACGCAGATGCTATTGTCAAGGCAGTGCGATCGCTAGTCAAACAAGCAGCTTGGATGCCAACAGAGTAATAACAAACGCTTCCCTGCTTCAGAATTATTTGTTTATATCGGTTCCCAAGTATTCGGCGCAATTCTAGCTGCTGGCATTCTCTATCTAATTGCTAGCGGTAAACCAGGATTTGATGTGATTAGTAGTGGTTTGGCAGCTAATGGCTATGGAGAACACTCTCCTGGAAATTTTTCACTGCTGGCTTGTTTTCTTGCTGAACTAGTTCTTACTTTCATGTTTTTGGTGATTATCTTGGGTGCTACTGATCGCCGTGCGCCTCAAGGATTCGCACCAATTGCCATTGGTTTGGCATTAACACTAATTCACTTGATTAGCATTCCTGTTACCAATACGTCAGTAAATCCTGCCCGTAGCCTTGGGCCAGCAGTTTTCGTTGGTGGTTGGGCACTTCAACAGTTATGGTTGTTCTGGGTAGCACCACTTTTGGGAGGATTATTAGCTGGGTTTTTCTACTCACAAGTACTAGAAGTGACTACGCCAGAAAGACAATTATCGGAAGTAAGTTAATTAATACAGATCAATTTTGATGCGATCGTTCAAAGTTTGAAACCAGGTTCTGCCTGGTTTTATTTCTATGTAGTTCATTCGACAGCAATTAATACAATCTCATTTTATCGAGATTTTGGGTCTAAACGGACGTGGAGAGATTGTAAGACTACCTAGTAGCAAGTTTCTGTGAAGCGTCAGGGAATCCTTGCTCCTTTAGGACGAGGAGGTATGTCAACACGCTACATTTAAATCACATGTAGAGACGTGCCATAGCACGTCTTTATATCTCCTATTTTCACATCCATCCCGAGTTCTACAATAAATCTATTCTGGCAAAACTAAATACTCTGTCAAAATCATATGTTTACTACTTTAGTTAGTTTTGAGACTGTGATTTCAATCGCAGGCGGGATTTTTGAACATTTGGGATGCTCCCACTATGAATGAAATATGACTGTGATTAAGGGCAGTAAGGCTAATAGAAAACTGTGCCAGGATAGCAGGTGAGATTCTGATGTGGGTTCGCTTTGTTCTAGCAAAGCTTCTATTCTCTGTTCTAAACGAGCTACGCTACTAGAACCCAATGCTGCACAGCAGATTTCTGAGGTTACAGGCGGAGTACTGATTACTAATACTAGTGATTCCGCTAGTAGTAAGGGATCTACTTGGGAAGCAGCATGAGCATCAGCACGTAGTTCGCGTAATATTAGTAGTTCTTGCCATAAAGCATCAGTATTTGGCAACCAAGCAGTACAGGAACGTACCCAACCCAGCCAAAAAAACCAGAATGTGTCTCGGTAATGATAATGGCCTTGCTCGTGTGCTAGAACTGTCTCTAAGTGAGCAGGTGAAAGAGTTTCCAGTAATCCTTGGCTGAGAACGAGCTCGGGTTGCCAAAAACCAATTTGCCCTGCAAATAATGCTCCTGTATCCAGTAGTCGGACTTGTCTACCCGCAAGGTTGACAACTGGACACTCACGTGCGGATTTTACTGATCGCCACCCTTGCCATGCTAGTTTTATGCATAGTGCTGCAAAAAAAGCAAGTAAAATTAATGCTAATACATAGCCAAACCAGCCTGCTTGCAAACCACCCATTTTACCTTGGGGTCCCATACACAGCAGGGCGATCGCTGTCATGATGATCAATAAGGGGGGAAAGAGAAAGAAAAATAGCGTTCTTTGCCACCGTTGCTTCCAGGTAGCTTGGCAATCACTCCAAGAGTGTCTGAGCCACCAAGAAATTGCTAAAGCCATCAAAATCATCAGCAGATGCATCACTATTCCTCCCTTGCTTGCCGTGCAGCTTGAATGCGTTTGGCGATCGCTTGTATTTTCTCACTAGCTGCTTCATCAAGACTATCTGCAAAAGCAGCAACAACATCGGGGTTGCCTACCGCTAAAAATCGCTGTAATTGTTCATGGGCTTTGATGACTTCGGCTTGTTGTTTTGTGAGCAACGGTCGCCAGTAAAATGCTCGTCCTTTTTTGTCGCAGACAAGCCAACCTTTTTCAGTTAGACGGCGCAACACAGTAGTTACAGAAGTATAAGCTAGTTCTCGATTCGGATCAGCCAGAATGCGATCGTGTACATCTTTGACTGTAGCGGAACCAAGTTCCCAGATGATATTCAAGATTTCTGCTTCTAACGGGCCTAGAGATAGCTGTTTTGGGTGATAGTCAGGTAAAGGTGCCATATTGATTTGGTTAGTAGCTTAGTAGTTAGTGGTTGGTAGGGGTACAAAACCTTATGCTCTACTAATTGAGTGGTTCAAACAATAAACTACTTAATTAACAAATTACTTATCACTGCTATAACTTTATTTAATAGCAAGAACAAATACACTTTATCGGTATTTGTTCTTTTTTTAGATTACCGTTGATTTCACAACTAAATTGGCTGCCATTCCAACAAGAAGATTTTTTATGTAATCACATTTGTTAAAACCAGTGGTAAGAAACTACTACTATGGTTGGTGACATCCAACTGGGTAGAATGTGATATCGGCAGTCTCAAATCAGGTGTAACCCAGCGCGTGAAGCTATTCATTTACCATACTCCGGAATTAACTCCAGTGGATAAAGTGCCAGAATGCGCGATCGCAGTTGATGTGCTGCGAGCCACTTCTACAATGGCAACAGTTTTGGCTGCTGGTGGTGAAGCAGTCCAAGTCTTCAGCGATTTAGAGCAACTTATACAAGTCAGTCAATCTTGGCCCGCTGAAAAACGGCTACTAGCTGGAGAACGCGGCGGGGCGAAAGTTCCTGGCTTCGATTTAGGTAATTCTCCTCTCGACTGTACTCCAGACAGAGTAGAAGGAAGGCGGTTGTTTATTAGTACTACCAATGGTACTCGGACTTTACAACGAGTCCAAAATGCTCAAACTGTAATTGCAGCAGCTTTTATTAATCGTGGTGCAGTGGTGAAATACCTTTTGGAGATGCAACCACAAACAGTATGGATTATAGGTTCTGGCTGGGAAGGTAGTTTTTCTTTAGAAGATACCGCCTGTGCAGGTGCGATCGCTCATGCTGTTGTAGAGCAAACTGGCTTACCAACTGATGAAATTGCTGGTAACGATGAAGTTATCAATGCGATCGCTCTTTATTGTCAATGGCAAGATAATTTATTAGGACTATTTCACCACGCCAGTCACGGTAAACGTTTGTTACGTCTGCAATGTTATGAAGACCTGAAATATTGTTCTCAAGCTGATACTTTAGATGTTTTGCCTGTGCAGAAAGAACCAGGCGTTTTAAAAAGGTATTAAGTAGAAGGATGAAGGATGAAGGATGAAGTATTAATTTTAATCCTTCTGGCTTCTGCCTTCTACCTTCTGCCCTCTGCCTTTAATTAAGATTTTGGTTGTAACAGCGGATACACACCAACAGCAAGGCTAATAAATCCAATCACTATCCACCATGTGTCACTTTGCTCGACCTGCAAATATGACTGTTTGTTATTTCTGACGAAGTTATTGATTTGGGATGCGATCGCTCGCTGCTGATTTTCATCGCTATAGCTTGTGAAGGAAGAAAATGGTACTTCACTATTACTAGTTTGGATCACAACTTTTGAGGATTCGTTATCCTTAGGACTATAAAATCTAGCTCCCTGTAATTTATTAACTGGCAATTCTTTTTCTTCAGACCAAAGAAAACCCGAACGTGCTAGTTTACAAGATGCTTGCTGCTCAGTTCGACTACAAGTCAGCTTATTTGATTGTGCAAACGAAATTAAAATAATCCCCAGTATGATAAAGCCGAGTCTCAGTTTCAATTTGACCTCCCAACATTTAAGTCAGTGATACCTCTATGCACAGAGAACACCGTTGTTTACCAGTGGTAAACTAAAATTCCATAGCAATTTTCTAGAGAAAAATAAGTAGTTTTTCTCCAAGCAAATATTGTTCAGTGGTTAGCAATAACCACTGATAAAAAGTTTAATGAGATAGCTTATTAGCTATATTTTATGTTTTAAAATCTTTGTTGTCAGCCCGAAATTATACCATTTCGATGATCAATTGTAAGGTATTGCTAATATCATTCATTCACAAAATATTACAAGAGGCAAAACCCAGAAACTAAAAGCTGGAAAGAAAATAAACTTTTATTTTCTCTTGCCATCATTTAAAACAAATACTCAATTCTTATATAATTCCTCAGTATTTTTCCTGATGATAAAGAAAATTATGTCAAGTTGTTAATTATTATTCATTTTTATTCATATTCTTACATTTTAAAAAAGAATTTATTTTTTAAAAATTTTTTTCACTTAACAAATATGCCTGCAAATTAGTTAAGAATAAAATCATCAGACTTAATTTATGAAAAATCTCATATGTATTTCTTATTTGCTCTAGTCTAGTTACTATCTGACGCCATTGCTAAACCAGCTAGATAGGCTGTTGTCCAAGCACTTTGAAAATTAAAGCCACCAGTTACACCATCGATATCTAAAATTTCTCCTGCAAAGTAAAGACCCCCAACCAACTTACTCTCCATTGTCTTAAATTTGATTTCTTTTAAGTTTACACCTCCACAAGTTACAAACTCTTCTTTAAACGCTCCTTTACCATTAATCGAAGATTGAGCTTGTGTAAGTTCTTGCACTAATTTATTTAATGTTTTGTTTGATAATTCTGCCCAACGACTTTCAGAAGAAATTCCTACACAAGAAACAATATATTGCCAGAGGCGGTGAGGTAAGTCAACAACGCGATGAGATGCGATTAAACGCTTAGGTGAATCTTTCTTAGCTGCTAACAAGTGTTGACGTACTTGTTCTTGTTTGAGGTACGGTAGCCAATTAATAACTAAAGTGGCTTGATAATTACTTGAGTGCAGCATTCTTGCACCCCAAGCAGACAATTTCAACACGGCTGGACCACTTAAACCCCAATGGGTAATCAGTAATGGGCCTGTTTGTTCTAGATGGGGATATTCTGGTACAATTAGCCGTAATTTCACAGGATTAACACTTACACCAGCCAATTCTGTCAGCTCTTTATTTTTAATATTGAAGGTAAATAAAGATGGGACTGGTGGTTCAATAGTATGTCCTAGTTGTTGAGCGATTTTATAGCCTATGGGATTGCTACCTGTTGCTAATAGTAGGCGATCGCATTGTAATTTCTCGCCCGACTTCAGAGTAATCTCGAAGCGAGAAAGGGGGAAATTTGCCCCTCCTAGCCTAGCTCCCACCGCCGCACTTCCTGTGCGTAGTTCCACCCCAGCTGCTTTGGCTGTACTCATGAGACAGTTGACGATAGTTTCGGAGCTATCTGTGGTGGGAAACATTCTGCCATCAGCCTCAGTTTTCAACTTGACACCATGAGCCTGAAACCAGGTGATAGTATCTTGGGGTTGAAAGCGTGTAAAAGCGCCCAATAAGGCTTTACCACCTCTGGGGTAATTTTTTACTAACTCTTGGGGTTCAAAACAAGCATGAGTAACATTGCAGCGTCCACCACCGGAAATACTAACCTTCGCCAATGGTTGATGACTGGCTTCTAGTAAAATCACATGAGCGTAAGGATTAACTTTGGCAGCAGCGATCGCGCCAAAAAAACCAGCCGCGCCACCACCTATAACTATAATATTTGTCATTGGTCATTGGTCAATTGTTAGTGGTTAGTTGTTAGTGGTTAGTGGTTAATGGCTTACTACCCCTCACACCCTACCCTTGCGGGAAGCCGCCCAGGCGCGTCTACACACTCCCCACCTCACTCGTCTGGTTCAAAATCGTCTTTTTTTGCCCCACATACTGGGCATACCCAGTCTTCAGGTAAATCTGCAAAAGCTGTGCCTGCTGGTATGCCAGCATCTAAATCACCTTCTGCTGGGTTATATAAGTAACCACAGACTGTACATACATATTTTTCCATTTTTCTGTTTTCTCAATTACATTTTTATATTGTTTTCATATTAATTCTATTTACTCAAAGTAGCGGCTGTTTGATTTTTACCATAATCAGAGATTAGTTTATTGATCAATGTAAACGTTTGAAAAATTATAAAATATGATTAATGAAGCAGTGATTTCCGCAGAGATTTTTATGAGAGTTTGTAAGTCTGTTTGCTTTGATGATGATAGTTTTGATTAGCTCATCTTATGCTGAATTTAGTTCAAAAATTATGCAAATATACCATTTGTTATACCAAGTGTTTAATCTTATTCTGAATATTTAAGAGAGAAAAGAGTACACAAAAGTGACCGCAAAGCCAAAGTTTCCGAATCTCATTTGTGAGTTGAGAAAAAGGCTAGGAATCTCACAGGAGCAACTAGCTCGTCAGTTGGGGGTTTCGTTTCAGACGGTCAACCGTTGGGAAAACGGTCGTGCCAATCCCTCGCCGATGGGGATAAAGCTAGTTGAGCAACTGCTGATGGAAATGCCTACTCAAGATCAAGAATTATGGGAGCAGTATTTTTCAGACCAAGACCCGAACAGATGAGAGTTTGAGGAAGGAGTCATGCCAGGAAATGAGCGGGAAAAAATACGCCACCTGTTAGTTCTCCGAGACTTGCAAGGACAGCGAACTATTCCCTTGAAAGAGGCTACATATTCTCTGGGACGGGATGTCAGAAATGCGATCGTTCTTCGTTCTCGATCTGTCTCTAGACAGCACGCCATTTTATTACGGGTAACTCTGCCAGAGACAGAGCAGTATGGCTTTCGGATCATTGATGGCAGTTTTAAAGGCAAAAGGAGTACAAACGGGCTATTTGTAAATGGTATGAAATGCTTCTCTCATGATCTCAAGCATGGAGATGTAATTGAATTTGGCAATAATCAAGTGAAAGCCAAATATTATGCGATCTCAAATTTATCAGAGCAAGCTTTTTCGGAATCTTGTGTTGCTGAAGACATATCTGGCTTCCTATCGGAACAAGCGAGTCCTGTTAATCCCTTTGAAACTTTAATTGTTCCTACAGATGGTGTCGAAGGTGCTAGTGAAGTTGCCCTTGCTCGGTTGGCTTCTTTCCCTGAATTGATTCCTAATCCAATTATTGAAGTCGATATAGGAGGAACAGTAACTTATCTTAATCCTGCTGCGGCTTTTCCCGACATTAGAAAATTAGGTGTACAGCACACAATTTTGGCAGGACTTACTAGTGCTGTTCAAAATTGCCCAGGGAATTCTTTTATTCGAGAAGTAGAAATTGGGGAAGAAGTATTTGAACAATCAGTGCACTATCTTCCAGAAAGCGATTTAATTAGAACTTTTATTGTCAGAGATATTACAGAGCAAAAGCAGGCTGAGATTGAATTACGCCAACGCGATCGCCTGCTCCAAGCAGTAGCAGAAGCTACTAATTCTTTACTCACAGAAATGAACTATGAAAAAGCCATTGATAAAGCATTAGCAGTTCTGGGTGAAGCTGCTCAAGTAGATCGAGTTTATTTGTTTGAGAACCATCCCCACCCTGTCACCGCAGAAATGGTAATGACGCTCCGATTTGAATGGAGAAGCGATTCTGTCCTATCCGAAGGTAATAAGCAAAATCCATCCTATCAAGTTTCTGAATTAGGCCACTGGTATACTGCCCTCTCTCAAGGAAAATCTATTCAGAGTTTGACTCAAGAATTAAATGCCATTGACCAAGAAATTCTCCATCGTGAAGGCATTTTATCCCTATTACTTGTACCTTTGCATCTAGATGAAAATTTCTGGGGTGTCCTTGGTTTAGCAGATTGTTGTAAGCAGCGCCAGTGGTTGAGGCACGAAGAATCTACTCTCTTGACAATGGCTGCTAGTATCAGTGGCGCTCGACGGCGACAACAGGTGGAAGAGATGATTCGTTACCAGGCTCTCCACGATTTACTAACAGGATTACCTAATCGTCTGTTATTTAAAGAGCAACTAACGAGAACTTTACCGAATGCGGCTCGTAGGAAAGAGAGCTTAGCTGTCATGTTTCTGGATTTAGATCGATTCAAAACGATTAATGATACTCTGGGACATACACTTGGTGATCAATTGCTACAAAATGTCGCCCAAAGATTACGGGAATCCCTTAGATCTGGTGATGTTGTTGCTCGTTGGGGAGGCGATGAATTCATCATCCTCTTGCCCCAAGTTAATTATGTGGAAGAGGTCGCCCAGGTAGCTCAAAGAATCCTGCAAGAACTAGAAAAAGCTTTTCATATAGAGGGACATGAACTTTATGTCAGTGCTAGCCTTGGCATTGCCCTGTTTGACGAGCATAGTCCTGATGTTGAAACTCTGATCCAACATGCGGATGTGGCTTTGTATCATGCCAAAGACGAGGGTAGGAATAATTTTCAATTTTATACAACTTCTATCAGTTCCAAAACTCCTGAAATATTGACTTTAGAAAGGAGCTTGCGCCATGCCCTAGAACGAGAAGAGTTTGTAGTTCACTACCAACCCCGGGTAAATATTGACACAGGAAAAATTACTGGTATGGAAGCGCTGCTGCGTTGGGAACATCCAGATATGGGATTAGTAGCTCCCAGTAAATTTATTCCCTTGGCAGAGGAAAGCGGATTAATTATCCCTATTGGAGAATGGGTGTTGCGGACAGCTTGTAGGCAGAATAAAGCTTGGCAGGAGGAAGGGTTACCTGCTATTACTATGGCTGTCAATCTTTCTCTCAAGCAATTCCGCCAACCAGGACTGGTGGAGACAGTGGCTAAGATTTTGGATGAGACGGGTTTAGAAGCAAATTTCTTGGAATTAGAAATTACAGAAACAACTGCTATTGAAGATTTGGAATTTACCAGAACTGTGTTGCAACAGTTAGAGGAGATGGGAGTTCACCTTTCTATTGATGATTTTGGGACGGGTCATTCTTCTCTATCACGTCTACAGCTATTACCACTCCACAATTTGAAAATTGATGGTTCTTTCATTCGTGATTTGACGAAGGATGTGAAAGTGGCTCACATCGTCAAGGCGATTGTTGGGTTGGGGAGAAGTTTGGGGTTGAGGCTGACTGCTGAAGGAGTAGAAAAGCAAGAAGAACTGGAATTTTTAAAATCTATCAACTGCGAGGATGTTCAAGGCTTCCTCTTTTTCCGTCCGCTTTCTGCTCAAAAAGCAACAGAAATTCTTTGGGATGAAGGAGTGAAGGAGGCTGTGGAGAATGATGCAGTTTTACTATGAGTTTGATGTAAAGGAGCAGGTTGTGTAGGATGGTGGACAAATAAATGCCCACACAACTACGATACAAGTACGACTAAGCCTACCGCAGATTTGCCAGCGATGCATCCAACCACCTGTCAAAGTTCTGTTTCTGTGTGGCAGAGGGATTAACTACAGGTTGCACGTGGTATTTGCTTGCAGGTGGAGAAGCCAAGGTGACAGGGTAAATGCGAAGTTCATCTTGATGGAAAACCGCAATTTGGATAATGTCTTGGGGTTGGTAATCTTTCAGGCGATCGCTTAATTGATTTGCTGTCACCTTGATCCCATCGATTGCCAGCAGTTCATCACCAGGATCAATCCCAGCCAATTGGGCTGGGGAATCGGCTTCGACAAATTTAATTATGTCCCGTCCATTTTCGCTACCTACTCTCACACCTAAGTAAGGTTCTGTTTCTGTCTGTGCTACCAATTGCAAGCCAAAAGGTTCTAGGTACTGATTGAAAGGCAATTCTTCAGTACCATCTATGTAGCGTTTAAAGAAATCAGATAAATCGACTCCTGCTACAGATGCTATTACTTCTTGCAACTGTTCTGAAGTATAACCAATTTCGTTTTTGCCAAATTTGTGCCACATTTGCAGCATGACATCATCAAGCGATCGCTTGTTGTTATGCCGGGAACGAATCAGCAAATCTAGCAATAACGATACCATTTCTCCTTTCAAATAATAGGACATCTGAGAATTACCACTGTTGGCATCCTGACGGTACAGTTTAATCCAAGCATCAAAACTAGATTCAGACAGGGGTTGCACTTTTCGCCCTGGAGTTGTCAGATACCTGGTAATTTCTTTACCCCAATTATTCAAAAATGATTTGACATCGTAAATGCCAGCCCGTAAAGGAATTAGTAAATCGTAGTAACTAGTTGTTCCCTCACAGAACCACAAACAAGAGGTATAGTTTTCTTGGTCGTAATCAAAAACTTCCAGTTCCTTAGGACGAATGCGCTTGACATTCCACAAATGGAAAAATTCGTGGGCTACCAATTGCATGAAGCGATCATATTTTTCGCGATCGCGAAATCCAAACCGCTGATAAATCAATGAGCAACTGTTTTTATGCTCTAAACCCCCATAAGCTTGGGCGAATAAATGCACCAGAAACACATATCTTTCATAAGGTAAGCCACCAAACATTTGTGCTTCGACTTCAATAATTTTGCTGATATCAGCAATCATCTGCTGCACTTGGCAATTACCACGTCCCCAGATAGCTAGTTCGTGGGGTTTATCTAGTACCTGAAAGTGATAGAGCTGATGAGAACCAATCTCAAAAGGACTATCTACAAGGGTGTCGAAATCCAAAGCACAAAAAGTGTTGGCTTGTCCGGGGACAGGTGGTAGTGCTGTAGTTACCCGCCATTCTGACCGTGGTGTCACAATAGTCACAAAAATTGGTTGCTTGTCAAATTTTGGTAGTCTAAAAAACAGCGCCGCACCATTAAAATAACCGTGCGTAGAATCTAAATGATTTGTCCGTACGGTGAGTTCATTAGCAAAAATGCGGTATTTTATAGTAATTTCTGATACATCGTTTGTTTCTACCTGCCAATGATTTTTACTAATTTTTCGCCAATTTAAGGGTTTATTATTGCTGAAAGCAGTAAATCCCTGTAGATGCTTAGCATACTCCCGCACTAAGTAGGAACCAGGAGTCCAAACTGGTAATTTTAAATCAAGAATGGAAAAAGGGTAGCCCACAAGGTGTAAGGTCACCTCAAACAGATGGTTTTCTGGTTGAGGCATTGCCACTTGGTAATGAATGGTTGGTAATTTTTTTTGAAGGCGCGTATCGGTACAAGGTGCTATTGTTTCATTCATCTGAACTTAAGAGTAAACATTACGGAATAATGAGTCAAAAGATTAATTTAACTCATAACTCCTAACTCATAACTCTTGTATGAACAAACAGTCAGAATGATCTGAAAGTATTAAACTTTGCCAGCCAAGTTCATCAATTGGCGAAAGTTGACGAGATGAACCACTTGATTAGCATTGTCAATTTTTATCCAACCTTTTTCGTCTAATTTTTCCATAATTTTAGTGGTTTCTTCAACCCCAATTTCTGTAACATCTGCTAAATCTTTGAAAGAGATGTTAAAAATTTCTCTGCCTTTGCTTGATTCTTCACTATAGCTTTCGCCCAAGCTGACAAGAGTGTGAGCTAGTTTAACCGCTGGCGGAGCAGAGCGCATTTGCAAGCGTACGTTCGCGTGTCGCAGTCGCCGCACCATTAATTGCAGCATTCGGTGGTGTAACTGCGGGTCTTTAAATAGTATATGAATAAATCTTTCTCTAGAGATACTCAGTAATTTTACTGTTGAAAGAGCAATTACATCGGTTGAGCGAGGAGATTCATCTAAAATTGCCATTTCTCCAAAAAAATCGCCTCTACCTAAAATTGCCAAAGCAACAGAATCTTCCCCTATAGTGCGTCGAACTTTTACCCAACCAGAAACTACAAAGTAAACTGCATTACCCCAGGCATCTTCCATCAAAACAGCTCGTCCGGCTGGGTATTCGTGTTCAACAGCAACCGAAAGCAACCATTCCAGAGTTTGTGGATTGGCTGTACTCATTAAAGGGAAAAGTTCACTAAAAACCTCTGTATGCATGAAATGCAAGAATAATTGTTGTTAGTATAAGGAGGCGGAAGGCAGAAGAACCACTGCGGTGGACGGGTTTCCCGGCATAAAGCACGTGGCGCGGCAGAAGGATTAAGATAAATACTTCATCTTTCACACCTCACACTTCACCCTTCACACTTCATAAGCTTTTCAACCGTAATTTTACTGTGCACAAAATTGCAAAATTACTATATGTATAACCGCAACCATCTAGTTAATCGGTCTAGAGTTTTATTACAGCACAAAGATTATGTGATCGAAATCAGCGGTTTTACCTAAAAGGAGAGGTGGGGGATGGGGAACTCGGGGCCCCTGGTGGGGATTAGGGGCAGTGGGGAGATAGGGAGATGGGGAGTGTAGGAATAACCATTAACCACTAACTACTAACAATTGACAATTGACCAAAATTCATTTTGTGGGTGGTTCAGAGGTTTCAATTGTAAGTCTTTTTATATGCTGATCTAAATTTTGTAACAGGTTGTTGAGGGCATTGAAAGTTTCTAGCTGACTAGAATTAATGTTGCGGTTAACTAAAAGTCTCTCTTGTAATTCATGCAATTTATAGCTGAGTTGCCGAGAAATGCCCAAAGCATCACGACTAAGGCGTGTTAACTGTTGTTGTTGATAAAACTTTAACGCTGCTCCTCGCAGTACCTGAAGGGTTGCCTCTTCACCGTACATGCCAGGCATGACTCGCAAGCGCAATAACAAACGGTCTTGTTGATACAGGCATTCTCTTTCAACTTGTTTGGGTTCTGCAAGTGTGATCACAGGCAGAGAACCAAATCTTTTTAATTCATTCATTACTCCCTGAAACACCGATAAAGGTACTTTCTCTAATACAGATTGCAAAACTCCATTTTCACTCCATAGAATCCTGCCTGTGTAGGGGAGTCTTTCTAAGTAGAGCCGACCGATTCCCCCTGCTAAAACCCTACCTAATAATTCTTCTAGTAATTTTTTTGGTGGTAAGGTTAACAGTATCTCTACAGGAGAGAATTCTGTTGCTACTGGAACTGATAAAACAGGTAAGTTACCTGTGGTTGCTAAGCTAATATTATGATTTCCTTGTTCTGTTTGTTGTGCTTCTGTGGTGTTGGGATTGGTAACAACCATGGGATGAGAGTGAGGAGTATTTTGACTTACAGTTTCTGGCTGTGGGTTAGCAGAAGCATCTAATTGGAGGACGGTGTTTTCAGTTTGATTCGGAGTTGAGTTTGTTGGTTGGTGATTAGAGTCTTGTTGAGTCGCTGAGGGGGATGTATTTTTGTAGTTTAGATAGGCTGAAAGTATTTTCCGGTGAATATCGCCTGTAATCGGTTCAGATACTAATGTACATTTTATGTAAGACAATATACGACGAACGTAATCTAAGGCTGCACTATCTTCTTGATTGACCATGCCCAATAACAAGCTGTTGTCTTGCATTTTTAGTGGTACAACTTGATGATAAAGGCAGGCTTCAAAGGACAGAAAGCTTTCAATCAGCTGGAATACTTGCTCGCGTTCTATTCCTTGCTCCCATAATATGTGTGTGTCAGATGGCACTTCTTGCTGATTGCTAGCTTCGGTATCAATTGCTTTGCCCTTTGAAGACAACATAGACTTAGATTACTTGATATTTCTATATATCCTATTCTGCCCAGAATTTTTTTGGCAGTAAACAAATCATGACGTTTAGATAAATAAAAGTTAAATTAACTACAAAATAAGCAAGTGCTTTATTTTGAATTTAACGTCGTAAATAGCTAGCAGTTGCTAGTTGTTTGTTACTTGTGTTGGGAGCAACTAACCCTCCTGTTTTGTAGTTGCTCGTAGGAAATTTCGTTGTGGTGCAAGTAACAACCAAAAATTCTGCATACCCTACTCCCTTACTCTTCGCTTCTCAAAGTCTGGGCGCTCAGGTAGACTTTAGTCCATTCACCCATTGCTTGATGGGTTTTGAGTTTTAATTTTTGGGCTACTTCTTCTATGCTATTGCCTGCTCGTCGCAATTCTAGAACTTGTCTTTGAGTTGGGGTCAATTTTTCATGCAATTGCTGAAGTTGACTTGGTGTCAGCCCCAGATTATGCTCTTTCAATGATGTTTGTAGCCAAGATTCAACCAATTCTGGTTTGTCTTTGAGGGCGAAAACACGCACAGCGTGGTAGCTAACTTTTTCCCGCAGTCTATAAATGACATTGATCGGCTTGCCTAATTTTTTGGCGATCGCATCTTGGGATTGACCTTGTAAGTACAACCGCAACCAATCTACTGCTTCTTGTCCGAGATTTTCTAGTAAGTAATTTTCAAATTCATCCTTGACTGATTGTCGCAGTGTCTGTTGTTCTTCTTGTTCTTGCGCTTCTTGATATTCGGCGATCGCTTGGGTGTCTACTAAGTTGACTCGATTATCGCTATCGTCGCTAAGGATCTCTTCTGAGACTAGCCTCACCATGTCGCTACCAGGTACTTGGGTCAAGCCACCACGTTGGGTACGACGCAAATAATTTACAAATCTGTAAACTAGCAGGGGTTGATTGCGTACTGGTCGCAGGCAATATTCTTCTACACTGGCAAACAGCAGAGCGTTCCGTAAGCGGGGATCGGTGGTAAATTCGGAAATCAGAGCCATTTGTTGCTGCATGTAGTTGTCGCTTTGCAACAGTTCTTGAATGACTTCTTGTAAGACATCCAAAACTGAACGTTGGCGATCGCGACTTAGAGCAACCCATGTCTGAATTCTATTCCGTAATGTTACTAGACTTCCCAAGCGAGCCAGTAAATTTTTATAAGCAGCTTCTCTTGATTTGCCTAAGTAGCGTTGATTCAAAATCTTCCAACGATATTCCATCGCTTGCTTAGCAATATCTAATTGTTTTGGGTCTTCAAATCGCTCTTGATTGCTGCCTAGCAGCCAGCGAACGATACTCTCTTTATTCGCTGTGGTTTGTCCTGGACACTCATTTTCTAGCCGCTTGTGCCAGAACTGTGCCACCTTATCCGCCTCAGAAGCCATAGTGAGATTGCGCTCCTCGAAACCCTGTTTTAAAGTTTGCTGCATCACAACCTCCATTTTTCACCTCACTCAAGTTTTTGACTGGCAGTTGCTCCCAATTGCATGATGTCCTGATGGAACATCTACGTGATTCTACTTTTATTACGTTTTGACTCACGGGTTTTATGCAGTTACTTCTACTTTCTCATCATATTTTCATGTTCATCTTCCCGAAAATCATGTTTTTTGAGCAATTTCCCCAATTAAACCAAATATTTAATTTTGTAAACTAAATTAGTTCTTCTACTCAGACAGATAAAAAGTTATCAAAGGCTGAGTTTTAGCCTTTTTTACCATTGTTAGACTATGAAATTGCCCTCAAATTCTAGACGTCGTTTCTACGCTTTTAGTTTCACTTCTGTGAAGTATGCCCTAGTGTTTCTGAGTATTAGAAATTTTACTTTACCAAAAACCCGTAAGTTAATGTATTTTTAGTAACCATAATTAAGTATAATTACACAAATATAGCCAAAGCAGCTTTTGTTAATCACTCAAAATCTTCTGAGAGAAAATACCACACAAGATTATTCTGAAAAAGTGACAAAAAGTTTTACAGTACCCTCTAGGGTACTTTAATTGAGGGGGCAAAACTTAAAATCACTGAATGTCTTTATAAAAACTTTGAACTTTTGTAGCGAAGATAAGGATATTCATAAACTATACAATTGGTCAACAGTAAAACCAAAAGTTATAGAATCTTGAATTGTAGAGTCTTGATTCTCAGTGCTGAACTTTCAAACAATTTGTCATTTGTTGTAAAAATCAACAAACTGTCAAAATGGACAAAAAGTTGATGAACTAGCAAAGACCCTCAGAGCGGAGAACCGCTTTCTGAGGATAAATTATAGAAGTGCGAAGAAGTGTTTGCCTTTGCGCTGACCTGTGATAGGCGCTTTGTATTTACTGCACTACTGGCTTCGGCACTGATTAACGATTATTGGGTCTAGATACAATTGGATTTTCCACAGCCTGCCTATACTGTTCGACTTCTTGTGTATAGCCAATTGGCAAAACAGCTTCCACGTTTTCGTGAGGGCGGGGAATAATGACCCAAGTTTCTAGGACACCGCCGTAAACATTCTCTACAGCTTCTACACCGGCTGCAACAGCCGTTTTTACCTCTTGTATATCACCTCGGACGTTCACAGTAAAGCGAGCGCTACCAGCTCTTATATAACCTACGAGGGTGACTCGACCTGCTTTCACCATCGCATCTGCCGCAGCTAGTACGGCAGGAAAACCCTTAGTTTCTATTGATCCAACTGCCTGTAGTGGCATTGGTTGTCTCCTATATCAGTAAAAGTTATGTGGCGCTACCAATTAATTGTACGAAGGTTGCTACATATTTTATAGAGTTAAATCTATCATCTTTATTTATTATTCCGGGAAGCAAGTACACAGGATGATTTGACAACCAAATTTAGAAAATGCGAAATGGCTCTGATTTTTTAGTGAAATGTATAGGTAGAACAGATTCTACATTCTCTGGTGGGTTGGGAACAATATAATGGGTGATCAGTTGACCGCCATCACCTTGGGCTTGGTTGCAAGCTTCTATACCTGCTGCAACTGCTCTTTTGACTTCAGCAACCTGTCCTCGCACAGCGACTAAAAAACGAGCGCTTTCTGCTAAACCGTAGTATACAAGGGTAACTTCAGCAGTTTTGACCATTGCGTCTGCTGCTGCTAATACAGGGGGAAAACCTAAAGTTTCTATAACTCCAACTGCTAGTGGCATGGCTTGACTCTCCAAAAAGTTAGGGCAAATGTGATATTTATTCTACGATGTGTGGGGAGGTGGGGAGTATGGGAGTGTGGGGCAATGGGGAGAAAACAATTCAAAATTAACGTATTTGCAAGAGAGTTGAGGGGTGTGTAGACACCTTCGGCTTAAGGTAAGGATGGAGTCAATAACTAGCTACTAATTACTAACTACCCCGAAACAGATAGGATCAATACTGTGAGAATCTAAACCTCTAAAAATTCACAGGGGAAAACGCTTTATGAATTTGCTTCAACTCCAAAATTGGCTAGACAATACTTCCTTTGCCGTCCTTTTTACCACAATGCTGATTTATTGGAGTGGGGCGGCTTTTCCCAACTTGCCCTACTTGCCAGCATTAGGAACCGCAGGAATGGCGATCGCAAATTTGTGTATTGCCACAATGTTAGGGGCGCGATGGCTAGAGGCTGGTTATTTCCCTCTCAGCAATTTGTATGAATCTCTGTTTTTCCTCGCTTGGGGAATCACTACCATCCATTTGATTGCAGAAAACAACAGCCGCAGTCGTTTGGTGGGAGTTGTTACCGCCCCTGTTGCCATGAGTATTACTGCTTTTGCTACCCTCACATTACCATCCCAAATGCAAGTAGCAGAACCTTTAGTACCTGCATTGAAATCAAATTGGCTGATGATGCACGTTAGCGTCATGATGTTAAGTTATGCCGCTTTAATGGTAGGTTCATTGTTGGCGATCGCTTTTTTAATTGTCACTCGTGGGCAGGAGATTAGACTCCAGGGTAGCTCTGTCGGGACTGGTGGCTATCGCAGCAACGGCTACCGCTTGCAAAAAGCAGGTGAATTAATTTCTCAATCATCAGCAATGATTGCAGACAATAATGGTAATGGTGTTGCCCGTTATGAATCCACCAACAATGGTAAAACCGCCGTTTTGGATACCGTATTAGCACCTACAATTCAAAATCTAAAATCCGACACCCAAGATTCTCAACCTCTTTCTCCCCAACGTCTTAGCCTGGCTGAAACCCTAGATAACATCAGCTATCGGATCATTGGACTCGGATTTCCTCTGCTGACAATTGGTATTATTGCTGGTGCAGTTTGGGCTAACGAAGCTTGGGGTTCTTACTGGAGTTGGGACCCCAAGGAAACTTGGGCGCTAATTACCTGGTTAGTATTTGCAGCATACCTCCACGCCCGTATTACTCGTGGTTGGCAAGGACGTCGCCCAGCTATTTTAGCTGCTAGTGGTTTTGTCGTTGTCTGGGTTTGCTATTTGGGTGTGAATTTGTTGGGTAAGGGTTTACACTCTTATGGCTGGTTCTTTTAGAAATCTCGCCCTTCAACTCCTCTTTATGAAGGTTGCGACGTTAAAGAGTCCGTAAATTATCCTTGCTCAGGATGGATAATTTGAAATTAACTGCAATCTCCTGGGAACTATAAATTTAGTTCTAGGAGATTGATTATGAATGATAAGTGGGAAGCGTTAAATCCAGAAGATGATGTTTTGTATTTTCGTCAACCTCTGTTTGAAGATTCAAATCACACCCAGTTATTATTTGAACTAATAAATAAAATTAAGACTGCTTCTTGTGAAGGTGTTTCACTAAGAGCATTTTTTGAAGAGGGATTAGATTGTCACGTTCTAATCCCTGGTAAAAAGTGGCGAGAAGGTAAAATTAGATTATGTGTAGAATTTTGTTCTGATGATTCGGAAAAATTAGATAAGAATCAGCAAGAATCAGACATAGACAACAATCGTCAATTTAAAGACTTTACGTATTATAAAGAGTTTAATAACTAATGTTTTATATTTTTGATTAAACGCACCAGGGGCCCAAAGTTAGTAATGAAGGGACACAGAGTTTTTTTGAGGATAATTCGTGCTGCAAAATTCAAAATATGATAATTTTTTTGATGGTACAAGCCCTCAAATAAATCTTGTGGAACCAATCCAAAATCCAAAATCTCAAATCCAAAATCGGGTGACATGGACTCCCCTACATGCAAAAATCCATCGCACTATCCGATCACGTCACCTGTTTGAACGTAAGGAGCATTTGCTAGTTGCAGTTTCTGGTGGACAAGATTCTCTTTGTTTAATTAAATTATTGTTAGATTTACAACCCAAATGGGAATGGAAGTTAGGTATTGCCCACTGTGATCATCGCTGGCGGACTGACTCACAGGCTAATGCCCAGCACATAGAAAATTTGGCTAAAAATTGGGGTATATCTTTTTACTTGCAAACTGTAGAGACGCGAGATCTCGCGTCTCTACAAAGTGAGGCTGCTGCAAGGGAATGGCGGTATCAAGTTTTGAGTGCGATCGCCCAGGAGCATAATTATAAATATGTAGTTACAGGTCACACAGCAAGCGATCGGGCAGAAACATTACTTTATAACTTAATTCGTGGTGCTGGTGCTGATGGTCTGCAAGCTTTGACTTGGAAACGTTCACTTGTTGATGGCATTATACTGGTGCGTCCACTTTTAGAAATTACCCGCACAGAAACTGGGCTATTTTGCCAAGATTTGCAACTGCCTATCTGGGAAGATTTTACAAATCAAGATTTAAAGTACGCCCGTAACCGAATTCGCCAAGAAGTCATACCATATTTGTCAGAAAATTTCAACCCGAAAGTAGAATTAGCTTTAGCTCAAACAGCAGAACTACTGCAAGCGGAAGTGGAGTATTTAGAAAAAGCTGCCCAAGCTTTGCGAGAAGAGGCGATGGTAGGAAGAACAATTATCCCATCAGAAACTCCCGACCAACTTCTCAGACTCAATCGTCGTGTATTACAGAAAGCCCCAATTGCTCTACAAAGACGTGTAATGCGGCAAGTTTTACAACAAATCCTTCCTGTAGCTCCCACATTTGAGCAAATCGAAAAACTCACAGCTTTAATTACAGCACCAAATAAATCGCAAACTGATCCATTTCCCAGTGGTGCGACAGCGATAGTAGAAAGTGATTGGATCACGATTAAATCTTAAACAATTGTGAATTTATAAAAGTCGATAATGCACAACGACGCGAGTGTTAAGTTATCCATTACAAACAGCTAACTATTGACTGATTCCCAATTAGTCTATCTGTGTTTATCTGTGTGTATCGGTGGTCGATTTCCAAAACATGATTTTGGTCAAGGCTTAACTCACATTAGCCATAATTCATAATTTTTCATATTGCTGACAATTCTGGTTGAGAAATTAAACTCAGGATAACCTGACGCATCTGGTTAATAGCCTGGAGTTGAGAATCACCAATTTGTTGAACTTCCGCTAAAGATTCAGAAACACCTTGTAGTTTTTGTCGCAACCCATCCAAGGAATCTTGAATTGGTTGTAAAGCTTGTTGATATAAATTGAGCTGACCTTGGGATTGGGCAGTTGTTGTTCGCAAAGACAGCAAATTTTGCTCCATTGTTTGCAGTTCCTCGCGTTTCATTGCCTGTGCTTGAGTTTGTTGCTCAATATCTGCTTGTATCTGATTAATGCTAGCTTGTACCTGCTCAATCTCTGTTTCTAGATTTTGTAGGGTTTCTGACAGTTGTTGTCGTTGTTTTTGGATTTGTTCGAGTACCGGATTTAAATCCAATTTTTCATCTTCATTCGCGACGGTTTGTCCTTGTCGCCGCAGTAGTACTATTTTGTGCTGCTTGAGCAGTGCTTGACGCTCAAGTAAATGGCGACGTTGTCCTACCAAAGTTTCATTTAGCATCTGGTAGTGGTCTTTTTCATCAGCTAGTTCCGTTTCTAATTGACTTCGTTCACTTGCCGATGCTTGATTTATTTTTTGTTGGATTTCTTCTATAGCTTCTTGTTTATATTTCAGCTCTTGTTCTTGATCGTTGACAAAGCTAGAGTCTATGTTTAATTTTTCTTGCAAGTCTTGTACTATTTTTTGCAGTTCTTCTAGAGGCATTTTTTCCAAAGTTTCCAAATCAAACTCTGGAGAGGGAACAACATCACTATAATTTGTAGCTAAAGAGTAAATTTGTTGGTATAACTGTTCCTGATATCGCAGTTGCTCTTTCAGTATCCGAACATACTCTTGTTTGCTATGGAGAGTAGTTGTGTTCACCTGCAACTGAGCTGTTTGTTGTTCTAGAGAATTTTGAGTTTGCTGCCATTCATTTTGGCGTTCCGAGAAAAGTTGCGACAAACGTTCAATTTCAGCCTGTTGTTTCTCAATTAATATTCTTTGTTGTTCTAGTTGTTGCCAGTGGGGATTGAGCAAAGCTTGCTGTTTTTCCACCATTTCAAATGCTAGATGCAGATTTTCCCGCACTATTTCTGTCGGAGCAACACTACTAGAAAGCTGATCCAGTAACTCTTGTAATACCCGAGTTTGTTCTTCATCCATCACAGTCGGTGGCTGCAACTGTGCTTGATGTTCTTCTAGGCGACGCTGCTCACCCCGTAAATGCTCCCAAGCTCCTTCTAGTTCTTGGCGGTTACGCTCTATTTCTTGTTGCAACCTTTCAATTTCAGCACGGCAAGTTTCAACTTCCTGTTTTTCTGCATCTAAGCGTTGAAACTCATCTTCCATCTGTTGCAGCTGTTCTAAGCGTGTTTCCATTTCTATTTCCCGGCGGTTAAGTTCCTGCGCTTGAAATGTTAGCGACTCTTTCCACTGGTCAATTTCTTCTTCTTTCAGTTTAAATTTTTCTAGTTGGCGAGAAAAATTCTGCAAAATGTTCACTAGCGGTCGTCCCGCTTCTTGTATTCGCTGTACTTGGCGCTGAGGATTCAATTCTACCAGTACCAGCGCACCATCATTTAATTTACTGGCTTCTTCAACTGCAATGACTTCTTCTGACCCAGTACTCCAACTCTGGTCTGTCCGTTGACAAGCCAGAAGTTTCAGTTCCGTTTTGCCACCACCACCAAGCAAACCGCCTTTTTGTTTTTGTACTTCTGCTAAATACAGCACACCTTTAATCCTTTTGATGCACTTAATAAATTTGTTTTTGGTTATACATGAGATAATTACGTTAACCTGCCTTGTTTAACCCAAGTCGGAGGTAAACAAGACAGGCAAAATTTATGTATAGACAAGAAATATCACGTCTGGTTATTCAGACAACTAAATTGTTGTTTCTTCAATATTTTGTACTGTTGTGAGTTATGATGACTACCGTGTTATCACTCACTTAATCTAGGTATATTAAAAAATATTAAACTTTATTGGTTAGTAGTTGGTGGTTGTTGGTTGATGGTTAGTAGTTATTTTTCTTCCTTGTTTCCCATGTCTTTCTTGTCTCCCCCTTTCCAGTTCCCAAAAAAGGAGTGCCTTTTCACTAAATGCAGGGAAATTTATATGAGATAGATATCCGCAGTATCCTGCAATTAATAGAGTTGGGGCAGCGTACTGGACAACTATTTGTAGAAGCCCATAGCTTTCACAAAAGTCCCCAACTTGGGAGAAATCACACTGGCAAGAATTTATCTTGGTTCGTATTTTTTCTGAACGGTGAGATTGTTTATGCAACCGATAGTGATAATAGTTTGTTGCGCCTGAGTGATTATTTACGTCATTATCAAGTCAAGGTACAGGTGACAGAAGAAGAACGAGCCTGCTTAGAAGTCTTGAATGCACCGGAATACGCCTATTTGTGGACACTATTAGAGCAGAACATCATTGATCCAATCCAGGCTCGCAGTATTATTTATAACTTAGTACAGGAGACTCTCTTTGATCTGCTGAATTTACAGCAGGGTAGCTTCGTTTTTGCAGTGGGTTCTGCACTGACACCACAATTAACAACTTTAGAAATCACACCTTTACTGAGCAAAATCGTGAAGCAGGTGCAACAGTGGAAACAACTGTACCCTTACATTCAGTCTCCCGAACAATTTCCCATACTCACTGATATAGTCAATCTACGCTCTTCACTACCAGCAGTGACAGTTAATAAACTACAGCATTGGGCTAGTGGTCAAACATCCCTACGCCAATTAGCTCGTTATCTCAATCGCAATATTGTAACTGTCGCTAAAGCTATATACCCGTATGTTCAACAGGGCTGGGTGCATTTAGTAGACTCAGACACAACTGAATTATTAACAAATCAACAAGATAAAACACTTAGCTTACAAGAAAACCACAAGCAACGCATATTGTGTATTGATGATACACTCAGCATCTGTACACATATAGAGAAGATTTTGCAAACCCAAGGTTATGAAGCGATCGCCATAACTAATCCCCTAGAAGCACTCACTCGGGTTTTTCAATTCCAACCCGATTTAATTTTTTGTGATATTGCCATGCCAGAGTTGACTGGATACGAGATTTGTGAAATGCTGCGACACTCCCAAGCGTTTCGGAATATACCTGTTATTATGCTTACCGCTAAGGAAGGCTTTTTTGATCGAGTCAGAGCCACAATGGTGGGAGCTACCGATTATTTAACCAAGCCATTTGGGCATACTGAATTAGTAATCCTCGTAGAGAGATATTTAAACTACAGTAGAGGTGAAGTAATAAAACAAACACAACACTTGTTGATTTGATAAAAGATAGAGTAAAAAATAATATCTACAGAACCAGCCAGCCAAAGAAAAACCTCATTACCTAGTAAAAGTGAAAAACATATTTATTTTATACAGTAAATGCTTACGGGGAAATCAGGGCATGTTCCCAGTAGGGACGTCTACATCAGGAGGTAGATAGGGGCATTTATGAGTACAGTTCTGATTGTGGAAGACAGTATCGCACAAAGGGAGATGATCACAGACCTCCTGAAAGCAAGTGGCTTAACAGTAACCCATGCCACTGATGGAGTAGAAGCGTTGGAAGCAATTCAAATAGCTCCTCCTGATTTAGTGGTATTAGATATTGTCATGCCCCGAATGAATGGCTACGAAGTTTGCCGCCGACTAAAGTCCGACCCCAAAACCCAAAATGTCCCCGTCGTCATGTGTTCTTCCAAAGGAGAAGAATTTGATCGTTATTGGGGGATGAAACAAGGTGCAGACGCCTACATAGCCAAACCATTCCAACCAACTGAGTTGGTGGGAACAGTCAAACAACTACTGCGAGGATAAGGATGAGCAGAACATGGTTAACAAACCGGACTTTTTAGGAGGCAGTGGACAAGATCACTTTCGTCCTGAATTACAAGTAGAAAGTCCTGAAGGTGAGTTACATTTGCGGTTTTTTATTCCTTCGCGTCAGGAGTTTGCACTACCAGCAACTGGTATTCGCGAAGTCATCGAACTGAGTCCTGATCGAATCACCCCAATCCCTAATGCTTCTCCTTTACTTTTGGGTACTCTAAATTTACGAGGTCGAGTAATCTGGGTGGCTGATTTGGGTCAATTTCTGGGAGAAGCAACAGCATTAAACACAGACCGCGCCGAAATTTCGGTGATCGCCATAGAAGAACAAGACACAATTGTGGGCTTAGCAGTAGAAGAAATTGGCGGTATGCATTGGCTAGACACACAGCATCTTATAGCACCAACAAATGTACCGGATACTATGGCTCCTTTTTTGCGGGGAGAGTGGTTAATAGATGCTCAAAACAAACAGTATCTCCGACTACTAGATCAAACAGCAATTTTACGTAGTGCGCGTTGGGCAGGATGAAATAGGGAGGCAATACATGGCAGCGAGTATAGAAAATTACGTGCAGACATACCAACAGGCTCTAACAGCCTACGCGCAACAAGACTACCAAGGAGCAGCCACCCTGATTGACGAGGTGGTGCAAAATCTACCCAATGACCCCAATACCCATTTGTTGCGTGGTCATGTCTACTATGTTTTACAGCAGTATGATGTGGCGAAAGCAGAATATCAAAAAGTATTAGAATTAACTCAAGACCCAGAAATCACTGTTTTTGCCGAAAGTGGTCTGGATAACATCAATCAATATCAACAGGAATTAAATGCTTTTGTTGATGAGGATGATAACTCTCAGCAATCTTCACAAGAAGCTTCTATTTTTGCAGCAGCAAAACCAGCAGAACAAGAATTAGAAAAGTTAGAAATTTTAGGAGACTTAGATAGTAATAGCTTTGACTTCAATGCGATCGCAAGTCACGAAGAATCACCAAAAGATATAGACAACCCATTTGGACTATCTACAGATAGTAGCTTTGATCCAGGTGTAGACTCCTGTGAAACTTTCTACGATAATCCTTTTGCCTCATCTCAAGCAGAAGCGGGGCCAACTTCACAAGCCAATATCTGGGAAGGAGCAGAGTTAGAATTACCTGCTTTTTTACAAGATGATCTTTCATCCTCTACGGAAAAAACAGAAATTAATGGCAATTTAGAAAGAAGTGATTCAAGTAATACTCACCAAAATTTAGAGAAAAATCAGCCAAACATTCGTGATCCAGATTTTGCCAAAATTACTTTAACACCTAATCATAGATTTAATAGTCAGGAAAATGATTCTGCTGAGCAAATCTCACAAAAATATAGTGACGATAGTTTACAGAACATCAACACAAGGAATTTTGACCAAGAAACTTTACTGGTAGAAGAAACAGGAACAGATATTGAAATCACAGAAATTAATAGTGTGGAATACAAAAGTAAAGAAAAATTTTCCTCAACAGCTTCTGTTAACAGCACTTTTACTATAGAAGACAAACAACTAAACTCCAATTTCTCAACAAAGCAAAACCAGAACTTTGATGAGGACAGTTTTGATCTAGAGGCATTTGAATCAGCTTTTGGTTCCCAGTCATTCTCGGAAAACGAACATGAGAATACAAACGGTAAATTAAATGGCCAGGTTTCTCAAGGTAGCAACATTGAGTTTTTAGATGACTTTGATGAATTTGACGATCTGGGAAATATTCAAGCAGAATTTGATTTTGTGACTAATTCTGGTTTCGGTGACTCGCAACTAAATTCTGGCTCACTGACATCAAACAGCAGGAGTTTCAGTCAAGCCTTTGAAAATTCTGGGATTGCTGAAAAAAGGAAGGAAACTGCGGATAACTCCACACAAAGCGATCGCGATGATGAATTGTTTAGTATCACTGGTTCCCAAGAAGCAGTCCCAGTCTTTACCCAAACAGACGTTACTAACATCGAACCCCAAGTCAGCGTTGAACAAGGGATTCTCGCACCCCTAGAAAATGCCCCACTAGCCAAAAAGCAATGGATCGTTGCTGGCTGCGTGGGTGTAGTTTCCGCAGTGGTTGTAGCTGTAGTTAGTTTCGCTGCGACGACAGTTTCTCCACCCCAACAACGGGAGTCTGTACGCAATACTGGTTGGGCAATGTCATTAGCAGCAGGGCTTGTCAGTTTTGCGACTACGGGTATCATGGGCAATCTCACTCTCAAGCAAATCCGTCGCACAACCAAAGATTTGCAAAACCAATTTGATGCCGTACGCAAAGGTAATCTCAGCGTCCAAGCTACCGTCTACTCAGAAGATGAGCTAGGACAGTTAGCTGCTGGCTTCAATGAAATGACACGGGTAATATTTACAACTACTCACGAAGCCACACGTAAAGCCCAGGAACAGGAAGAAGCCAAAGAGAACTTGCAACGGCAAGTGATTCGTCTCTTGGACGACGTGGAAGGAGCCGCTAGGGGAGATTTGACTGTCCAAGCTGAGGTGACAGCCGATGTTTTAGGAGCAGTTGCTGATGCTTTTAACTTAACAATTCAAAACCTGCGGGATATCGTCCAACAGGTAAAAGTCGCCGCACGGGAAGTAACCAAAGGTGCAACTAACTCAGAAACCTTTGCCAGAGCATTATCTAGCGATGCTTTACGCCAAGCCGAAGAGTTAGCAGTCACCCTCAATTCGGTACAAGTAATGACCGATTCTATCCAAAGGGTAGCAGAAGCAGCACGGGAAGCAGAAACAGTTGCCCGAGAAGCCAGCGCGATCGCTCTCAAAGGAGGGGAAGCGGTCGAAAATACCGTAGCGGGGATTTTAGAAATTCGGGAAACCGTCGCTGAAACCACCCGCAAAGTGAAGCGGCTAGCAGAATCATCCCAAGAAATTTCTAAAATTGTGGCGTTGATTTCGCAAATTGCTTCTAGAACCAACTTGCTAGCTCTCAACGCCAGTATTGAAGCAGCCAGAGCTGGAGAAGCGGGACGGGGTTTTGCGATCGTTGCAGATGAGGTACGCCAGCTAGCTGATAAATCTGCCAAGTCTCTGAAAGAAATTGAACAAATAGTCATGCAAATTCAGAGCGAAACAGGCTCAGTAATGACAGCGATGGAAGAAGGTACGCAGCAGGTAATTCAAGGTACAAAACTGGCAGAAGAAGCCAAGCGATCGCTAGAAAATATTATTCAAGTAGCAAATCGCATTGATATTCTCGTACGTTCCATCACTTCCGATACCGTCGAACAAACAGAAACTTCCCGCGCTGTCGCTCAAGTTATGCAATCTGTAGAACTCACAGCCCAAGAAACATCCCAGGAAGCACAACGGGTTTCCGGCGCACTGCAAAACTTGGTAGGCGTTTCCCGTGATTTAATCGCCTCCGTAGAAAGATTCCGAGTAGAAACAACTGAAACTAGATAAAAAGGATGAAGTATGAAGTATGAAGTGTGAAGTATGAAGTGTTAATCATCCTTCATCATCCATCCTTAATATTCTATGTTTTTCATTCTTTATCCTTTATCCTTCATCCTTGACTATGCTGCCAGAACAACAACAGCGCATTCTCGGTTACTTTATTGAAGAAGCAAAAGAACATCTGACCACAATCGAGCAGGGGTTGCTGAATCTGCAAAGTACGATTAAAGACCCAGAAATGCTCAATGAAGTCTTCCGGGCGGCTCACTCCATCAAAGGAGGAGCGGCGATGCTTGGTCTGAGCAGTATTCAGCGCACTGCTCACCGCTTAGAAGACTGTTTTAAAGTCTTAAAAGAGTACCCGGTGCAGGTTGATCAAAAACTGGAGTCTTTGTTTCTGGGTGTATCTGATACCCTGAAAGCGCTGTTAGAAAATTTAACCGGGCCATTTGGTCTGACAGAAGAAACTGCCAGTCATATCATGTCAGAAGCAGAACCGGTGTTTGGGTGGCTAAACGAACATCTGGATTTGCTGGTCAAACAAGTAAATACAAAAGTAGCAACCGCAGATACCGAACGCTGGCAACAGCGCCAAAACCAGGTATTGCAAAAACTTCGGGAAATGTTGCAGCTATTTAAGCAATCGGCAACACCCGAAACGCGACAGAGTTTGCAAGAGTGCTGTCGGCAATTAGTCGAACTTGGTGAACAATTAAATTGTGCGTCTTGGTGTAATTTGTGTCAAGCCGCAGGTCAAGCGATCGCTAATCAAGAAAATAGCTATTTGACATTAGCAAAAATCGTTATTACAGATATCAAGCAAGCTTTAGAATTAGTCCTAACAGGTAGAGAAGCTGAAATTATTGTCAGTCAGCAACTAGGAGCATTAATTCCACCTCAAATAGAACTATTAGATATCACAACTGATTTGCAGGAAGAGGCTGACATAGAACCAGTTCCATCAACAGCAGCAGAGGAAACTGTATTCGCCACACCTGTTGAAAATGCCAGTACTGAAGACAGTGACACATCAACTACAGATAATTTAACTGAGTTAACAACTTCATCAGAATCAATAGAAATTAAACAAGAAGATAGTATCAAAAGCCTATCAGAAGTTTCTGAACCACTGGGTATTAATATAGATAATTTAGTTGAATTTACAACACAATCAGAGTCATTAAAATTTGCCCAAAATAGTATCAGTAATCTGTTAGATTTATCTGAGCAAACTCAGGAAAACACAGATAATTTTGATGAATTTATTATCCAAAATCCAGCAGAAGATATAGAATTAGAAAATAATATTACTAGTTTATCTGAACTATCAAATGCTTTTGAGACAGAGAATGAAGAAAACGAAGATTTAGATATTGAAAGTTTAGAAATTAATGGGCCAGAAGTGGGAATAGCAGAGTTGAATACTCTTGCCCAATTATTTGAAAGTGAAACTCCTGACTTTAATGAAACTTGGGATATTGAAGAAGAAATTATCGAACCAGATGCCGCAAATGATGAAATTGCAGCCCAGAGCAATGATAGCCAAACTGAAGATACTAGCAACGATTTAGCAGAATTATTATCTTTGGAAGGAAACACAAATATTTATGATAGCCATACAAGTAACGCCAAAGAAGAATTAACTCTCGTACAACTGTTTGGCGATGAATTTTTAGAAGAAAATTTAGAATCAAATATAGATAGTTCAGCAAAGCCTACACTTAATGAAAATATTCAAAAGCAACAAAAAATATCTATAGTTCAACCAATTGGGATAGAATCATCTCAGACTTTGGACAATAAACCTGAGGATTTCTTTGCAGAATCTGAAAATCAGGATTTAGTTGAAGAAGTTAGTTTAGAAATTACACAACCAACAGAAGAAAACTGGAATTTAGATAGTCTATTTACTGAAACACAAGAAGATCATAGTCCGACTATTAGCATTGATGCACCAGGATTTGATGATTTATTTGATCACCTCAGCACTACAAAGGCAGAGTTTTCTCCAGCCACAGAAGATGTAGGTTTATGGACACAGATAGAGACAGAAAAAGTAGGGTTAGATTTAGAATTTTCTGGTGAACAAGACGCAGCCAAAGCTTTAGAAGAAATTTTGTTTGCAGCCGCAGCTGATGATATTTTTAGCGATCGTCAACAGCTAATACCAGAGTCTGTGACAGATTTTGAACTGCAAGATTTAGATTTAGATTTTCCACAGGAATTAATTCTCTCAACAGATGCTAGCGATGATGATTTCTTTGCGGAATTAATGGCAAATGAATCTCAGAATTCATATCCTGTTGATAAAAAGTTGTCTCCTCAAGAAATTCGTAATATTTCGCAATCACCAGAAGCTCTAGAATTCACTCCGGAATTTACTAATTTTCCCGCAGAAATACAAGCTTTAGATTTACCTAATCTAAGTAATGAGCAAGAAAATGACTGGTTAGATGCAATCAACCTAGAAGAGGATAGCAACGAAAATCTGGAAGTTTTATTTAATGATTTGCAAATTGATAGTATAGATAATCCTTTTGTCTTCCCACAACAAAATATAACGGAGGATGGATCATCTACAACAGATTCAGCAGATGTAAGCATTGTCAATATAAGTACATCTGCCGTATTACAGGCAGATTCAGAAATGAATTTGCTAAATAATTTGGTAGATGAAAATCAAGACACTATAGCAAAATCTAGTGAATCACTGTTAAATTTCCACCCCGAAGAAATTAACCAGAAAGATGGCCAAAATTATTCGCAACAGGGAATCACAGATTCTGAATTACTAGTACAAGCTCCCAGTATTGAGCATGAGGAAATAATTGCAGATTCTGGAGACACGGGGCAATCTCAAGAGGCATTTTTTGTTGCTAATTCAATTGAAGAAACAGAATTAGAAGTAGATGCTTTTGCAGAAGATGAATTTGCTGATTTGGATGATTTACTTAAACAAGAAATATCATCAAAGGCTGATACTTCCAAAATTCCAGATAGCGAATTTGCTGCCTTAGAAGAAATGCTAGCTTGGGATCAAGATGAAAAAGTAGTACCTGAACAATCTACTCCAGTTTATTCTACAAAAGATAGCAGAAACCAAACTTTATCCCCAGAGATTGAGAATGAATTTAAAGAATTAGAAGGGATGGTAGGGGGAGCAGTCACACCTAGTACAGTCAATTTATCGGGTGGACGCAACTCTGGTTGGAATGCTTCCAGATTTGAGCAATTAATGAAAGTACCTGTCAAACATCTGGATGATCTGAGTAATTTGGTTGGGGAGTTGGTAGTTAATCGCAATACCCTAGAGCAGGATCAGGAACGTTTACGCCAGTCATTAGATAATTTACTGCATCAGGTACAACAACTTTCGGATGTGGGAGCAAGAATGCAGGAATTGTATGAGCGATCGCTATTAGAAGCATCTTTGTTAGCTAGTCGCAAAAACAGCAATTTTAGTCATTCGGATACAGATAGGGGTTTTAGCGAACTAGAAATGGATCGCTTCACACCTTTCCACACCCTGTCTCAAGAAATGATTGAACTGATCGTGCGGGTGCGGGAGTCTGCAAGTGATATTGATTTTGTCACCGAAGAAACCGAACGTGTCGCACGACAATTTCGCCAGGTAACAGGACAGCTGCAAGAAGGACTGACAAGAGCGCGAATGGAGCCTTTTTCCCAGGCTACCGATTTATTACCGCGAGGTGTGCGCGACAACTCTATCAAGTATGGTAAGCAAGTAGAGTTAGTTATTCAAGGTCGAGACACCTTGATTGACAAGATGATTTTAGAACACCTCAAAACACCCCTAACGCACTTGCTCAACAATGCGATCGCTCACGGAATTGAAACGCCAGAGGAACGCCAAGCAAAAGGCAAATCCGCTGTGGGAACCATCACCGTTTGTGCTTTTCATCAAGGTAATCAAACTGTCATTTCCGTTAGTGATGACGGTGCTGGGATTAATTCAAATGGGGTGAAAGCAAAGGCGATCAAAGTCGGTTTAATCACTCCAAGCGAAGCCCAAACAATCTCCCGCGCTGATGTTTATGACCTATTGTTTCAACCAGGTTTTAGCACCAAAGACCAAGCTGATGATTTAGCTGGTCGTGGTGTCGGCTTAGACGTAGTTCGGACAAAAATAAGTGAAATCCGAGGCGTAATTTCTGTTGATTCTGAGATTGACAAAGGTACTACCTTTACTATTCGGCTACCATTAACCCTCAGTATTTGCAAGGCTTTGTGCTGTGTTTCTGATAAAGCCAGAATTGCCTTTCCCATGGATGGCGTGGAAGATACCCTAGATATACCCGTAAAAAATATTCAAGAGGGTGATGCAGGTGAAAAACTGATTCCTTGGCGGGATAGAACGCTGCCATTCAAACCTTTAAAAGAACTTTTAACTTTCAATCGTCAACTCAGCCGGGGTAATGTTTATGGCGGTAATCGAGACGATGATATGATTTCCGTAGTTGTAGTGCGCTCGGCAAATACCCTAGTCGCCTTACAGGTTGACCAAGTGCTGAGCGAACAAGAAATAGTGATTAAACAATTTGAAGGTCCCGCCCCCAAACCAATTGGCGTAGCTGGTGCTACCGTCTTGGGTGATGGTCGAATTATGCCGATTGCTGATGTCCTAGAAATTATCGATATCTTCCAAGGAAGAACTTCTAAACAAAATACAGTCAGCATTTTGAGTCAAAAAGCAGTTCCGCATCAGCCAGATACAACTGCAACTACTGTTGATCCAACAGTACTAATTGTCGATGACTCAATTACGGTTCGAGAGTTACTTTCTTTAACCTTTAATAAAGCGGGTTATCGAGTAGAACAGGCACGTGATGGACAAGAAGCTTGGGATAAACTTCGTTCCGGTTTACCTTGTGACCTCGTATTCTGTGACATTGAAATGCCGCGTTGCGATGGTCTAGAATTACTTTCTCGTATTCAAAAAGACCCAAGCCTCAATCATTTGCCGATTGCTATGCTCACCTCCCGAGGTGCAGACAAGCATCGACAGATGGCTATCAGCTTGGGAGCAAGTGGTTACTTCACCAAACCCTATCTGGAAGAAGCGCTACTAGAAGCAGCATCGCGGATGCTTAAAGGTGAGAAACTAGTGGCTAGTTAGCTTAAAAAAGTAGATATTTTTCTTCCTAGCGGTGGAAACTTGATTGCTGCATTGTCTAACACCAGTATCCAATCATTGCCTCGTCCTTTGGTTGGCGGTTGGACGCTGGAAAGATGTTACAGTCATGGCAATGAGGAAGAGATATCCTAAGATTGCCAAAGGTTCAAATTTAGGGTAAGCACCAGTAAGTAACAAACCATAAACCAGTGCAAGCGATCGCATGATAAGTATGGGAAACCGCAAAAGATAATCCTAAATAACGACGATTTTGCAACAGCCATGCACTGATTGAATTAGACCAAATTCTGCGAAGTGCGGAAGCAACAAAAGCACAGAGAAATAAAATACATGATGTCCGAGCAGTTCCTCCTATTGTCATCCGCATCCCTTGCTCATCTATGCCATGCACAAGCCAGATGACAGCAACCATCGTACCAATTTCCAACGCAGACAAACCAACAATCCGCGATCCTTGTATACTTTTCATGCTTTGCTACTGCTTAAACAACATTGCTGATAGGTACAAAATTTAGCGATCGCTCTTAAGGTGCGTCTTACCTAAGCTTCCGAAAAATGTTCTGATTTTCCGAAAATCTTAGAGTTTGTCTCTATAATACTTGGTGTCTTTGTGCCTTGGTGGTTCAAGATATTAAACCACAAAGTCACCAAGACACAAAGCTTTTTTGGAATTGAGTGTATATTCATTTTCTAACAATTATTTAGAAAAGTTCGGTTCTTTAATTTCAGGCCAACTATCAAAATTTCGTCTTATCCAATCCATCCCAACTTCGTTATTCAGCTTGATTTTTTGAGGAGTATGTTGATAAGCTGAGTTCAGAAATGGTTGAAAAATATATTCAAGAAGCAATTAATTTAATTTTGGCAGGAGTGAGAGTTGAGATGGAAGATGAGGGAGTGCGGGGAGAATAATTTAATGACAATTGACTGTTGACCAATGAGCAAAACCATCGTTGTTAAAATCGGCACTTCTAGTCTGACTCAACCAGAAACTGGACAATTAGCAATTTCCACCATTGCAATCTTGGCGGAAACTCTGTCACATCTGCGGCGACAGGGACATCAGGTAATTTTGGTTTCTTCTGGTGCTGTGGGAGTGGGTTGTGCGCGCTTGGGTTTAACAGAAAGACCGAAAGCGATCGCCCTCAAACAAGCAGTAGCAGCAGTTGGACAAGGGCGGTTGATCCGCGTCTATGATGATTTATTTACCACTCTGCAACAACCAATTGCTCAAGTATTACTGACTCGCAGTGACTTGGTAGAACGCAGCCGCTATCTTAATATTTATAACACTTTCAAGGAATTGCTGGAACTAGGTGTGATTCCTGTGGTGAACGAAAATGATACTGTAGCAGTGGAGGAACTAAAATTTGGTGACAATGACACTCTTTCGGCTTTAGTTGCTAGCTTAGTACATGCAGATTGGCTATTTTTGCTCACTGATGTAGATCGACTTTATTCTGCCGATCCTCGTTTTGTACCTGATGCCCAACCAATTGCTTTAGTAAGTAGTATCAAAGAATTAGAAGAACTACAAGTGCAAACAGGTACTCAAGGTTCCCAATGGGGTACAGGTGGCATGGTAACAAAAATTTCCGCAGCGCGAATTGCCACTGCTGCTGGTGTTCGTACCGTAATTACCGAAGGTAAGTGCCCTCAAAATATTGAAAAAATTTTACAAGGAGAGCCAATTGGGACTCATTTTGAACCCCATTTAGAACCAACATCCGCCCGTAAACGCTGGATCGCCTATGGTCTAGTTCCTTCTGGAAAATTGTATTTAGACGAAGGCGCTGTAGTCGCAATTTCCCAAGCTGGCAAATCTCTATTAGCTGCTGGTATTACTGCTTTAGCAGGTGAATTTGATGCTCAAGATGCTGTACTTTTGTGTGACTCTAAAGGTAATGAAATTGCAAGAGGAATTGTCAATTACAGCAAAGCAGAATTACAACAGATTTGCGGGCGTCACTCCAGCGAAATTCCGGTCATTTTAGGATATGAAGGTGCAGAAACTGTAGTTCACCGGGATAATTTGGTTTTGACTTAGTACCAATCTGGAACTCTGCTATCTGGTGTGCCAAATTTTGCGTACCTAAAAAGCATCATAGCTTTTTTAAACTCTCCAGGAGAGTATTAGGGGCGAAGCATTTGTGCAAATATTTATAGCTAAAATTATCATCTTTATACACAAATGCTTCGTTGTCGGTCATTCGTTTTTCCCATTACCTATTACCAGCCTAAGCGATAGTCTAGGTATTCAAGCGAACATGATATTTAGATGTGCTTAACCTATGCAACTTTTATAATTAACACCACGATATTTAAGTTGAAAACATTGTTGACTTGTGGTATTTTTAACTTGGTGAATGTTGTAAGGAATTCCTCGGTAATTGCCTTTTTGACTATTATATAATACTGGTAATTGAGTAGTCTGAGATTGATAACAAATGCCACGATAAGATAGATGCATATTTCCTCTAGAAATTAGCGAATTTTTGAATAGTTGCTATATAACTAATCAAGTTCTTCTGAGGCTTTTACGAAAAAATATTTATGAATTTATGTAAACTAATAGAGGAGTTCAGTTATCAACTGGTAACTGTTAACTGATAACTGTCTTACCTTGTCAGCAACTTCCGTCGCAGTTGATCCAAAGCACTGCAAGTGCTGAGGTGACGAATTAAAGACCTACTTCGTCCTGTACCCCAACGATATTCAAAACTCTCCACTTCGCCGTTTGGTTTTGCTAGACCAATGTAAACCAAACCTACTGGCTTAGTCTCAGTCCCACCAGTCGGCCCAGCAATACCAGTGATACTCAGTCCCCAACTAGTGCCAAGACGCGATCGCACTCCCAATGCCATTTGCTCTGCTACTGTAGCACTAACCGCCCCACATTTTGCTAAATCTTCGGCGTTGACATCCAAGAGATTGATTTTGACTGAGTTATTATAAGAAATTACTCCACCCCAAAAGTAATCAGAACTACCAGAAGTTTCTGTTAACATCTGTCCTAGTCCGCCACCAGTGCAGGATTCTGCTACAGAGAGGGTTTCTTTCTCTCTACGCAATAACTCACCAACTACGGAAGCAAGGGTGTCATCATCAGCACCGTAATAATCCAGTCCTGCAATATCTTGGAGTTGCTTGTGTACAGGTGCAATCAATTCCTGTGCTGCGGCTTCAGTAGCAGCTTTTGCTGAAATCCGTAATTTGACTTCTCCCTTGCTAGCGTAAGGGGCTACGGTGGGATTGGTTAAATTTAGATAAGCAGCAACTTTTTCCGCTAAAGCAGATTCAGGAATACCCCAAAACTTTAACATGCGACTGTAAATAGTTTCCTTACCCCAACCAAGGTTTCGCAAGTAGGGTACTGCGGTTTCTTCCCACATCCGTTGCATTTCGCTTGGTACACCAGGGAAGGTAAATATTGTTAATCCCGGTTGGGGTTGCCAGATGATACCTGGTGCTGTACCAGTAGGATTAGGTAATATTTCTGCGCCTTTAGGTATCAAAGCTTGCTTGCGGTTGCTGGGTGTCATTTGCCGGCCACGCTGAGCGTATTTACGGGCAATATCTTCGATAATTTCAGGACGTTCTACTAAAGGAGTGTTAAAAAAATCGGCTATAGTTTCACAGGTAAGGTCATCTGGTGTCGGGCCAAGACCGCCTGTAAAAATTAATATTTCTGACCTTTGACTAGCTATTTCAATAACATGCTTGAGTCTTTCAGGGTTATCTCCTACGACTGTTTGGTAGTAGTGAGGAATCCCTAATTTTGCTAATTGAATTGCCAAATATTGAGCATTGCTGTTAAGGATATTTCCCAACAGCATTTCAGTACCAACACAAATAATTTCTGCACTCATGAGAGGGATTAGGGATTGAGAACTAGGGATTGGGGATTAGGAGGACAAGGGGGACAAGGCAGACAGGGAAGAATTTCTCCCTTTTCCCCAATCCCGATCCCCGATCCCCTATTTTAGGCTAATGCTGGTACGGGAACTACCAAGTGCGGGTACAAGGGGAAGCGATCGCACAGTGCTGCTACCCGTCGCCGACAATCAACAGCAACACTTTCGGAATCTGGATTTAACAAGCGATCGGCAATAATATTACCAATCTCTGTAAAGTCTGCCACTTCTAGACCTCGTGTGGTCATAGCTGGAGAACCCAATCTCAAGCCACTGGTAACAAACGGTGACTCTGGATCGAAGGGAACTGTATTTTTATTAGTGGTGACATTTACATTACTTAGATACTGTTCCGCTTGTTTTCCAGTCATGCTTATACTACGTAAATCTACGAGCATGACATGATTATCTGTACCATTAGATACTAGTTTCAAGCCACGATTTTGGAGTTGCGTTGCCAATGCGCGGGCGTTGTCAATCACTTGAGCAGAATAAGTTTTAAATTCTGGTTTTAGCGCTTCTCCAAAAGCTACCGCCTTAGCAGCAATGACGTGTTCTAATGGTCCACCTTGAGTACCAGGGAAAACAGCTTTATCTAGTTTTTTACCCAATTCTGGGTCACGGGTCATAATTAAACCACCTCTTGGTCCCCGTAGAGTTTTGTGGGTAGTTGTTGTTACTACATCACAATAAGGGATGGGGTTGGGGTGTAAACCCGTAGCAACCAAACCAGCGATATGGGCAATATCTGCTAGTAAGTATGCACCAACTTCATCAGCAATACTGCGGAACTTTTCAAAATCGATGACACGGGGATAGGCAGAATAACCACAAATCAAGAGCTTAGGACGCTCCCTTAGCGCCAGCTCTCGAACTTGGTCATAGTCTAGTTGTTCTGTTTCCTGACTAACACCGTAATGAACAACCTTAAACCATTTGCCCGACACATTCACCGGTGAACCATGGGTGAGGTGTCCGCCGTGAGACAAGTCCATCCCCATGATTGTGTCTCCTGGTTCTAGGAGACTCAGAAACACAGCAAAATTTGCCTGTGCGCCAGAGTGGGGTTGTACGTTTGCATGAGCAGCACTAAACAGTTGTTTAGCACGATCAATTGCAATTTGCTCTATTTGATCTATGAATTCACAACCGCCATAGTAACGTTTACCAGGCAAACCTTCAGCATATTTATTTGTCAGTACTGAACCCTGCGCAGCTAGTACAGCCGCAGAGGTAAAGTTTTCGCTTGCAATCAACTCCAAATGGTCACGTTGACGCTGTAGTTCTTTGTTGATCAAATCCGCAACAACAGGATCACAGGAGGTCAAAAAATCTGAATTAGTCAGAGTCACTTTTAGCTATCCTTAATGGCAATTTGTATCTAAGTTGGTTGTTGGTAGTTAATAGTTAGTAGTTAATAGTTAGTAGTTAGTAGTTGACCACTAACCACTATCTACTAACCACTCACCACCCACCACGAGTAACATGTTTATTTACGCCAACCTATTTATCAAGTATGAACCATTGCTGGTATTTATTGGTTCTCATGAATTTATGTATTAGTTTTTACTACAAAAAAGATTATCCAACATACAATAAACTTAAATCCTACTAAAACTAGTTTTACTGGATTGTTATCAACTGCATATTTTCAAATTGGTTTGAAAACTGAGCAATAGATTTCTGAGCGATTTAACAGATAAGTTAGCTCGCAAGTGTAGGGGTCGATAGTTAAGTACAACTGCTACTAAATTAGAATCTACAATCCGAAATATCAACCTTAGAGGAAATACAGGGAACTATTGAGGAGTTATAGGAGGGATTGGATGCTAGTAATTTTAATGGAAGATCAGATCCTTGCCCCTCAGCAAGTTTGTCAGTCTTGTTTGCTCGCTGATAGTAGTGGTCAACCTCGTTGGCGCCAAGGTCAGCTACGCTGTGGTCATACAGTTAGTAAAATGTCTGAGCGTCAACCAGTTCAGTATGAGTGTATGATGGGTTTCCGCATTGTTAATATTGAATAAAGCTAATTTAGTGGAAATAATCAACAGATCAACTGCGTTATTCTAGGTTCATGTGACTATTGAATTTTAACCATAGGAGAGCGCAGTATGACTTGGCGTGGGTCTACAACAGTTAAAGACAGGATTTTTGCTTGCTTGCCTTATTTGCTTCCTGTTGTTGAAGTTTTTGCATTTGGTCAATTTTTTCTCACCCAGTTTCCACCCGTGCAATATTTATTTTTGCCCTTGCTGCCATTATTGAGAATTTACTATGGCGTTCGCTATGCTGGATTGATTATTTTCTTTGCTTTATTTATCTTTGTGGTGCGAAACGAAAAAATCAGTCATTTTATTCGTTTCAACACTATGCAGGCAATTCTACTGGACATTATAGTTTTCTTGTTTGGTGTCCTCACTGATGTTGTTGGACTGCTTCCAGCTGGAGGTTTTGCTGTCCAGACCTTATACACTACTGTTTTTCTAGGCATAGTGGCAGCATGTGTATATTCTATGATCCAGTCGCTGTTAGGGCGTTACGCAGAAATTCCCGCCATTTCTGATGCAGTATACATGCAACTGCCACGCTAGGTATCAACTACCACTACTGTGTTTTCCAGACGACCAATGCCTTCGATTTCTATACGGACGCGATCGCCTACATTCAGAGGCCCAACTCCCACAGGTGTACCTGTCAGTATAATATCCCCCGGTAATAGTGTCATGATCTGACTGATGTAGGACACAAGGTAGTCTGGAGGAAAAACCATTTGATCTATAGTGGCAGATTGTACAGGAGTCGGCTCTTCATTTAAGAAAGTCTGTAATCTAGCTCCTGGGCTTAATTCCCGGACAATCCACGGGCCAAGGGGACAGAACGAATCAAAACCTTTTGCTCGTGTCCATTGACTATCTTTTTTTTGTAAGTCCCGCGCCGTGACATCATTGGCGATTGTGTAACCCCAAATTTTCATTTGGGCTTCTTTAGGTGTGCAATTAAAAGCGCGATCGCCAATAACTAATGCCAGTTCTCCTTCATAGTCTACTCGTTGTGACTGTGGTGGATAATGAATTTTTCCTAACGAAGCAATTACAGATGTGGGTGGTTTGAGAAAAATCAGTGGTTCAGCAGGCACCTCAGTTCCCATTTCCGCCGCATGTTCCGCATAATTTTTGCCGACAGCTATGATTTTTGAAGGCGCACAGGGAGCTAAAATTTCATAATCATCTGGCTCTAAAATCAAATCCGTAGGTTGACCTTGTAACCAGGGTGGAGCATCCAGCACCTGCACTTTCATGGAAAGTTGTAGCAAACCATAGTAAATCTGCCCTTCTGGATTTTGAACTCGCACAAAGCGCTGCGCCATAACCTTGATGAATACCTCTATTTGTAATCAAATCGCTTCTCGAGTCAATTGTCTACAGTCCAAAGTCTATAAACTCATGACTAACTTTACCAGTATCAGAAGTGGTGTGCCGAATCACCTAATTACCTAATTAGCAAGGGCAAACATAAAGTGGGTTGAAGCTGTATGCAGTTCCAGCTTGCTCGTTTTGCCAATGCATGTCAACTGAACACCAACTAGGTATAAGCAGTTGAACCCAAAAGACGCGTGGACAGGAGATGGTTTTTCCAAGAGTAGGGCTTCTCGCACGCAAAATCCAAAATTGTTACTACTCACCTCCTTGTTGAATCATATTTTAATTTCAGTCTTAAAAACGCTACACTCAGAAATTGTGTAAAACTCCTAAATATTGACAAATGGGATTTCACACTGTACAACTTTCCTGTATGATCATAATTCCTTGTTGCTGTATATATAAATAGGTTTTTGTATAAATTTTTACAATTAATTCCTATTGACATCAGCAGCCACATAGTCCAAAAGGAGATCAAAACCATGCAAACAGTTTATGAAACAATGTACATCCTGCGTCCTGATTTAGGGGATGAACAGGTAGAGCAAATTATTTCTAAGTATGAGAACTTGTTGCGGGAACAAGGAGCTGACAACATCCAAAGTCAGAATCGAGGCAAGCGTCGTTTAGCTTATGAAATTAAAAAGCAAAGAGATGGCATCTATATCCAACTCAACTATACTGGTCCAGGCAAAGTGATTGCGGTGCTAGAACGCGCCATGCGTCTGAGCGAGGAAGTGATTCGCTACCTAACAATTAACCAACAAGTAAAAGAGCCAAAAGCTTCTACAGAAGCAGCATAGTTAGATAGTAGTTAGTGGTTAGTAGTTAGTGTTAACAACTAACAACTAACAACTAAAAATTTATATTTCAAAAAAAGTAAAAAAAATCGTTTTTCCACTTGCCAATTTCTCCGGGAATGCTAAATTAACTAGTACTTGGAAGTACTAGCTAAAAGCAGTACAACCGCGTTTATACCTAAAAGGGGAAAGATTATTCACCGGAGCTAGTTGCCACTGTGAGCCAAACTGATCACTCCAATATTCAAGCTCTCTCTACAGAAGTATCGAAGTTGCGTCAAGAATTGCAACTTCGCGATCAATTAGTGCAACAGCTGTCTCAAGAACTGTTCCGACTGGTCAAGGGTAACACTAACTTTATGCCCCAGCCAGATATGTCTGAGCGTTATCAAAGTCAGCTTCAAACTTTGCGAGAACAACTACAAGCAGTTGAACAACAAGTAACTTTTTATCAAGAACAAATTGCAACTCGAGACGCCGAAATTTATCAGTTGCGTCAGTCGGTGCAAGAACTAACCGATCGCAGCCGGATGTTAGAGCAAGTAGTACAGGAGTTACCACAAATTTATCGTCGTAAGTTTGAAGAGCGTATGGCTCCTGTCAGAGAAAAAGTAGCAATGCTACAACGAGAAAATCGCCGGTTACAGGCTGAGCTGCAAAGTGTGAGTTATCGTTTGGCGCTGAAAACTCGTACCACTTCTCACAGTGGTATAGATTTACCAAATTTCCCGCCGATGGCATCCGACGCAAGCAATATTTCTACTGTGCAAAATGCCTAAATTTTTATTTTGGCTACGTCAGCATGTGGCAGGGCAGCCTTTATGATTTATTAGTACTCACAGCCAAAACACCAGTTGTTTAGAGAATTAACAGCTCTAGCCAAAAAGATTATAGGAAAATTTGTTCCCACGCTAGCTATTTCGGGTAGTTTATGAAGTGCGAAAGCCATACTGCAAAGCCACTGCTTGACCGTGCCAATTTTAGATTTTGGATTTTGGATTTTGGATTGAGGTTTTTCGGTTAATACCGCGTTTTAACAAGGGTTGTACAAATCTAAATTCCCAAATCTAAAATCTTCAAGCTGCATTTCCTTATCGGTGCAGTCAATCTAGAATTTTAAATCGCCAATCTAAAATCGAAAATTGATTGACCTAACCATGAGTTTTCATTTGTGAAATGGCACTTTTAACATATCGGCTGCAAACTACTTTTGTTCACAAAACCCGATTTTCCTCTGGATTGTGAACAATTTCAAATACTGAATCCAGTTGAGTGAGTTCCAAAACTAACCTCACAGGTGTTTGTACATTGCACAGCACTAGACGACAACCATTTTGTCGTGCAGCCTTAAAACCATTAACTAAAGCTACTAAGCCGGAACTATCCATAAAATCCACCTCAGCTAAGTCAATTACCCAGAGTTGATCACGTTTAGGTAATATTTCAGCCATCTTTTTGCTTAAAGCCACACCACCCTCTAAGTCCATGCGTCCTTGAGGCTTAAACAGGATAATTTGGCGTTCTGATATGAGAGTCATAAATTTTCTTGGGGTAATTGAATCGATAAAAAACAAAAAATGAGCATAAAAACTGCTTCATGTACAACCGTAAAAATACTGATTTATCCTAAAAGCTGGTAACTTACAGTAGTACGGTTGAGACGAATATTTTCAGTATTCATGCCGTATAATTTGTCTTAACTTTCCCCAATATAGGCATAAGCATCTGAGAATTTCAGTAGTATCCGTATCTTTTACAAAATTTTTATATTTATCCCAGATGTTTATAAACTTTTAATAAAAAAATTTTGCTTAATATCAGTAGGTGTTCCGATGTGGTATATAGTTAATCTACAGAAATTGTGTCAATTTGCGTCAAAAATGATACTAAATATATTCTTAGGTAAAGGATAAATATTCCAAAAACTCCGACTAATTAATGAGTTGAAGCAGACTCTTTCAAAAAATGTCGTCGTTACTTTGTAACATTTCTACTCTGTGATTTAGTTAACATTTGGATATTATATGCGTCTAAACTGATGATTTTGATAAAGTTTTTTTTAAGTTCTTACAGATACTTGACCAACTATCCCTTGATGCTGCAAGAAAGCGGATTTATCCGTGGAATAAATCGAAAATCCAAAATCCGGCGGATTGATCGGTAGGGTCAATCCAAACAAAATTGTCTGACTTTGGTTCATGTTTCTCTCAAAGGCTTGATTGACACACCATCAGAGAACAAGCCAAGATATAGTGAAGGTAAACATTTGTAAAGGCTGCGGTGCTGAATGTCTTTGGAATTTATCTCGTTAGAAAATATCCAAAGGATTGCCCATGAATATGGATACTGGGCAATTTTTTTCGGAATATTGTTAGAGAACTTGGGCATTCCCATTCCTGGTGAAACCGTAACCCTAGTCGGTGGGTTCCTAGCTGGTAGTCATGAATTAAATTACTGGCTAGTTCTAGGTGATGCTGTTACGGGAGCAGTGATTGGTGGTATTTGCGGTTATTGGATTGGTAGAACTGGCGGTTGGTCAATGTTAGTGCGATTTGGCAGCCTGTTTAGATTCTCTGAAGCCCGGCTGTTGAGTATAAAAGAGCAATTTAGCGAAAATGCGGCAAAAGCAGTATTTTTTGGGCGTTTCTTTGCCCTGTTGAGAATTTTTGCCGCCCCTATGGCTGGTATAGCTGAAATGCCTTTTGGAAAATTCTGTTTTTATAACATATTAGGTGCAACTGTGTGGGCTAGTGTGATGGTGACACTATCATTCTTTGCTGGCACAATCGTCTCTCTGGAGCAGTTAGTTGCTTGGGTAAGTAAATTCGCGATCGCTGCGTTATTAATCCTTGCAGCTTTTATCATTATTCCCTTGTGGTTAGAGGCTAGACAAGCTAATAACCCAGCAGGAGAGTGATAGGGAGATGGGGTGATGGGGGCTAGGGGTCCCCACTTTGTGGGGTTGGGGGGTGATGGGGAGTGTGAGGAGTAATAATACTCTCTATATTGTCTTCCTTGTCCTCTTTGTCCCCTTTCTTTTTCCGATCTCTGATCCCCTATCCCCTTCTATGCTCTGCCCAAATCCGAGTCGGTAGACCCCAAACGTAAATGAAGCCTTCCGCTGCTTTATGATCAAATTTGTCATCAGCTCCGTAGGTTGCCAAGTCAGGAGTGTACAAAGAATTTTCCGAATGACGCCCAACGATGGTAGCGTTACCCTTAAATAACTTCACCCGAATTGTTCCAGAGACTTGCTCTTGGGTTTTTTGAATAAAAGCATCTAGGGCTGCTTTCAGGGGACTGTACCACAAGCCGTTGTAAATCATTTGGCTGTAAGTTTCTTCAATACCCCGCTTGTAATGGGTAACATCTGCTGTGAGAGTCAGGCTTTCTAAATCACGATGGGCTTGAATTAATATCACCATTGCGGGAGATTCGTAAATTTCCCGCGATTTAATCCCCACCAAACGATTTTCGATCATGTCGATGCGCCCAACACCGTGATTTCCTGCAACTTGGTTAAGTTGTTCGATTAACTCAATGGGCCTTTTTGTTTCACCGTTGAGGCTGGTAGGAATACCTCTAGTAAAACCAATTTCAATGTATTCTGGTTCGTTGGGAGTGTCAGCGATCGCTTTTGTCAATAAATAAATTTCTTCTGGTGGTTCCACTGTGGGATCTTCCAGAATACCTGCTTCGATACTCCGACCAAGTAAATTGCGGTCAATACTGTAAGGAGAAGACTTTTTCACGGGTGCAGGAATGCCAAACTTTTCTCCGTAAGCAATTGTTTCCTCACGACTCATACCCCATTCCCGTGCAGGTGCGAGAATTTTCAGATTTGGGTTCAGGGCTGCAACAGATACATCAAAACGCACCTGATCGTTACCTTTACCAGTGCAGCCGTGAGCGATCGCATCAGCACCGTATATTTCTGCTGTTTCTACCAAAACCTTAGCAATCAACGGACGGGCTAAGGCTGTTGCCAGAGGATAACGATTTTCGTAAAGCGCGTTGGCTTGAATGGCAGGAAATGCATAATCTTTGACAAACGTGTCTTTGACATCTGCCACTAATGACTTACTCGCACCTGATTTTAGGGCTTTCTCTCGGACTGGTTCTAATTCATCTCCCTGTCCCAAGTCTGCTGCTAGGGCAATTACTTCTTCTACACCCCACTCATTCTTGAGGTAGGGAATGCACACCGATGTATCTACTCCGCCAGAATATGCCAGGACAACCTTTTTGGCGCGACCCATTAGCTTCTCCAGTCAAAAAACAAAGAATCGAGTCAATATTATATCCAAATAGGCCTTGCATATTTTGTTCATTTAAAGATATTGGGTAGCAAATTATCCCAAAATCCAAAATCATATTACCCACTCCGGGGTATACGCTCAATCTCCGCATATCCACTGAAAATTAATCGTTTTCCTTCGGTTTCTAAACGATTCAGCCGCATCTTGACTCCATCCAAGTCAAAGCGATCCAAATCAACCATGTTATCTAGAATTTCGACTAAGGCCAAACTCAAGTTTTGGGAAAGTTCTCGTTGTGCTTCTGGTACTTGTTCAAGGTCAATTTCTGGATTGGTAAAAGAAATACGCCGTCGCCTTTCAATACCCACAGCTACAGTCATACTCATTGGCACGAGTTCACCGTTATTTAAATCTGCTTTTGCCAAAATTCGTAGGCGATTTTCCGGCAATAGTTCTACTTGAACGTCATTGAAAGAGACTGGCTTACCACCAGAGAATACAGTCAAAGCAGGTAAGGATTGGTTCAACAATCGCTTGGTGACTAGCTCTGCTTTAAATGCCTGGTTGATACCATCTTCTGTCAATACAACTTGAGCGATCGCTTGTGTCGGTTGTCTCAGACGCAGTTTGCCACTTAAAACAGAGCTAAAGTCAATGGCGACAGCATCGGTTTCTATAAAAATTTCTTCAGCAGCAAAATCTCTACGGATAACCAAGCCACGGCCTTTCATTGTGAAACTATCAATGCTGCCTTGCAATAGCTTGCTGGAAGGGTGACAGCGGACAAAGACTTCTACTGACTCGCTTTTGGTGAACAGGTGGCGAATTGTTTGGGTAACAACAGTGTTGAGTATCTGTTCTCCCCAGTCTGTGCCTTTTGGATTTGTTAAACCAGTAAGTCCGCCGAACATTGGGTTGATGTCTCTAGAAGTTCTTTGTATTTTTGTAACAAATTGTGAAGAGAACAGCAACCATCTAGTGATTGGTTGTGCTGATGGTTATGTGTGACTGAAACAATCCTGGCAAATCACTAATGGCTTTTGCTACAAGTGCGATCGCTAAGCATAATTGGTGTAGGTGCGTGACGCTGTTGCTAACCACCTATCGAATCAAAAATACGGTAGAAAGAGTAAAATAAATGGTACGACCGCGCAAAGTATTTGCTCAGCATTGGCTCAAAAGTGAAAAGGCACTTGCAGAAATTATTCAAGCTGCAAAATTGGAACAGGGCGATCGTATCTTAGAAATAGGACCTGGCACTGGCATTTTGACTCGCCGTATATTACCCTTAGTACAATCTTTAGTTGCAGTTGAAATTGACCGCGACTTGTGCGAGCATTTGGCTAAAGAATTGGGTAAGCGCGAAAATTTCTTACTTCTACAGGGAGATTTTTTAGAGTTGGATGTACCATCTTTGCTAGAAGGTTATCCAGCTTTCCAAAACCCCAATAAAGTTGTTGCTAATATTCCCTACAATATCACCGGGCCAATTATCGAAAAAATCCTGGGTACAATTGCTAACCCTAACCCAGAACTATATGATTTAATTGTGCTGTTGGTACAAAAAGAAGTAGCAGAAAGACTTGTAGCAAAACCAGGGTCAAAAGCATGTGGGGCATTGACAGTGCGGGTACAATATTTAGCCGAGTGTGAATTAATCAGTATTGTGCCAGCAAAAGCATTTTACCCACCGCCTAAGGTAGACTCTGCGGTAGTGCGATTAATACCCCGAAAAATCGAACCCGCAGCCCAAGATCCTCGGAAACTAGAGACTCTGGTAAAATTGGGTTTTGCAGCAAAGCGTAAAATGTTACGAAATAATTTGCAATCGGTAGTAAAACGCGATCGCTTGACCCAATTACTGGAACAATTAGAAGTAAATCCTCAGGCTCGTGCTGAAGAACTTAGCATCGGGCAATGGGTTGCCTTAAGTAATCAATTAGAGGTTAATAGTTAGTGGTTAGTAGTTGGTTGTTGATGGTTAGTAGTTAGTAGTTATGATTCTATTTATCACACTCGCCATACTCTTTCCATCTCCCCATATCCAAAAATGCGTTCTTACACCCTGATTGCTCCTGCAAAAATCAACTTATATTTGGAAATCATAGGCGATCGCCCTGACGGTTACCACGAGTTAGCAATGATACTGCAAAGTATTAGCCTTGCTGATCAAATTGAGATCCATGCAGGTAGCACTGACAACCTTCGCGTTCGCTGCAATCATCCGCAAGTACCGACAGATAAAAGTAATTTAGCATACCGTGCTGCTGAACTCATGGCAGCAGAATTTCCCGATGCTTATGCTAAGTATGGTGGTATAGATATTACCATTACCAAACGTATTCCTGTTGCTGCTGGGTTGGCTGGAGGTTCAACAAATGCAGCAGCGGTTTTGGTAGGTATAGACTTGTTGTGGAACTTAGGACTCACTCAATCGGAATTAGAAGAACTGGGAGCGATTTTAGGTTCCGATGTACCGTTTTGTGTAGCTGGTGGTACTGCGATCGCTACAGGTAGAGGTGAGCAACTTTCTACTCTAGCTGGTTTAAACAATATATATATAGTATTGGCAAAGTACCGTAGTTTAGAAGTATCGACTGCTTGGGCTTATAAAGCCTACCGCGCCTCATTTGGTAGTTCGTATATCAAGGATAAAGAAAGTTTGGCTGCGCGTGCTGATGCTGTACATTCTGGGGGAATGGTGAAAGCGATTTTGCATCAAGATGTCAAAGAAATCGCCGAGAGATTGCACAATGATTTAGAAAAGGTAGTACTACCAGCTTATCCGCAAGTTATGCAACTACGTGAGATATTTGCTAGTCAGGAGAATGTTTTAGGTACAATGATGTCTGGTTCTGGACCGAGTGTGTTTGCACTGTGCGAGTCAAAGCAGCAAGCAGAACAAGTTAAGCAGCGTGTCAGGGAAGCAATACCTGATGAAGATTTAGAATTGTTTGTGACTGAGTTTGTCACACACGGCATTAAGATAGCATCTTAACAGTTATCAGTCGGGTAATTTTTATGAGTGAACCAGAAGAGACTCAAACGCAAGCTAAAGCCACCCCCTTACGTAGTTTAATCGGCGCTGTGATTTCCGGAAGTTTAGCATTTGCTGCTTATTTTCTGATGAGTGCGATCGCTACTAGTTTTGCTGCCAAGCCGCTTCATTCTGATAATGTAATTGTGCTGAGAATTTCCTCTGCTGTGCGTACTTTAGTTTTGGGTATAGCTGCTTTGGGTTCTGGAGTATTTGCCATTGTTGCTATTGGTTTAGTAGCTTTGGCTATTCAGCTATTTTTCCAGCAACTAGTAAAGCGTGAGTCTTAAGTCCTAAAAATCGACCAGCGTGCAAGGCGGTAAATACTTTACAATTCTCTTTAGCAAACACTCTGTGTTCCTGGTGCGTTTAAAAATACTAATACTGCTTGTTGTTTAGTTCAGGGTGATGCTAAATTGTTACGGTTCACCTCAATCACTTCTGTATACTCAAATTCATTGGGGCTTTGTTTAACAAGAGGATATTTTTCTCCTCCTAACTCTATATAATCTTGTTCACAATCAGGTTTAGAAGAATAGTAAACTAAGATATATTCTCTACCAATTCTCTCGGCTATTTCTGCTTCTACTTCACCTCGCCATTGGGTTTTAGTTACTAACACAACTAATTGATTTGCTAATTTAGGAATTATCTTCGCAATCTGACGGCGATTAATTACATCCAAACTACCAAAAGGTGAATCCATGACTATCGGTAAGGTGCTAGTATCTGGAACCATTAACATTTTTCTTTGACTCCACTCCCTTACCCTATCGATAATTCCGCCAATAAAAGATAAACTGAGAATTTGATTTTCGCCAGTGGAAGCAGCGACTGGTGCTTCTGTACCCGCTGTCTTTTCTACTAGCATCAGCTCGTATTTGTCGCTGATTTTAGGAATGTAAGGCGTAAATGAGATTTCGCTAAATATTTCTTGGACTCGCTTTTCTAGTTGCAAGCGAAATTGTTGTTCTTGGCGTGCTTTGACTAAATTTAATCTATCAATTGCATCTTGGGTAGCAACAATTCGGCGCTGTGCTAGTGCTTGGCGTTCTTCATTAAATTTTTGTCTAGTAATTTGTTTATTTAAGCTTTCAATTTCGGTTTTGTAGTTGGCTATTTGCTGTTGATTTGCACCTTGTTCTAAGGTTAAATCAGTAATTTTTTCTTCTATCTCATCCAAGCGTTTTTGTAAGTTGCGAATTTCTTCACTAGGGTCTTTTCGTAACCTTTCTTGGATGTTATCTAAATCTGCTTCAATTTGAGATATGCTTTGTCGTAACTGATTAATTCCTGCTTGTTCTCGATCAACTTCTTCCCAAAATCCTGTTGCTTGTTTATCAATTTCATCAACTTGAGCATTCATCCGAATAGCAGTTTCTTCTACTATTGATGAGCCTGCTTTTTCTAACAAGCTTTTAATATTTGTGTGTGCATGGGTTCCTTCATGTAAGGGAGTACCACAAATGCAACGTTGAGAATCAAGTAAATTATGTATAAATTCCCGCGAGATTCCAGAGGTTAATTCACCTCGTTGCTTGAAATCTGCAATGATGTCTCGAAATTGAACTGTAGTTTCTGAAAGAAAGACTGTATAACCACGTGTGGAAATCGTTTTTTTCAGCGCATTCCACTTTTTTTTTAGTTCTTCTTGATTTAAAGATTTTTGTGATTCTAAATCCTGTCGTCTTTCTTGTAATTCTTTGGCAGCACTGAGTTCTCGCAAACGATTATTAGTTTCTTTTTTAATAGTTTGTTGATATTCTAATTCTTGCTTAATCTCCGTTTGCCGTTTGTTAATTCGCTCAATTTCTTGCTCAATTTTGGCTTGTTGTTTGAGAAGCTGTTTAGTTTCGGAATCACCAATAATTTTTAACTCATTTTCTAGCGTTTTTTTAGCTTCGCTCAAATGTCTAATAGAGCGATTAATTACTTCAACTCCCAACAAAATTTTTGTAGCTTCAGCAATTTCAGCTTTTTTATCAGAACGGACAATATGTTCTATACGCTCTCCATCAAAGAAGAAATACTGGTGTAAGCTGCTAGGCAATATTTGATTAATAATATCTTCTAAGTTTTGATTGGGTGGGACAAAATACCAAGAACCATCATCTCTACCTACCCACATACTCAATTCTGTTTTTCCGGGTTCAAAGTAACTTTCATTTTTATAAACCCGACAAGCACGTTTAATGCGGTAGCATTTATTATCATGCTCCCAGATAATTTCTACCCAACATTCTATAGGTTGCCCAATTTTTGCTTCAGCGATCGCCCGCTTATTTACTAACTGTTCTGCTGAGGCAAAAGCAGCACTAAATTTCTCGTACAATACCCAAGTAAATGCGTTCAAAAAATTAGTTTTACCTGCGCCGTTATTACCATGAATTACTGTCGTGTTGCGAATATCTCCATGAGCAAATATAATTTCTGGGGTTTTTCCATAGAAGGAGCGAAAGTTACACAGCTTAATGGAAATGAGCTTCATCGCACAGCATCCTTCACAATCCTTAAAATATCATCATTGATATGGCTGTTACTTTTTTTATCTAACCTGCTTTTTTCTAATTGCCATACTTGTTCGATGATTTGCCGTACTTCTGGAGGAGCAGTTACTATTGGTTCTTGAACATCATCTATGTTGGGCTGATGATTCATTACTTGCTTATTTAGATAAGAATGTGATTTTTTATATTTTAATCACGGATAAGATTGCGATCGCATCCGTAGAGGTACTGTCTCTTTTACATCATTGTTAGTGGTTGTTGATTGTTAGTAGTTGTAGAGACGTACCATGGCACGTCTGTAAAGTGGTGAGTAGTTGGTTCTAGGTAAGAGGGAACTCTTAACAGGAAATAGGTAATTTCTTCCTTGTCCCCCTTGTCTCCCCATCTCTTCCTTCAAACATCCAATAACCCATATCGCTTTTGCAAATCAAGCAACTTAATTCTTGCTTCACCAGCATTGTCTGCTAAATCAGCAAATTCTACAAAGCGCCGTAATTCTTTTCTTAATAAATTGCGTTCTACTTCTAAAGTTTTTCTGTCTAAATCTGGTGGTAAAACAATCATGTCAAAAATTGTTGCCCTTTCTTTGCCTGGATGAGGACGCAAAACTCGTCCACGTCTCTGGATAAATTGCCGAGGATTACCAGAACTTGCCAAAATTACAGCTGTTTGAATTGCAGGGATATCTACACCTTCGTCTAAACAGCGAATTGCTACTAAACCTTGTAATTCACCACTTTCAAATTGGCGCCGTAAAATCTCTCTTTCTTCTAAAGAAGTCTGGGCAGTGTAGGTATTAATTCTGTAACCTAATTCTACTCCTAATATTTTGGCAACTTCTTTAAGTTGATGTAAATTATAACCCCGTCCTACTTCTTGAGAACCATCACCACAATAAAAAAGCGTGTGACTTGTTTCACGACGAGTTGCCATTAATTCACGCAACGCTTTTAGTTTATTTGCTGCTGCACCAATTAATCTGGCTCTTTGCATTAATAATGGTTTTAAATCTTCAATATCTTCAAAATAATTTGATTCTCCAATTTCTTTTTCCTTGTATAGTAAAGCCTTACCAATTTTTTGGGTAATTTTTGCATAGGCACGGCTTTCTGCTTCAGTTAATTCGACTAAAATTGGATAATAAAGATAATGTACTAAAGCACCTTGATGAATAGCATCTTTTAAAGTAAATTCTGGTTGGAGAACCGAACCAAAATAATTAAAAATAGATTGAGTCCCAGTTTCGTCAAAATATCTTTCTGGTGTTGCAGATAAAGCTAAGCGCAAACCTACACGACGTGGCAAACTTTCTTCCAATTTAGGCGCGCCTAAATTATGGGCTTCATCACCAATAATTAAAGTTTTCTCAGGAAAATATTTCAGTTGAGATTGGAAACCATCACCAATTAAGGTGGAATTGGTGGTGATTACTGTGATGAATGGTTGTGATCCAGAATGTACGTTGTAGAGTTGACTAGACAGTTGACTCTGCCAACTGCGTAAATTCTCAAAAGCCAAAATGGGTTGCAAATTAAATTTTTCACATTCTCTTGCCCATTGAGCGACAAGATGACGGTAAGGACACACTACCAATAATGCTTGTAAGTGAATTTGTTTATATAACTCGCAAGCAACAGCAAGTGCAGTAATTGTTTTACCACTACCCGTTGCCATTTTTAGTGTACCTCTGCCGTTGTTGGCAAACCAGTTATTGATGGCTTGACGCTGATATTGCCGCAATTGCAAAGATGCTGGCATTTGCGGACATCCTGGTAATGATGGCTGAGTTTGATAATTACCCTTACTTTCACCTGCAAATGGTAATTTCAGGCGATAGTTTCCCGAAGGTTTACTAACTGTGGTTGAAAAACTGGGTATTGGGCGGACTTTTTGCTGTGTCAGATACATTGATGGGGGATTGGGGATTGGGGATTAGGAGGTGGTGGGGTGGGGCGATGGGGTGGTGGGGTGGTGGGGTGATGGGGTGAAATCTTTCTCCCAATCTCCCCACCATCAAGTTTTCCCTTTTCCCTCTAACTATAAATACGCCAGATACCAACAAGGGAACCTTGTACTTGTACCTGCATGGCTGGTACTTCGATGGGGTTGTATTTAGGATTGGCAGGTTTGAGAATAATGCGATCGCCGTTTCTGTAAAATCGTTTTAATGTCGTACCGTATCCGTCTACTCTAGCAGCGATAATTGTGCCATTTTTAAGTTGGTCTGGTTCTGGTACGGGACGCAAAAAAACCAAATCTCCATCAACAATTGAATCTTCGATCATGCTGTCGCCTGCTACCCGCAAAGCATAGGTTTGGGGTGGTAAAGGCATATTTGAAAAGTCGAAATGTTCGACAGCATCGGTGAAGGGTTCTATTAAACCGCCAGCAGCAATTGTGCCTAAAATCGGTATACCTTGCTTTAATGGATGTAAAATTCTAATTGTTCTTGCCTTACCCTCACTCCATTCAATGTATCCTTTGGCGCGCAGATGTTCTAAACGACTTTGAATTGGTGCTGGCGATTTTAAATTCATCGCTTCCATCATCTGTCGAATCGAAGGAGAATGCTGATGTTCTCGGATAAATTCTGCTAACCAATCGTAAAGTTCTTGTTGCGCTTCCGTTAGTCTTTCCATAAATTTGTAGGGAGGTAAAAATAAATGTTCCTTAGAACATTAGTACTACAAAAAACCCCCCTATGTCACAGTTATGAATTATTAATTATAAATTATGAAATTAGGAGACAGTATTTTTACTTAAACTTTATCATTTCCTATTCACAATTCATCATTTATTCTGACTCTGCTCCTAAAATACTAGCAAGCAAAGCTTTTTGTACGTGCATACGATTTTCCGCTTGATCCCAAACTCTTGATTGTGAACCTTCAATCACTGCATTAGTAATTTCTTCGCCACGATGGGCTGGTAAACAGTGTAAAACGATCGCTTGTGGATCGGCAAGGCTCAATAGCTGCTCGTTGATTTGGTAGGGTTGAAAAATGGGCAGACGGTCATTTGCTTCTGATTCTTGACCCATGCTTGCCCATACATCAGTGTAAAGTATATGAGCTCCTTTGGTTGCTGTTTCAGGATCGTTGGTGATAATTACTTGAGTTTTATTATTAGCGATCGCTCGTGCTTTTTCAATAATTGTTGCATTTGGTTCAAATCCATTTGGTGTGGCAACTTTTACATTCATCCCTACCAAAGCACAACCTAGCATTAAAGAATTGGCGACATTATTACCGTCACCGACATAAGTCAAGGTTAGCCCAGATAAACTGCCAAAACACTCTTGAATTGTTAATAAATCTGCTAAAACCTGACATGGATGTTCCAAGTCAGTCAAAGCATTAATAACAGGAATTTTGGCATAATGGGCAAAAATATCTAATTCCTGCTGTGCAAAAGTGCGAATTGCTAAAATATCCAAATATCTATCCAAAACCCTAGCAGTATCTTGCACAGGTTCGCCGCGACTCACTTGCGTCACATTTGGATTTAAATCTATTACCTGTCCACCCAGTTGATACATCGCCACGGAAAAACTCACCCGTGTGCGAGTGGAAGCTTTGGAAAATAACAGCCCCAAAACTTTATTACATCGTAAATTTAACTGTTGAGATTTCAAATGGATTGCCATTTGCAGGAGTTCTTGAACTTCCTGGGAACTGAGGTCTGCCAGACTTAATAAATCTCGTCCGCTCAACAATGCCATGCTTCTCGTTTGTAAAGAAAAACTACATTTTCCCGGTTCTGCACACTGCCGTGCAAGAAGTAGCGCTCTAAAACTCTACCAAATATTTATCTATCTAACCTATAGTTTGAGACGGCTGTGATAGTTAGATTTGTTTATCAATTTATCAGTGAGAAACAACATTATTTTTGGAAATTTTCATCATTCTTTGGACATAAAAATTGAGTAACCGAACTAAGTAAATTATCATTCTACCCCCATAAAGTTGATAGTTGACAGTTAATTAGCTTATGGTATAATTGTAAATTAGTGCAATGCTTGAAGTAAATCAGATCACCAAAGCCATGCCAGCATAGCACAGTGGTAGTGCATCCGACTTGTAATCGGAAGGTCGTCGGTTCAAATCCGACTGCTGGCTTTAGAGACCATCACTGACCAGAAAGCACCGATACACAAGCATTGACCAAAGGTAACAACGGGCCTAATTGCTCTTGTCCATTCACGGCTAAATCGCTGTGACACAAATAAACTCTCTTGGACACACGGGAGAGCAAATCTGCCAAAATTCTGCGTAGCCGCTTTTCTTCAGCTAATTGTTCATCTTCTACTGTCCAAGGTTTACCTAACCTCTCTCGCAGAAAGAAAGGCGCACCAAACAAAGTTGCTGCACCACCCTTTGCCCACAGTGGTGAACTCGCATCTAACCAGAAATGCCAGCGATGAGAACGCCGACTTGAACGATATTGGAAGATAGTAGCTAAAGTTACAGCCTTAGCTGCTGCCCCCATCGGACTGATGGGGTAAGGATTAGCGGTGATTGTACCGCGCTGGAGTAATTGAATAAATTCGGCAATTGTAGCTTGAGGAGATGATGCAGTGGAGGTGAGACGCGATGTTTTATTTTTCCCCGCTTCTTCAGCTTGGGGAATCTGCCGCAGTCTTGTATCAATTTCCCAGTAATGTTGGGCAGTTTCCAGTAATTCCCGCAGCGCTGCCAGTTGATCGTAAGCTAGATTGCTACCATCCCACAAAAAGCGCTGAATAGCCCTATCCAACAAAGAAATGGGACTAGGGATTAAACGTAATTCCTGTTGCGATCGCTGTTCCTCTAGCCACTTTAAAATCTCACTGTAGGCTGTAGTCGCTGCATAACCAAGTCGATCCCAACGATCAAATGATGTCACGGGCAACAAATTCGGATTTTCTGGATGGGGTTGAAAACAGTAATCTGCAATTAAACCAGCACGTACCGGATCAATTTTTGGTTGATGGGATGCTGGAGTGGTGGGGTGGTGGGGTGGTAGGATGAAATCTTTCTCCCCATCTCCCCGACTCAACACCACCAACATTTCCGCTACAGCATCTCGATCCACCAAACGTCCTAATCCTGGATATACTAGTGCCAGAACAGTAAGTAAAGCCCGGATGACGGGGGAAGCAATCAGAGGGCGTTGGTCGTTGAGTGATTCTACTGCAATGCCTTGCTTGGTGATAATTTCTGTGAGAGTATAGCGAGCGATCGCATCTAAACCAGGGGCAATTACTGCTACTTGATCTGGTTCTACTTCCCCTTGTTTAATAGCCTGCACAATCACTTCTGCTGTTTGTCGCAACAATTGAGCGCGGGATGTAGCTTGAATCGATTGCACTACTTCCGGTAAGCTCAATAGCGTCATTGGTTCAGTGAGGATTTCTAGCATTGGTGTTGTCAGTTTCTGTGCCAAGCTATTGTAAGGTGAGTCAGTTAAGGTTTCTTGCTGACAGTATGCTGCTAACTCTTGCATATAATTGGGGTCTGCACCCAAACCCAGGCGCACTACCCCATCAGGATTGTAGGTAAACGCTCCTACTGCCTTATCATCTAAAAGCAACTCAAACAAGTGACGTGCTACAGCTGGGTAATCTTGCACGTCATCAGCCAATATTCCCTGATAGCGTTGTCTGAGTCTTTGCTGGTAATTGGAGTCGGTTAACAAGTATTGATTGTAAAGTTCTGTAATGATTCCGTAGGAAAGTAAGCCTCGTTCCAAACACCAGTTACGCCAATCTAGCAGCAAAGCCGACAAAAATTCTGGTTCTAAATTGGTGACATTATCCTCTGGTGCTAAGGCTACTGCTAAAATCCTGCCAATGTCTTCTACCGATGTACCACTGTAAGCTGCCAATTGTAATAGGTCAAGGATGCGACGTACCAAACGGTACTCACTAGTACCTGCACGGCGCAAAATCCCCTCATCTAACCGGGGACGCCAAAGTCTAGTTGCCAATTCCTGTTCGGTTTCTGGACGCAATCTCACAGGAAATTGTGCCTTTAGCTTTAAATATTGAACTAATAAAGGCCAAAATAAAATTACTTCGTCCTGAAAAAAACCCAAAGGAGTTTTACATCGTACTGGATATTGTCCTCTAGTTGCCGTAACAAGTCTATCTGCTAATTCTCGCCGATTATCGTCATTAGCAGCCAAAATTAAAACTGTTCCTTCTTTTTGATAAGGATACAGAGCTTTTGATAAGCGATCGCTACTTTTGACTCTACTTTTTTTAGTATAAAATGATTCCTGATCGTAATTTTCATCTTGCATCCAGCGAGCGAACTGTTCTACCAAGCGAGCAGTTTTGCCACTGCGACTCGTACCAAAAATCCAAACAGAATGAGAAAACACAACTGTCTTCATGTGAATTTGTTAAGATACCTCGTACGTTAAATTAAGGTTAAAAAATACCAAAAACAGGCTGGATGATTGCCTAAGATGAGTAATTCAGGTTTAGGTCAAAAAATTTACACTTTTTTGCTGGCAGCATACGAATTATACCTGCGGACACCAGAACGTTCATTGAATAAGGCGTATGAGGCTGCCCTGAAAATTCAAAAAATAGAAAATGAGCATTTTAATGGTAACAAAATAGACTCTCATTCAACTACATATAGCAGCAGTATTATTGATTATTTTGAGTCAGATCTGAAAAAAGAATTAAAAATCATTCGGATGCGGCTAACGGAGTTTAAAGCCAGCCGTTATTTGTTAAGTGATTCAAATCAAAAAGCATTTAGAAAATTAGGTATCGAGCCTCTCAATCCTTCAGTAATTTTAGACAAGCTCAGATTTATCGATGGAATCGTAGCAAAATACACCTTTGTTGAGGAAGAACTTGGCCCCCAAGATCGTGTTTCCAAACCTATAGATATACCAGTTGAATCTCTTGTACTTCAACCAAAACCACAAAATATTTCTAGAAAGAACTTAGATAAAGAACCACGGAGTAAAACCGATACAACTGGTGTATTACCTCGTTCTATATTTAATACTATCTATCGTCTGCAAGCAGAATTAGACCCACAAGCAGAGCAGAATGTTGTTCAAAATTTTCGTACTGCTCAAAAAAGAACTATTATCTCGGTTAGATTTATATTACTGTTAATAATCGTACCAATTCTTACTCATCAGCTATCAAAAGCTTTTGTTGTTGGACCAATTATTGACCATTTTAGAAACCCTGAACAAGCAGTTATTTTCCTGAATGAAGAAATGGAAGAACAAGCACTGCTAGAGTTACAGAGATTTGAAGAAAAAATTAAGTTTGAAAATCTGCTGAGTAATGTTAGTGTTCCCATAGAAAATATAGAAGCTCAGATCAGGGAAAAGGCAGAAGAAATTGCCGGAAAATTTCGTCAAGAAAGTGCCAATGCTGTCAAAAACGTTTTTGCAGATATTTTATCTGTAATTGCATTTGTTTTTCTTTTAGTAACTAGTAAAAGAGAGATCGCTGTACTCAAAGGTTTTTTTGATAATATAGTTTATGGTCTCAGTGATAGCGCCAAAGCATTTATCATCATTTTATTTACAGACATTTTTGTTGGATTTCACTCTCCTCATGGTTGGGAAGTAATTTTAGAAGGAGTATCACGTCATTGGGGATTACCAGCCAATCATGATTTTATCTTCTTATTTATTGCTACCTTTCCAGTTATCTTAGATACTATCTTCAAATACTGGATTTTCCGCTACTTGAATCGTATTTCACCTTCAGCAGTTGCTACCTACCGCAACATGAACGAGTAGTTATTGGTTGGTAGTTGTTAGTTGGTTGGAATTTCAAAACTAAACATCAAACAACAATCAACAAACAACAAAATATAATATGCAAAAAAACTTGTTGCTATCTGTCTGAGTCTCCCCGTCGTACCATTAATTTTTTTGTAACCATAAAATCTTTAACTTATAGGGAACTCAGTCCACCAGAATGCAGATTGTGGCTGAGCGTTCAATCGCTACAGATAAATATCTCATGCTTCCCGCTGCTTTAGCCTTAATTTGTGCTGATTTTCACTTTATAGAAACCAACGGCAAAATTGAACGTCGTATTGTGAGTCGTTACGTTCTCGATCAAGATACTGGAGGTGCTATTAAAGCAGCAAGCAGAGTAGATTATTTTTTGGCTACTGGTAAACAAGTAGGCGATCGCGCAGGTGTCACCGTCAGCAATGGACAACTATATTATTTGTTCCTCAAACCGTAGTTTGGCAGTGTGCGCAGTGTGGGAACCGTGGGAAGTGTGGGGAAGGCAGACAAGGGAAGGGAGGAATTACCTATTTCCTCTTGAGAATTAACAGTTAAGAGTTCCCTCTTACCAATGTAGAGACGTGCCATGGCATTTCTCTACAACCACTAACAACCAACAACCAACAACCAACTACTTTTGCATAAATCGGAAATACCATGCCTTCAATTTGTATCTCAATATATTCCTAAATAAGTGGGATTAACTATAAAAATCTCACCATCGGCTACATTGGTCGAGCAATCGGGGGTTGAAAGTGATCAAGATTATATTTGATACTGACCTAATAATAGAAGCTTTGATGAATCGTAACGGTTTTGGAGAAGAAGTTAGTAAATTATTAGATAAGGTACATCCATTGATTCAGATGTATATTACAGATATTGGATGGCAAAAAATATACACTTATGCCAGTCGTTTACGAGATAACCAAATAGCAGAAGTAGTAGTCGATTGGTTAAAAGAAAAAATAAAAATTTGTCATGTAGATCAGACCGTTCTCCAGCAAGCACGCACTTCACCTCTTCAAGATTTTGAATCTGCTGTTGAACTGTGCTGTGTTAATTATGAAGAGCTAGATGCAGTTGTTACCCATAAACTAAGTGATTTTACGGAAGCTCCTTATAAATATTGCGTTTGGTCAGTAGCAGAATTGTGGGTACGGGCAAACTTAGAAAGTCAGCTACAAGCCACCAAGCTTAGCTAAGGGAACTACAAATTTCCTTTGTCTCCCTTGTACCTCTTAATAATTCCTTAACTACTTTTGAGTAGATGATTGCTGTAAGCGTTGTAATCGAATCGTTGCTTCTTCTATTTGCTTTTGCAACAAAGTCAGATTTGCTTCCATTGTTTTCTTGTGGACTTCTAGTAACTCCGTTTCTTTACGTAGACGGGTCATCCTCGCCTTGTGGTCTTGCGTTCGTCCTGGTTGATAGATAATACCAAGATAAATTGTGACATTAGAAGCGTCTAAAGTATTCACACCTGCGGAAAGATTAAAACCAAAGTCATTCTCAGTATTGACGTAGGCATTGGGAAGATAATTGAGAGGATAAATATTGGGATAATTAATCGTATTGGAGTTATTGTTGTTTGAGGAGGTATTGGAGTTAGTTACAGGAACCTGTGGACTCGACTGCAAGATTTGATTGAAAGATGATTCATTGCCTACAGTGGCTGATTGATTGCTATTGGCTGTTTGGGAATAGGCGGGATAAAGGTTTAAAGCTTCTAGAAGCAGTATAAATAAAGAACAAGAAATAAATTTTAAATAATTATTTAATACCAACGGTAGCAAACCCTTTTTCATCTTTTTGCGTAATTTTTTACTAAGCAAAGCGTGGCAGAAATTAATAAACAGTCAAGAATACTCCCAAATACTAAACGTAATCAGCATTATTCTCTTCTGCTTTCTGCCTTTATGCAATAGGCTTGCTATATTAATTTACCGTACAGTACTAGCGTACACTTAAGTTGAGAGTGTAATGTAAAAGACCATTGCCACTTGTTTGTTGAGAGGAACTAATACCAGGACCACTCAGTTCTACACTAACTCCAGATGATGCAGGAGCATAGCGTCCTGAAATTTCAACTATATGCTCTCCAGCAGATAGTAGAGGTGATAGATTAATTTCAACTTGGCTACTGCTAAGTCGTTTCACAACTTTACCATTCAAAAGAACGTCACCACTCAATTGACTACCAGAAGTACTAATCCGCAAAATATGGGGTTGACGAAGATCAGTTGCACTCAAACTGACTGAACTTGTTTGATATCCAGAAGAATAGTTAGACTGCTGACTAAAAGTACTGGAGTTTCTCATATCATCACTATTGCTGTCCACATGAACAGAAGAGGTTTGGACACTAATGAAATTCTGAGCCAAAGCTGCGGAAATGTTAGCAATCAAAGCTAAGCAGCAGGCAATAAATAATAGCTTTTTCATAGCTTTATGGGGTTTAGAACAGGTATGGAACTCATCCACCTGCTTGAATGCTGATAGAAAACTTGGGTCTGAACGAACCTGCAAAAAAACCGGGTCTTTAACAATAGAGCGATCGCGCTCATTTCAAAACTATCGTAAAAAACCCAGTTTAGACCTTAGTCAAAACATTAATTAATCCGAAGTTTTTAAACTAGAATACTTCGGAAAAGTTAATATTTAGATTTGTATCTTGCTGATCAGCTTTATCGCTTGGGAACACCAACACCATTAAGAAAGTTGGGGTCAGCAGCTGGGTTGTATACATCAACTGGAACATGAACTTTTACACCTACATCTCCTTTACCAGGAGTATTACTGGTAGCACCTCCACCCACAACTGAATTGCTGTTTACATTTTGTTGAGCAGAATTAGGGCCAGTATTGACTTGAGTAGATGTATTGGTGACACTGTTACCAGTACAATTTTCCCCAAACTGCTGATTTGGATTATGTGTTTGCTGAGCTGGTGTTTTAGAACCGCTAACATCTACTTGTACTGCTACATCAGTGATGACACAGCCTAATGCTGATGCAGGACGAGTAAAAGAAGGAGCAAAAAGGGGGGAAACAACAGTCAGTGAGAACAAACCCACAGAAAGAAACTTAAATTTCATGATGATCGTAACCTCTTGAACTATTTACAGGTAGATGTGGTTGTAGAACTGTAAGTACTATTGGAACCGTTAACGGATCTTTGAACACTTTGTTGAGTCAAAGTTCTGCCGGTACAGTAGCTGCGTGTGTTTTGAGGAACCTTAACAGTTTGAGGAACGACAACAGTTTGAGGAATTTTTACAGTCGGAACAGTGTATACACCATTTTTTTGGATACGTACCCCAGAAGTAGGCAAGCGCAGAGGATATATGCTTGTTGTGGATTTGGGATTGTTTCTAATCGTAATACCGTTGTTTGAATCGACTATTACCCTACTATTGCCGTTTTGAATGTCAATGTCGCCTGCTGTGGCTATTCCGGCAGGTAATACCATCAGCGCAGAGAGTGCAAGTATGGAAATTGAAAGTTTAGCAGGCATGGCGTGAATACCTCACATATCAGAAAAAACCGATTTTTTGTTTTACCAGGTAATTCGGTTAACCTTGGTCTTAGCTGAGTTGGCGTTGCTGGAATAATAGAATGGTTTTGTCACTCTTAGAGAATTAGAGAATAGACAACGCCTCATCACTTAAGCTTGTCTAGGCTTGTACAGCTAATTTTAACGGCAGTAGCCGTTAGCTATCTTCAGCGCATCTTGAACAGAAAGCTGGTTCGCTTGATTTACAACTGTGTTAAATTCACCGATAGCAACCCCAGTTTGTTGAATATTTTGGTTGGAAACCTGTACGTTACCACCTGGTTTGCAGTAACCATTACCTACGCTGGTTGAGTTTTGGATGCTCTGCTGATTAGCATTGTTAACAACTGTGTTACCGCGACCAGTTGCAACACCAACTTGATCAATGTTTTGCTGATTTCCTTGAATATTTTGAGCAAAAGCAGCAGAAGGAGCTACAATCAAAGCAGTAACTACTAAACCAAAAGTTTTAACTTTACTGAACATATCTTTTAACCTCTTGTGTTGTTGTGTTTTGTTGATTTAGATTTGGCGTTGCTTGCCTTAAGGTTGGCAACGCCTCTTGATTTAAGGCAGTTTTGATTTTTTGATTGGGAGATGCACCTATCTGATCATCTCGCTTTCCACCTTAGTTAACTTCAGTTACAGTTGGTTATACCGTTAGCAATCTCAGTAGCGGTTTGTTGAGCCAGCTGACCACCAACGTTAGCTACAGTATTAACTACACCAACAGCAGCTCCATTTTGGGAAAGATTCTGATTAGATATTTGACCGTTGAAGGTAGCTTGGCAGGAAATACCATTCTTAATCTTAGTAATGCCTTGAACAGCTGTCTGAGTAGCATCGTTAACAATAGTATTAGCAGT
>NZ_AJLL01000069.1 GCF_000317225.1 Fischerella thermalis PCC 7521
GCGTTGTAGCTACCATGACAAGAAATACCATTTTTGATCTTGGTGATATCTTGGATAGCTGTTTGGTCAGCTTGGTTAACTACTGTGTTACCAACACCGACAGCAGCACCATTTTGAGTTGCATTTTGTTGGCTGCTTTGCACATCAGCCAGAGCCGCACCAGGAGCAATCATCAAACCAGCAGCTAGTAAACCGAAAGCAAAAGACTTCTTCAACATTGTTTTAGACCTCATTTAGTTTTGTGTTGTTTGTGTGTTTTTGGCTAGAGGGTTTACACCTTTGACTCCTTGAGGAGTTGTTTTCGGTGTCTCTGTTGTGTTTTTGTTTTGTTAATGAGAGCTACAAAGTCCAATTTATTCATTCCGGATTAGTCTGAAAGATTTTTGGAAAAAACTTTGTTTTTGTTTTGTCTACCCTCAGATATAAGGAGATAAAGGCTAGGGAATAAGGGCTTTCCAAATTCCTAACGACCTAATTACCGAAGCAAGCTTTCGTCCTTGAACCTCTACCTCATCTCTTGTAAAAATTTTCTTGCAAGAGATTTAGGATGTTAGTACACTTCACACTTAATATTCTTAACCAAAATTCTTAGGTGTAGTCAAGAGCTGGGTTAAGTTTTTAAGGCGCTAATTTTTTTTTGATGCTACGATCTACGACTATAGGTAGATCAAAAGTGCTGTAGCTGTGAAACGGAAGGCAAAACCAAACATCGCTTTTCTGCGTGAAAAAGCAGGGCTAACTCAGCTGGAGTTATCGCGTCTTGTAGGCGTGACAGAAAGCACTATTCAAAATTGGGAAAGTGGCAGGACTGGAACAGAACAAATAGAAAGAATCATTAAGTTTTGCAAAGCACTGAATTGTCAAGTAGAAGACTTAATTGAGTATGTAAACATCCCACAGGAGCCAGCTACAAAACCTAGTTCCCTTAGCGATATACACAATATGTTGGGGACAGACGAACCTTCATCAACTTCCAGCCTTGACACACAAGCTGATACAACACTGCAAGAGTCAAGACTCAAGGGTCGATAGTCAAGGGTTTGTTAGTGGTTGGTTGTTGGTTGTTAGTGGGTAGGAATCAGTGAACAGTACCAGTCGCAGTTAACATTGAGAAATAGAATTTGATAACTGATAACTCAACCACACCCTCCTCATCTCTTCAGACTTTGCTGCCACAGTGTATCTATGGTTACAAAGTAAAAGCCTTGTTGGAGTAATTGGGGTATTAGTATGTTAGTTATTTCAGCTACATCTTCTCCACCACAAGCACCATCATGCAAAACGATAATAGAGCCATTATTTACGTGTTGTAGGACTCGCTGTACAACGGTGGTAACTCCCGGTCTTACCCAATCTTCTGGTACAACACTCCACATGACAGAACGATAATTCCACCGTTGTAATAGGTTTAGAGTTTGAGGTGTAAATAAACCATTAGGTGGTCTGACGTCACGTACTTGCTCTGGTTGCAGTTCGCAGGTATCATAAATTGCAGCTTGGGTTCTTTCTAGGCTGTCTTTGAGTTCGCTAGGGGAGAGCAAAGGAAAATTATGGTGATAGTAACCGTGCAGTCCAATCCAATGTCCACGATCGCACACTTGTTTCGCTAAGCTGGGTGAACGGTTGACACAAGCACCCAACCAAAAGAAATTTGCTGTAATTTGATAATGATCTAAAACTTTTAATAATCTCGGTGTATGTTGCGGATGGGGACCATCGTCAAACGATAAAGCGATCGCTTTAGAATTGCAGTCGCCTCCCCACAAACATGTGGGAAACGTTGGTTTGAGAATTGGGTGTAAAACCGGAAATAAAGGATAAAGCTGCATTATTATTAGACATGCTGTTAATTTCTATTTTACAAAAATTAATTTATCCAAAGATAATGATACGCGTATATTTGCCATATAAAGTATCATCTTCATTTCTCCCTTTTCTCCCTTCCCTTGTCCTTTGTTGTTGATCCCACCTATTTATGTAACAAATTCTGTAACAACGACACAGTTCCAGCCTTTACCCGTTTAGATTAGATTAGAACAAACTTAAGGGAAATCCCTTAATTAACGGGTAATGAAGTTCAAAATTATACGCGATATCCGCGATTATCAAATTCTTTTTCTCTCTTTGTTCCTAATATTAGGAATTGCTACAGTGGATTGCACTCATAATAGTCACCTGTCTATCAACACAATGGTTGTTGTCACAATTGTTGATAGTTGATTGTTGGTGGTTAGTGGGAAAGATTAACAATCAACAACCAACAACCAACAAAACATCAATCTTCGCAGTTCCTTAATTACTGCTTTGGGGCTTAGCTTATTGTTGCGGGCTGACCACTGGACGACAATGGTGTTTGCAGCAGTAATAGCGATCGCCAGTAAATTTGTCTTCAAAATTGGCGACAAACATTTCTTCAATCCTGCCAATTTTGGGATTATCTCTGCTTTAATACTTACCCCTGATGCTTGGGTTTCTCCGGGACAGTGGGGTGAGGACTGGTGGTATGGGCTGTTATTTGCTGGAACTGGTGGGATGATTCTCAAGCGAGTGGGACGTTGGGATACTACAGCTGCCTTTTTGGGGGCATATGCTGCTTTAGAAGCCGTGCGTAATTTTTATCTGGGTTGGACTTGGGATGTTTACTGGCATCGTTTGATGAGTGGATCTTTGCTGCTGTTTGCTTTGTTCATGGTGACTGATCCCCGGTCAATTCCCAATGCTCGCATCGCCCGTGTAGTTTGGGCAGTGTGCATCGCTGTGTTGACTTTTATTTTGCGGAATTATTTCTTTGTTTCCACTGCCGTTTTCTGGGCATTATTTGCTTTAGCCCCATTGACTGTGCTGCTAGATGTGATTTGGCAAGCATCTCGGTTTAGGTGGGAGTTTGGGGAGGTTGGGGATGGATAGGGTCTCCACTCCCACCCTTCCTTGCCTTCTAAATACCCAGTAGTTCATCTAGTTGCAAAGTTGGTAAATCTTCTGGAATTACAGTTCTAACAACAGTGGCTTTGTGGCTTTCTTGTTGGTTGGCTGTATCTACGGCGATCGCTTCTATACGAACTTCTAAACAACCCAAAGGAATATGGATTTGAGTAGTCACCTCTAATCCTGAGGTTGTGGGTAGTAAATTGGTAAGCAAACATGGACCGTCTAGTATCCGACGGGTTTGGCAATCTTCAACCCATAGCTTGATCGCAGTCTTAGGGTGTACACAATCCAACTCCACACGTACTCTTACAAATTTCCCACAGATGAGTTCGCCTTCAGGTACATACAGTTGTGGAGTCGGCAAGGGTTCAGTAATTGCCGATGCGATCGCCACAGGAATTTCTTCTTGCTGTGAGGAACTACCGAGTTCTTCTTGTCCATCAGTATCATCTACGACAATTTCTTGAGCTAACCAAGCTGGTTTGTTAAATTGTCGGATTTTTAATAGAGGAGGTGGGGGAGGAAGGGGAAGTGGGGAAGAAGGGGTGATGGGGTGATGGGGTGATGGGGGGAATGAGAATTCTTGTGTGGTTTCCTGTTCTTTTGTTGCTTCTAATTTTGTTTCTGATTCTAGAGTTTCAGTATCAACGGGGGACGCAGACTGTTGTTGTGATATTTCTTCGTGAGTGGGTAAAGAGGTATCGTAGTCTTCATACTCGACATCGATAGGTTCAGGCAAAGAGTAGCCATGACTGTGCATCCACTTCCTAATCAAAGGTGACATGTTGGAAGCTTCTACTGTTAACAATTCCGAACTGCGTTGAACAACTACTGCTACAGAGTCATTAAAAGAATCATCTGGATTTTGTTTATCATTTGTTATTAGTTGAGGTTGATCAGCTTCTGCCAGCAAAGGCGATTTTAATTTTTCTGGTAGAATGCTTGTGATATTTTCGCGATCGCCTGGTAAGCTTTTGATTCTTCTCAAAAATGGAAAAATACTGTTATTTCTGCCTTTGTGCTTGACAATGGCAAAAGAAATATTTTTGGGCAATGGCTGCAACTGTTTGGGAGTTGCACAAGCAAGGATAATAGCAGTAGTATCCGTAGTTGCCCTTTGCTCAAGATGAGTAACAGGATCTGCTTTTTCCAAAGATTCTATTGGTTTTGGGAGTTCGCAAACAGCAACAGGAGTTTGCTTTTGGGGAAGTTTGGGTAGTTGTGGCGAACGGAGATTAGTAGATTTATAAGAGTGTGTAACTAATGGTGGCAGAATATTTGTAGCAGACTGGGTAAATGAAGACTGAGCTATTTTTTGAGATTTAACAATATTAAAAAGTTCCAAATCCAGCTTGACAGATGGTTTTGGTGCTGGTTCTGGTTCACTGGCTGCTGGAGTATTAATTGCTAGTAATTGAGTAATATCGGCTGTGATTGTGAAAGATTGGCTAGCTAACAGCGTAGTTTCACCAGCAGGTGCAAGTTTACCATGCAAACTCATCTCACCCAAAATTAGTTTCGATTCGCACTCAACAGGAATTTCGATTGAAGAGTTGATTGCAAATGGCAGTAACTTTTCTGACAAGGGTTGGCGTGTTTGGGCTAATATTTCTAAGCTTTGAGGCGATCGCAATTCAAGGCGTAGTTCTCCAGCGACTAACTTTTGGAGAGTGGATGTTTCTGGAGACTGCACGCAGCCGTTAATACTGAGAATTTGCCCCCAACGGGCGATATAAATTTCTTGTTCTAAATTCAGTAACAGCGGTAGTTCTGGGATGTCTAGAGGTAAATCTTCTAAAACTTCATCTTCTGTAAACTTTTCACAAGCAGGTAAGGCTAACTCCACTAAATGTTGTAATATTTGCTCTGCTGTTTCGCCTTGTAGCCAAACTGGGCTGACAGGCTGATCAATAGTTGCATCTTCATCGTCAATTGTACTCGTTTGGGCGATTGTGGAGATTTCTTCGTATTCACTCTCCCCATCCCCAAATTTCCCCATCAACCCATCTGTTCCTTGGGGCAAAACTTGTAGTTGTAAACTACGTAGCCAGGGTTTACCGAAAATATCCGACATTAAATTGCCAGAACATTGTAACTCCCAAAAACCAGGCTTGAGATAAGTGAAAGGAATGACCGCCATTAAGCCTTCAGCATTAGTACGACGCGATCGCTTATAAACACGCCGCTTTTTTGGTCCTTCCAGAGTTGAATAGTGAATTACCCGCACTTCCACATCAATATTAGCAAGGTTGGAGCGAGCTACAACTCTATATCTACCTTCCGATATTTCTACCTTTGGCGATTCTAGGGTATGCCACGAGCGATCGCCCTGTTTCTGTATCAGAAATTGCCAGTGTTCCATTGTCACAGATGCCGAGAACGCAGAGCTACGCATGTAATCATAGCTTTAGTTTGTTTGCCAGTTTACACGATTATCAGGAGATATCCACATGTTCTGGTTGTGGGTGGAGAAAGTATTTTAGCTGTAGATGAGTGCCACAGCTTAATCGAGCTTTTGAAAAGCTTTGAGCGCCGGTAGCCCTGGCTCAAACTTTTTGTTGCGTCCTCTGTTGTGCGTAAGTCCAGTTTCATTTTTCACACTACAACAACTTGCAGGGGCGCAAAGCATTGCGCCCCTAACTAGTTATTTTGTTGAAACTTCCTATAAAAGCCGAAAATTGAAGTTTGAAATTTTAAAAATTTATAAATAACTAGTCTTCATGACGATGCTGCCATGCCACACCAAAAGCTGCCGCTGCTCCAGCAGCTAATCCAGTACCCATTCCTTCTATAGTTTTAGTAATCGGATCTTTAGTTAAACACTCACTAGTGACTGTACTTGCTTGCAAACAGGAATTGCTTTCTGCCCAGCTAGTGGTACCACCTAGAACTACACCAGCTAAACTACAGGAAACAACGAGCAGTAAAAGGCGCTTAGTTTTTCTATCCATAGATAGTTGTTAGAAATTAAATAAGTTGCAAAGATTCCTCACCTACTTTACACAACAGGCGGGTTGTCCAGCAAATTAAATCCGTAGGAAGTGAGTTGAATGATTACACTAGCAAATAGTGTTATTCCTTTAATCCAGCTATATTCCTTTAATTTCAAGTTCGCGCGCGGTGTGATTATGATACTCATCGCCTGAATACAACAGCGTTGATTAAATTATCTTCCCATCTCACTACCGCCAAAAATCCGCCTTTGCACCAACGTAATTATAATGATGACCATTGCTAGCAGAAAAGCGATCGCAGCTCCATACCCCATTTGTAAGTTACGAAATACAGCCTGATATATCAGTAAAACTACGGTCAAAGTAGCATTGTTGGGGCCACCATTACCATTGGAGAATATATAAGATTGATCAAAAAGCTGGAATGTCCCAATTATGCCCATCGCCACCACAAAGAAGGTAACAGGTTTGAGCATAGGAATTGTTACGTAAATAAACTTTTGCCAGTCATTAGCACCATCCAACTCCGCCGCTTCGTAGAGTGATTGGGGGATATCCTGCAACGCTGCCAAATAGATGACCATGTAAAAAGGTGCTGTTGACCAGATATTCATGATCATAATACCTTTGAGTGCTACAGCTGGATCACCTAACCAGTTATAGGTGGGTAGTCCCACAAAAGCAAAAAAATCATTGAGTAACCCATCAGTGTTGTAAATCCACATAAAGATTAGCGTCAACACAGCAGAAGAAGTAACTGTGGGTAAAAAGAAAAGGATACGCCACCAGTTTTTCCCACGAATGCCAGAATTGAGAGTCACAGCCAAGACTAACGCCAAAATAGTTTGTATTGGCACGACAATGGCAACGTATTCCACTGTATTCTTGAGAGCAATCCAAACTCGTTCATCTTCTACTAGGCGCGTAAAGTTCCGAAAACCGATGAACTCATACTTAATCCCACCAAGAAGTTGGACTTTGTGCAGCGATAGAAAAACTGCCCAAACAATTGGCAAGATGACAAAAGTAATTAAAACTAAAATAGCAGGCATCATAAATAGATACCCCGCTAAGTTTTCTGCTATATTCCCTCTGGTTTTGCGCCGCCGCTTTCTGGCTTGCAACACGAGAAAACCTCCACCAATCTCGCACCTAGTTAAATGTAGCGATCGCTGGTGCATGATTACCTATACTACTATCTTCAGTGTAGTACAGGCTAAAACTATATTCATATTTCCTTCTTCGTGTTCTTTGCGTCTTCGTGGTTCAATAATTATTTTTGAACCGCAAAGACGCGAAGATACGAAGGTAAATCAAAAGCGAATCTTAAAAAAGTTACAGATTGATGTAATTAATTTTCAGCGATGATTTTACAAATATCATCTAAAAGTGAGTCATATTCAATAAACTCTTCTGGATAAAATTCCAAGTAAATTTGATTGAGATTTGGGTTAAGAGATAATATGCATACTTCAATATTAAGTTTTCCTTTCTGCCATCCTTCACTACCAATTCTCAATATCTGGCAATTAATAGCATAATTAAATTGAATCTCGCTTAGCTTGATATGATGTTCACCTAAAGATATTAAGTTAAATAGCTCTAGCATGGAAACACCGGGTTCCAGACTATTAGACTCATATACACGTCGCTGTAATCTGTGTCTAATTAGTTTCTCTACTAATTCTTTTAGTCTACTTACTTTAAATGTATCTTTCCCTAAAAGTATAACGTCATCACAATCTAGAGGTATAATTTTATTGTTCATATCAGGTAAATAGACAAAGTTGATTTATGATGGATACCAACCACCATAATTTAAATACAACTTCTAAGATATTCTGCTAATTAGCTGACATCAATTTAGTTAAAGATTTGAGAAAACTAGAAACACTCACTACCAGCGAGTTACTAACTTGGATACAACAAGCCAAAGTCCAAGCATCTCAAGGACAAGTTGCTGAACGTATTCCCAGTTTGGCTGTAGCTAATTCCAGTTGGTTTGCTGTTCAAATTTGTTGTGCATCAGGAGAAACTGTTGCAGGCGATATGGCTTGTGTTTTTCCTTTGATGAGTGCTATTAAGCCGTTTTCACTGCTGTACCTGCTGGAAGATTTGGGAGTAGAAAAGGTTTTTAGCTGGGTTGGGGTTGAACCTTCCCTTGATGCTTTCAATTCTATAGAACAATTAATGGCGGATGGTGGATATCCTCGTAACCCAATGATCAATAGTGGAGCAATTACCATTGCTGATAAACTACCAGGAAACAACGCTAGCGATCGCACTCAAAAATTCTGTCAATGGCTGAATCAAATCGCAGGTTGTCAACTTAAGTTAGATGAAGTTACACTCGCTTCGGTACGTTCAGCAGGTTCTCAAACTAACCGAGACATTACCCACTATTTAGCCGAGGCTGGTTATGTAAATAATCCAGTAATCGCTCTTGACACCTACGAACAAATATGCTGTTTATCTGGGACAGTTACAGACTTAGCCTATCTGGGAAAAATTCTCGCTTTTGCAAGTGAATTAATTTCATCGAAACATAGTCAGATTGTCAATGCTTTGATGTTAACTTGTGGGCTGTACGAAGCTTCTTTTCAATATGCTGTACAGATTGGTTTGCCGATGAAATCAGGCATTAGTGGTACACTTCTAGCGATAGTGCCAGGTGAAGGTGCGATCGCTTGTTACAGTCCCCCATTAGATCATGTAGGTAATCCTGTGGGTGCGATCGCTTTTGTTGAGGTATTATCCCAGCATTTGCAGTTGAGTATTTTTGCAAATTCATAGACGTGCTTTTATCGAGTTTTGGGTCTAAGACCCCGTCCTAGTAGTCGCCATAGGGCATTGGGAGACTCTAAACGGACGTGGAGAGACTGTAAGACTACCTAGTAGCAAGTTTCTGTGAAGCGTCAAGGAATCCTCGCTCCTTTAGGACGAGGAGGTATGTCAACAGAGGTCATAGATCCCCGACTTTTTGAAAAGTCGGGGATCTGAACAACCACAACCTGTCAAAATCAATCGGGTGGACTAGTAGGTTCGACAATCGATGTTGCGGTGGGGATGGGTGTGGGTTCTATTTCAAGAACAGGTGGTTTTTCTTCCTTGGGCTGTATTTCTGGTGTTGGTTCGACAGTCGGTGTTGCGGTGGGGATGGGTGTGGGTTCTATTTCAAGAACAGGTGGTTTTTCTTCCTTGGGCTGTATTTCTGGTGTTGGTTCGACAATCGGTGTTGCGGTGGGGATGGGTGTGGGTTCAACAGTTGGTGGCTTAGTTGTGTAATTAGGATCTACAATTGAGCGAACTTGATCTGCTGATAGTTCTCCTCTAACTATTCTAGAAAGGGTGTCTTTCCCCTTGGGTTCATAGGTTATCAGCCGAACCGTACTGTTAAATTCATTTTTGACGGGACTGCCCTGGTTGTCGAGAAATTCCAGTTTTACCCAGTTTTTACCTGGTTTAAAACCTTTCAGGTAAATTGCTTGCCAGCGGTCAAGCACAAAGCTTTCACCATTAATTGTGCAGCGAATGCGCCAATCTGCAAATGGGTTATCAGGATTGTCTTTAGCTAGCAGATGTAACGGCGCATTGGTTAAATAAAAGTCCAGTAAAATCGGTTCTGCCCCATAGTTACCATCAGGACGGTTGTAGGTTAACAAGGGCAATGCTGGATCAGGCTTATTACTATCGCTCTTAGTGAAAACATGAAATGTTGTTTGGGCGTAAGCACCTTCATTCTTATAGCTTTCGTGCCAAGGACGAGAAGCAAAAACACGGAGAGTATGAGTACCTGGAGGTAAGTCAGATAAAACTAAGGGTTGATTTAGGTCATAAACTTCTATACCTGGTTGATTGTCCAGAATTACCTGGAGATGGGGGCCTAAGTTTAATTTCGAGTCTTTGTAAATAGGAAGATCCTTGACCTGAAAACGGACTGTGACTGTGTTATCTTGAAGGATTTCCTCGGACTTGGGGGAAAGTATTGATACTTGTGGTCTGTATAAGTCAGTAGTTTGCCGTAGTTCTTGGACGGTAATTGGTGGGGCAACTTCTGAGAATTGCTTTGTAGAAATTTCAGGGTTTTGCTGGAAGCTAGCAGATGGTTCTTGACTAACAGCTTTTTCACCACAACTCGTCAGACTTAATATCAGTACTAAAGCGATTAGCGACTTTAGGAGAGTTACAGCTGTCGTCCGTCGCGAGTTCATGTTTTTGACTTAACTCATTAACAACTGAAAGATTATTTTGGCTCAAAGTACCCACTCAAAAACATAACCAAAAGGTGAAATTCCTCGTCCCCTTGTGGGCGAGGAGTTTGGTAATTGGTAATTGGTAATTGGTAATTGGTAATTGGTAATTGGTTTTCCCATTACCGATTACCCATTACCCATTACCACGACGGGGCGACTTTTCTCTACACCCACGAGGCGTATCGCATCCCCGTCGCTTTGGTGAAATCTCCCTTACCTCTAGCAGAAAATCTGAATTTTAATTTACTGATGAAAGCATAAATTAATCTTATGTAATAAAAATAACTATTTTTCTTAATAGTAATTTAACCATATTTTAGTAGCCCATGTAACAGAAATACCTCGATCTGGCAATAAGGTTGTAACTAAAAGATAGAGTAGGTTACTTGAAATTGAACTATAAACTTTGCGAATTGTTTACCTTTGTAAAATATATGGAGAAACTATTGACTTTTTGACAAGTGCTTTGCACTCAAAAAGCAGATTATGCAGTTACTCCAAGGATTTTGAATTATTGTTAAAATGTCTCCAACAATGTGCGAGAGAAGACTTTATAATTCAACAGAAACCACTCTCCACACAAGGTCTTCATCGCAGCTCCAAAAATTAATGGAGAAAGCGACTAAGCTTTACCAAAGCCAGAGAAGACGTCCTGTGGTATCCATAATTCCTCAGTCCTTTTTAAGAGAGGAGGTCGAATGACAATAAGTCCTCCGGAGCGAGAGGAAAAAAAGGCAAGAGTGATAGTCGATAACGACCCGGTTCCTACTTCATTTGAGCGGTGGGCTAAGCCAGGACACTTCGACAGAACTCTAGCCAAAGGACCCAAAACCACTACGTGGATTTGGAACCTGCACGCACTCGCCCACGATTTTGATACACATACAAGCGATTTAGAAGACATTTCCCGCAAGATATTTGCAGCACACTTCGGTCACTTAGCCGTAGTGACTCTGTGGCTGAGCGGGATGATTTTCCACGGCGCTCGTTTTTCCAATTACGAAGCTTGGTTAAGCGACCCTCTCAACGTTAGACCTAGTGCTCAAGTCGTTTGGCCAATCGTTGGTCAAGATATTTTGAATGGGGATGTCGGTGGCGGCTTCCACGGTATTCAGATTACTTCTGGCTTGTTCCAAGTTTGGCGTGGTTGGGGGATCACCAACTCGTTCCAACTGTACTGCACTGCGATCGGTGGTCTAGTACTAGCAGGCTTACTCTTGTTTGCTGGTTGGTTCCACTACCACAAGCGTGCTCCCAAGTTGGAATGGTTCCAGAATGTTGAGTCCATGCTGAATCACCACTTGCAAGTACTGCTAGGTTGTGGTTCTTTGGGCTGGGCTGGTCACATCATCCACGTATCCGCGCCAACAAACAAGCTGTTAGATGCAGGAGTCGCTGTCAAGGATATCCCCTTGCCGCACGAGTTCATCTTGAACTCAGCGAATTTGATCAACCTTTATCCCAGCTTTGCCAAGGGTCTAGCACCATTTTTCACCCTGAACTGGGGTGTATATTCAGACTTCCTCACCTTCAAGGGAGGTCTTAACCCAGTTACAGGCGGCTTGTGGATGACAGACATTGCTCATCACCACTTGGCGATCGCGGTATTGTTCATCATTGCTGGTCACCAATACCGTACCAACTGGGGTATCGGTCACAGCATTAAAGAGATCCTCGAAAACCACAAAGGTCCCTTCACTGGTGATGGTCACAAGGGTCTCTATGAAAATATGACCACATCCTGGCACGCGCAGTTAGGCACTAACCTTGCCATGCTGGGTTCATTGACCATTATCGTGGCACACCACATGTACGCGATGCCTCCGTATCCGTACTTGGCAACAGACTACGCCACCCAACTGTGTATTTTCACTCATCACATGTGGATTGGCGGCTTCTTAATTGTTGGTGGTGCAGCCCACGCTGCCATCTTTATGGTGCGCGATTACGACCCAGTAGTGAACCAAAACAACGTTTTGGATCGCGTAATTCGCCACCGAGATGCAATCATCTCTCACCTGAACTGGGTATGTATCTTCCTCGGCTTCCATAGCTTTGGACTATACGTTCACAACGACACAATGCGTGCCTTGGGCCGTCCCCAAGACATGTTCTCTGACACAGCAATTCAGTTGCAGCCGGTGTTTGCTCAGTGGGTGCAAAACCTACACACCCTAGCTCCTGGTGCAACCGCACCTAATGCACTTGAACCTGTCAGCTATGCCTTCGGCGGTGGTATCCTCGCTGTAGGTGGCAAAGTGGCAATGATGCCGATCGCGTTGGGTACGGCGGACTTCATGATCCACCATATTCACGCATTCCAAATTCATGTCACCACCCTAATTCTTCTCAAAGGATTCCTGTTTGCTCGTAGTTCTCGTCTAATTCCAGACAAAGCAAACCTGGGCTTCCGCTTCCCCTGTGATGGTCCTGGTCGTGGCGGTACCTGCCAAGTATCTGGTTGGGATCACGTATTCCTGGGACTGTTCTGGATGTACAACACCATCTCGATCGCTATTTTCCACTTCAGCTGGAAGATGCAATCTGACGTCTGGGGAACAGTAGACGCAGCTGGTAACGTGTCTCATGTCACTGGTGGTAACTTTGCCCAGAGTGCCATCACCATTAATGGCTGGTTGCGTGATTTCTTATGGGCACAAGCTACACAAGTCATTAATTCCTATGGCAGCGCACTGTCAGCTTATGGATTGATGTTCTTGGGCGCACACTTCATTTGGGCATTCAGCCTAATGTTCCTGTTCAGTGGTCGTGGCTATTGGCAAGAACTGATTGAGTCCATTGTTTGGGCACATAATAAATTGAAGGTAGCACCTGCAATACAGCCCCGTGCTCTGAGTATTATTCAAGGTCGGGCTGTAGGTGTAGCTCACTACCTCTTAGGAGGAATTGCCACAACCTGGGCATTCTTCCACGCACACATCCTTTCAATAGGCTAGTAATCAGCCAGAGGAGTTAGTAGTTAGTAGTTAGGGTTTGTTGGTGGTTGATGGTTGGTTGCAACTAACAACTAACAACAGGCAGCTAACAACTAACAACTAACAACTAACAAAGCTGATACGTGATGGCTAAAAGTCAGAGGACTTATCGAAACCTATGGCAACAAAATTTCCAAAATTTAGCCAGGATCTCGCACAAGACCCGACTACACGTCGGATCTGGTATGCGATGGCTATGGGAAATGATTTTGAAAGCCATGATGGCATGACTGAAGAAAATCTTTACCAAAAGATTTTCGCTACTCACTTCGGTCACCTGGCAATCATTTTCCTGTGGGCTTCCAGCCTTCTCTTCCATGTAGCCTGGCAAGGTAACTTTGAACAGTGGATTAAAGATCCCCTTCATATCCGTCCTATTGCTCACGCGATTTGGGACCCTCACTTTGGTAAACCCGCAATAGAAGCTTTTACTCAAGGTGGTGCTAGCAACCCAGTAAATATTGCCTACTCTGGTGTTTACCACTGGTGGTACACCATCGGTATGCGGACAAATGGTGACCTTTACATGGGTTCTATTTTCCTCCTGGTGTTGTCATCCTTGTTCCTGTTTGCAGGTTGGCTGCACTTACAACCCAAATTCCGCCCAAGCCTGGCTTGGTTCAAGATGGCTGAGTCTCGTCTGAACCACCACTTGGCAGGTCTGTTTGGTGTAAGTTCACTGGCTTGGACTGGTCACTTAGTCCACGTTGCGATCCCTGAATCTCGCGGACAACATGTAGGCTGGGATAACTTCCTCAGCACCTTACCTCACCCAGCTGGCTTACAGCCCTTCTTTACTGGTAACTGGGGTGTTTACGCAGAAAACCCAGACACTGCCAGCCACGTATTTGGTACTTCCCAAGGTGCTGGTACTGCGATTCTCACATTCTTGGGTGGTTTCCATCCCCAGACTGAATCGCTGTGGTTGACTGATATGGCTCACCACCACCTAGCGATCGCAGTTCTGTTCATCGTTGCTGGTCACATGTACCGCACTAACTTTGGCATCGGTCACAGCATCAAAGAAATGATGGATGCCAAAACCTTCTTCGGTAAGCCCGTTGAAGGCCCCTTTAACATGCCTCACCAAGGCATTTATGAAACCTATAACAACTCTTTGCACTTCCAGTTGGGTTGGCACCTAGCTTGTTTGGGTGTAATCACCTCCCTGGTAGCGCAGCACATGTACTCCCTGCCTCCTTACGCATTTATTGCTAAGGACTACACAACTCAGGCAGCGTTGTACACTCACCACCAGTACATTGCTATATTCTTGATGCTCGGTGCTTTCGCTCACGGTGCCATCTTCTGGGTACGTGACTACGACCCCGAACAAAACAAGGGCAACGTACTTGAGCGCGTGCTGAAGCACAAAGAAGCGATCATCTCTCACCTAAGCTGGGTATCCCTATTCTTGGGCTTCCACACCTTGGGTCTGTATGTTCACAACGACGTAGTAGTTGCTTTTGGCACACCTGAAAAGCAAATTTTGATTGAGCCAGTGTTTGCTCAGTTCATCCAAGCTTCTCACGGTAAAGTGCTGTACGGACTCAACGTTCTGTTGTCCAACCCAGATAGCGTTGCTTACACAGCTTATCCCAACTACGGCAACGTTTGGTTGTCTGGTTGGCTGGATGCAATCAACTCTGGCACTAACTCCCTCTTCTTAACTATTGGCCCTGGTGACTTTTTAGTACACCATGCCTTCGCCCTAGCTATCCACACCACCACCTTGGTACTAGTTAAAGGTGCTTTGGATGCTCGTGGTTCTAAGCTGATGCCCGATAAAAAGGACTTCGGCTACGCCTTCCCTTGCGACGGTCCTGGTCGTGGCGGTACTTGCGACATCTCTGCTTGGGACGCCTTTTACCTCGCTACCTTCTGGGCATTGAACACAGTAGGTTGGGTAACTTTCTACTGGCACTGGAAGCATCTAGGTATTTGGCAAGGTAACGTTGCTCAGTTCAACGAATCTTCCACATACCTCATGGGCTGGTTCCGTGATTATCTCTGGGCTAACTCCGCTCAGTTGATCAACGGATACAACCCCTACGGCATGAACAACCTGTCTGTTTGGGCTTGGATGTTCCTCTTCGGACACCTAGTTTGGGCCACCGGCTTCATGTTCCTCATCTCCTGGAGAGGTTACTGGCAAGAGTTGATTGAAACTCTTGTTTGGGCACACGAGCGTACTCCAATTGCGAACCTGGTTCGCTGGAAAGACAAGCCCGTTGCTCTGTCTATTGTTCAAGCTCGTTTGGTTGGTTTAGTTCACTTCTCTGTGGGCTACGTCCTAACCTACGCAGCATTCCTCATTGCCTCGACGGCTGGTAAGTTCGGTTAACCCGGTTGCTAGTTTTGTAGGTAATTAAAAAATCCCCTACCTTTCGGCAGGGGATTTTTTGTGTAAGTATTTAGGGAAAATCTTTTTTGAAGTTCCCAATCAATTCTCAAGCTTTTGGGTTATTATTGTTGAATTTGTGATTCCACCCTACCCCAGTTAGTAGCTGGCGGTCTTGCCAAGGTGATCTAACCTCAAAAAATGAGGAATTCAATATGAAACATGCAACAAGTAAACGTAGTGTTGATTTTGTTGAGTTTCCCTACAATTCATCTCGCAATGTTAGTTGTCCAGAAGATATTGAGAACAATCGTAAAATTCTTTTTGGACACGCACCATTAACATCAGTTTTAAGCCTTCCTACAAACGAAAATGTCCGCGACTATCTTCTAGATGCAGAAGGAAAACAAAGACGTAGACCAACAAGTGTCCACTGAGCTATAGAAGATACCTTAAAAAGCGATCGCAAGATATAATCTTAGACCAGCAGTTGGCTTAGTACAAGGAGTCTGAAAGTGTCTATTCCCGAAATAACTCAAAAACTGTTGGCAGCGAAAAAAGATAAAGGACTAAGCTTTACAGATTTAGAAAAGATTTTGGGACGTGATGAAGTATGGATTGCGGCTGCAATCTATCGTCAAGCTAGTGCTTCTGAGGAAGAGGCAAAACAATTAGTTGAAGCATTAGGACTTGATGAAAGTTATGTGAAAGAATTAACAGAATATCCTGTTAAAGGATTAGGCCCTGTTGTACCAACAGATCCTCTGATTTACCGTTTTTACGAAATTATGCAAGTGTATGGAATGCCGATGAAAGCGGTGATTCACGAAAAGTTTGGCGATGGAATCATGAGCGCAATTGATTTTACTTTAGATATCGAAAAAGAAGAAGACCCCAAAGGCGATCGCGTTAAAGTTATCATGTCTGGTAAATTTCTTCCTTACAAAAAATGGTAGAGTTTTATTTCTACCCTATTTTCCTTTTAACCATCCTTGCGGGAAGTGCCCCAGTGCAGTGAAGTTGAAGCGTCAGAAACCTCGCACGTAGCGTAAGCGGAGTGCGTAGGTAGTTCATATAAGAATTTTATATGAAAATAAATTATAAGTACAAATTCTCTTGACACAAGAAGAAATATCCTCAGAAAAAGCAATAAACTTTACACCCTATTACACCCAAAATCACGGTGCTGCATATTTAGGCGATAGCCAGGAACTAATAAAATTTATTGAAGATAACAGTATTAATCTAATTATTACTTCACCTCCATTCGCGCTCACCCGCAAAAAAAAATACGGCAACGAAAGCGCCGAAAAATATATAGAATGGTTTCTACCTTTTGCCTACGAATTCAAAAGAGTACTTGTAGATGATGGCTCATTTGTACTGGATTTAGGCGGTGCTTACCTACCTGGAAATCCAGTACGCAGTATCTACCAATATGAATTATTAGTCAGGCTGTGCAAAGAAGTCGGCTTTTTTCTTGCCCAAGAATTTTATCACTATAATCCAGCACGACTGCCTACTCCTGCTGAATGGGTGACAATTAGGCGCATTCGCGTTAAAGATTCAGTAAATGTAGTTTGGTGGTTATCGAAAACACCTCACCCGAAAGCTGATAACAGAAAAGTTTTAAAGCCATATAGCCAGAGTATGAAGCAGTTACTCAAAAATGGCTATAAAGCTAAAATGCGTCCTAGCGGACATGATATTTCTGAGAAGTTTCAAAAAAATAATCAGGGTGCAATTCCACCTAACTTACTAGAAATTGCCAATACTGAATCTAATAGTGCATACCTGCGTCGCTGTAAAGCAGCGGGAATACAACCTCATCCTGCACGTTTTCCCCAGGGTTTCGCGGAGTTCTTTATTAAATTTTTAACAGATGAAGGCGATCTGATTTTAGATCCCTTTGCAGGTTCCAATACAACAGGTTTCGTTGCTGAGACTTTGCAAAGGCGGTGGATTTCGTTTGAAATGAGTGAAGATTATATTATCGGCAGTCGTTATCGGTTTGAGGTGTAGGGAGCGTTAGGAAATTAGCATTTAAACACCTATCTTGCCATTAAACCGAAAATTTTTTCTACAGATGCTGAAACCGTACAGTGGTTAGTAATTGATTGCAGAAAACAATTCAGCACTCAAAACATATTGTGATGATAATTGCCAATATAGTAAAAACCCTACTATTTTTGTAAGAATAGTAATTAATTAGACATGAACGACACTAGCTAAATACATTAAAGATATTGTAAAACTAATCTCACAAGCTAGCTAATTACACTTATTCAGTGTAAATACTGTAAAAGGTGATAATTTAGCTAATGAAGAATTTTCCTGATACCAGCCAGAAAACGCTGCTTTTGGGAAAAAGAGCAACTATTGGGAGAAATTAGGATATGAGGGATGTTTATCTGTTGGCAGCAGGCTTGTTAACAGGATTAGTTTTGCCAGCATCGACTTTACCACAACAACCTATTTTTCATACTGATGATCATCAAGTACATGGAAAGAACAAGGAAAACTTACAGCCAGTAGTAACAGAAACATTAATCCCCACGCTGGAAACTTCTTCACCAGAATTTAGCGAACAAAGTTTGCCTGTAGCAACAGAATCATTTTTAACACCAAGCTATAAACCTATTTGGAAGCCTACGTCTGGAAATGAACTTTATTATCATAGGTTAGCTGCTCTCAAAGCTGGTCAAATTTATACACGTATAGCCGATGAACAATTAAAGACATTGTGGGATGGCAATAACCATCAATTAACTTATGAAGATTGGAAAAGTTTGTTGGCTATGGAAGCCAAAGCAATGGCTAAAGGTCAAGGTAAAAATCGTTTGAGCATCCTAGTTGGCGATTCTTTGAGTATGTGGTTTCCGAAAGAAATGCTCAAGCGTGAACAATTATGGTTGAATCAGGGAATTTCTGGAGATACTTCTAGTGGGGTTTTAAAAAGATTATCGGCTTTTGCCAAAACGAAACCAAGTGTTATTTATGTCATGGTTGGGATTAACGACTTACGCAAAGGTAGAAGTGATGAAGTGATTTTAAGCAATCATCGCTTGATTATCCGACGCTTACGACAAAATCATCCAGAGAGTATGATTATTGTTCAATCTATCTTGCCCAGCCGCTTGTCTAATATTTCTAATAACCGCATTCGTACTCTCAATCATCAACTTGCTTTGCTTGCCCAAAAAGAAGGGGTAAATTATCTTAATCTCTACAATTGGTTTGCAGACTTTGAAGGAAACTTGCGAGAAGATTTAACTACAGATGGTTTACATCTCAGCGAATATGGATATGAAGTTTGGCGAGCAGCGATTGATCGAATAGAGTCTCAACTAGCTTTTGGTTCTTAGAGCGATCGCAACAATCGCAACAAAAATAATAAATTTGATAATGATAATTGTTTACCAATTTGCATCAACTTTGCAAGCTATCATAGTAATTGGTTGTTAGTCAATTGTCAATTGTCAATTATTAGTGGTTAGTTATTGGTTGTTTACTCCACCCTTATGGGAAGCCGCTGTTGCGTCTACACACTCCTCATACTCCCCCATCTCCCCACCCCCTCAACCTTTACTCATCATTCCACTAGACCATGTTTTATTGCAAAGCGCACTAATTCAGCTCTGTTGCTAGCGCCTGTTTTTCTCAATAAACTGCTGACGTACTTTTCCACTGTCCGAGGACTTAGGTGCAACTTTTGACCCATGTCAGCATTAGAAAGTCCATGAGTCAAAAGTTCCAGAACTTCTCGTTCTCTGGGAGTCAGCTCTAAGAGCCATTGAGATTTTTGAATGTCATTTAACTGTGAGCCGTTACCATCCAAAGTGTTGGTATTTTCTAGATGAGAAAGACGGTATGCAGATTGAATAATTTGCGATCGCGCCAACAAATTACGAATAGCTGCTCCTAATTCTTCTAATTCAAAAGGCTTGGGTAAATACAAATCACATCCAGATTGATAACCAAGAATTCTTTCTTGCGTTTTTGTTCGTGCTGTCAACAAAATTACTGGCAGCAAACGAAATTCAGATTTTTGGCGGACTTGGCGTACCAGTTCATAACCATTCATTCGTGGCATGACAATATCAGTAACCATCAAATCAGGATGATACTCTTGTACCTTTGCTAAAGCCTCTTGACCGTCATCAGCAACAATTACCGAGTAGCCAGACAGTTCAAGATAATCGCTGATAGACAGACGAGTGCCCGGATCGTCATCCACTACAAGGATCGTCAAGGGCATGGACTGTACACCCCTAGCATTTTTTACTAATAAATTTGCTTTTATGATCACTATCGCTGAATACAAATAATAATAGTACTCTTATGTTTCATACTATGACAGGAGTAATAACTAATCACTCCCCAAAATGTTGAATTACAAAGTTTATCTACCCTCAGTGAGAGCTATGTTTAAATAAAGTAACTCTAGAAAAATCAGACACTTCATAATATATGTCATTAGATGTAATTTTGTTTACAAATTTTCACAAAATATTTATTATGGAAGTAAGACATCAAGTATTTTTTAGAGGTGTACCTACATAAAATATAGTTCAAATCAAAAAATTGAATAAAAAACAATAGGTAAATTAAGACAAATAAACATACTTGTAAATCTGAATTTAGCACACAAGTATCTGTTGTTTATAAGACATTGATGACATTTACCTGTTTTCCAAAAATCTTCGGATCAACTTGCTAAATCTATCCAGAGGAAAGAAGAAAATACTAAACAAATTATGTATTGTGTAGTTTAGTTTTGAAAAATCAAGAAAAAAGTCCGTGGTTCCAATTAGAGATAATAATCCAACAAAAATCACGCCCTATGTGACTTATGGGCTGATTGCCGTTAACGTTCTAGCATTTCTTTATGAATCTAGTCTCCCTCCCCAATATTTAGATGGGTTCTTTCACTTATTTGCAGTAGTCCCGCGAGAACTCACAGCTAGTTTTGCAGGTATTTCTGTAAATCAGCCAGTGCCAGAGTGGGTAACTTTATTTACTGCTCAATTTTTGCATGGTGGTTTGCTACACCTTGGTGGCAACATGTTATTTTTGTGGATTTTTGGTAACAATGTCGAAGACAAATTAGGCCATGTTAAGTATTTATTTTTCTATTTAGCTAGTGGTGTTCTCGCAACATTAGCTCAGTGGTACTTTTCACAAAATTCTGCTATTCCCTCATTAGGAGCAAGTGGTGCGATCGCTGGTGTGTTAGGAGCATACATCATCCGTTTTCCCCAAGCTGAAGTTCTTGGTGTTGTCCCCTTGGGATTTTTCTTCCCTACCTTCCGTGTACCAGCATACTTTTTTCTAGGATTCTGGTTTCTTGAACAAGCTTTCTACGGTCTTGCTAGTCTGGAAGCTCCAACAAACATTGGCATGGAAAATGGAGGTATTGCTTACTGGGCCCATGCTGGTGGTTTTGTGGTTGGAGCGATTCTTGGCCCGATACTGGGATTATTTCAAGATTCAGAGCAAGAAAAATATAATTGGTAGTCATTGGTCAATGGTCAATTGACACTTGACCCTTGACCCTTGACTTTTTAATAATTTTTCATTGCCCGTTGCATTTCGCGCTGGTCTTGACGTTTTTTAATATCCTCTCGTTTGTCATGCAGCTTTTTACCTTTGACAAGGGCTATACTAACTTTTACCCAACCACGTTTGAGATACATCTTTAAAGGAACCAAAGTTAATCCCTGCTGCTCCACCTTACCAACTAGCTTGCGAATTTCTTGGCGATGCAGCAGTAATTTGCGTGTACGACGTGGTTCATGATTAAAATACTGTCCACTGGCAGTGTAAGGGGAAATATGCACGTTTATCAGCCATGCTTCTCCATTGCGGATCAAAGCATAGCCATCTTGGAGATTTACCCTACCTGCACGAATCGATTTTACCTCAGTCCCCGTCAGCTGAATACCAGCTTCGTAGGTTTCAAGAATTTCGTACAAATACCGGGCTTGCCGATTGTCACAAATAACCTTATAACCGTCGCTCTTATCGCTCATTGAAAATTTTACTTGCGTCTAAATAATAACTAAAAAATCCTTGAAGTTGCCTAGTTATTTATAAAAGGCCATTAAACCAATATAATATGCCCAACTGGATGTTAGTCCTATCCTAGCTTTTCTGAGAAGCTTGGGTTTTATATATCTTAAGCAAGAGTATATAAAGTTTTTAGTTTACAGCTGTGGATTGATTTTGTTGCGATCGCAAGTCGGTAGAGTGGTGAATAAATTTGCAACAGATCAGGAAAGCATCATGATGAAAAATAACCTTACCAAAATGGTTGGCGCTAGTGTCCTCACTTTGGGAATGACAATTCTCCCCTTGACTATACCAGCACAAGCACAAACCACGACAGACCCCACAATTAATAATCCGAATCCACCAAATACCGGAGTTTATTATGATAGGGGTTTTGATTGGGGTTGGTTAGGACTACTCGGTTTATTAGGTTTAGCAGGTCTAGCTGGCAGGAAACGTAACGATGAACCAACTCGTTATCGCGATCCAAACGCTGTTGGTAGTAGCACCTATAGAGAATAATTCTACATCCACCATCCAATCACAACGAAACTAAAAACTGTGAGACAAACTAGACTTTTAGGAAAATGATAAAAAATGAAAAGCCTTGAGGGATATTCTACTCAAGGCTTTTTTTACAAACTTTAATTTATTCCAAGTTCTGGATGAAGTGAATTTCCTTGTCGGTTGTGGTCTGACACCACAGGAGTCCAGTAGCTAGCAACTAAAGCAACCAATAGCCACCAGATACTATTGACTACTGGGCGATACCATACAGTGTCTACAAAACCATGACCTAGCATACCTACTAAAGCAGCGATCGCTCCAATCAACCACAAACCGTCTACGCTATTTAATTGTCGGAATCTTTGCAGTTGTAACCAACCTGTATTAAATATTACGACTAATAGCCAAACAAAACTAACCAAACCAACAATTCCTGTTTCCACAGTCACTTCCAACAGAACCGAGTAAGCGCTCAAAGCATTATACCGAGGTAGCTGGTAGAGCGGATAAATATTATTAAAAACATCGTGTCCAGGGCCGATACCAAAAATCGGATAGTCTTGGATCATTCTGAACACCGCAGTCCAAACATTTATGCGGAAGTTATTACTACTATCATTACGGCCTGCAAAAATACTGGTAATGCGTAGGCGAAAAGTTTCTGAAACCCCAAACATGATTGCAAAAAAAGCCACAAAACACCCCAACAGTATGGGTACTAACCAAATACGCCAAAACCGGGGTAAGTAATCAGCGTACCAATACCGTAATAGCAACACAATAGCAACAAGTGCGATCGCCAAACCAATAAAGCCACCACGACTGTCAGCAAAACGAAAACAGGCAAGATTGACAACCAACATAGTGATAGCCAAACCTTTACGCAGCCATCCCCGCCAAGCAAACACCGCCACAAAACTCAAAATCACAGCTGGTAACAAATATCCAGCCAGTAAATTTGGATTACCCAAATAACTATAGACCCTGGTATTTTTAGACAACGGAGATTCAGGGTCAACCCAAGTTGCCAATTGTGCCGCACCAAAAAACTTCTGTCGCACACCATAGATACTGACAACTAAGGACACATGTAAATATAAAACCAGTAAAAAAGCTCGAATCCGGGGCGATTTGAGTATCCTGGCACAGAGGGCAAAAAATACTAAATAAAGTGTAAAATTTATCAATCCTTCTAAAGCTGCCTTTTTTTCTGGTGATAAAGCCGTAGCAACTACACAGACTCCCCAATACAGCAACACCAGCAAGTGAATTGGAGTAGCAAATAAATTATTTGAAGAGCTTACCTCATCAGACAAAGTTAACAGTAGCCAAAATCCTGCACAAGCAGCTAACAGAACCCCAAGCAGGGTTGTATTCGCCGCGGTAAAAGGTGCTAACACTAACACCAAGCTGACTAAAGTAGCCGCTATGATATCTCCCCACTGCATTAAAATACTACTTTGCCGCCAAGAGCGCAGCACCCCTACTAGAGAACCATGCAGGTAGCTGGAGTCCAGATATTCCTTGAGTGGGAAATAGGATAATGTGAATTTTTGCCAGATTAGATTCATAAGATGCTGTAAGCAACTAGCACAGAGCGTAGAACTTGGATTTAATGATAGTTCGGTATTTTTCAAAAATAGAAAAATTTCCAGTCCATAGTCCATGCTAATTGAAGACAGACATCCGATTTTAGATTTTGGATTTTGAATTGGTTTCCTATGGAAAAGAAGGAGTTGTTGAGGAAACATCGCTCAAAGCTTCTGCTTTTCCTTGATTTAGTGGCAAACTCAGGATATAGCGGAATCCTGCCTCTGGTGATCCTTGAATTGAAATATATCCGCCGTGCAGTTCTGCTAAATGACAACTGAGCAGTAAACCCAAACTTTCCCGCGAGAGAGAACCAGAACACTTAGTGGTATTGAGGATACTTGATGTCGAAACTTTCACAGTTTGGGACTTGTCCAAGCCTAATGGTAGACCGCTTGCGTCTTCTTGATCTTCTAAAAGAGTATTAAAATCAGTGGTTTTCTCGTCTGTTAGTTCTAGCAACGGTACTACACTCAAGCGAAAATAAGGATCAACCTCGGTGATTCCATCTCCCAACCAAGGATGGGAAACCCACACCGTAATGTTAAGCGTATTTTCCTTGTGAGAAACATGAATTCGCACAACACTACCTGTAGCAGAAAGTTGAATCACACTGAAAATCAGGTGATAGAGCATCTGTCGCACCTTGTCTTTATCCAAAAGCCAAATGCGATTGCGTCCAGGTTCAAGAGATAGGCGAATATCTTGCTCGCGGCGATTAGCAGCCTCTGCAAGAGTATTAATTGCTTGTTGACACAGCATTTCAATATCTACAGGCGATAGATTCAAAGCTGTCTCAGTTTCATCCATTGCTCCCAGTTCAGAAATTTCATTTACTAGAGAAAGCAGGTATCTACCACTGTGTTGGATAATGTCTAAGTATTCTCTCTGCTTGGTAGTCAAAGGCCCATAAATTTCACGTCCCAAAACACTAGCCATACCCAGTACAGATGTTAAAGGTGTGCGTAACTCTTGGGTTAACTGTTCCAACAGTTCTAACTTTAGTTGACTAGTAGGAACCGAACTTGTTGGCAAAGTAATTGGACTGATTCTAATTTCGCTTTCACTCTTTTTAGGCTCTGGGAGTGACCAGTCAGAAACGCTACGCGCTGTTTTTATTTCTGAAGTTGCTTGCAGGAGTCGGTTACGTTCAAATTCACTCATACTCCAACGAGCGATGATTTGTAAAAACTCAATATCTCGATTGGTAAAATTACGCGGCACTAAATCCATTACTGCCAATGCGCCCAAACAATTTCCACAAGCATCAATTAGTGGCGCTCCCAAATAAGCACGAATGCCATAATCCTCTACTAATTTGCTGGCAACTGTATTGCCTGCATCTACCAGATTTCTGGTATCATTTATAACTATAATTTGCGAATTTTCTACGACCTGGGTGCAAAAAGACTCTTGACGTAGTAATTGGCGATTTTGCGCTAACTGATTCATTAATCCTAATCTAGATAAGCCTACTGCTGATTTGAACCAATGGCGCTCTTGATCGACAAATCCCAAAATGGAAATTGGTGCTTCCAAAAAGTGAGCAGCAGTTTGAGTAGCTTCTTCAAAAACTGGAATCGTTTCTGGTTGTCGTAGCCCTAATTCTGACAATGCCCTGAGACGTTGTTGTTCTCTCGTTTCCGGAGATGCCCAACCATCCTTTAAAGACAACAATTTATTTTCCGACTCTACCATTACCACTGTCACCTTGATAATTCTAGATAATGTAATTTATATAACCACTGTTTATGGGTTATTCGCTATTATTCAGCATTCCCCAATTTTGTGTCTGATCAACAAAGTAGATGTAAAAATTTTCACTCGTCAAAAATTTTGTGCATGGCTAGAACACTAGTTATAAATCAGATATAATGACTGATTTTAGTGCTTTAGCACTACTAAAAACCAGTTTTTCACTCAAATTGAACCTCTAAAGTTACTGAAGTTGTTGTTCTACTTGTTTCTAAGTAGTACAGAACATTTTTCAGCATTTTGCAACCATGTACTGAGCATTGCTGATTCTGATGTTGAAGTTCGTTAGTATCTAATTCTACATGGGTAACATAAAACTAATGGGAATGGGTAATGGGGAATAACAAAAAAATGCCAATTACCAATCACCAATTATTTTGAACAAATTTTTTGCATATTACTGAAAAATGGATATACCAATAACAATCCCTTTTGTAGACTTGAATTTACAACATCTGCCGATTCAAAATCAGTTGCAACAAGCAATCCAAGTAGTATTAGAACAGGGAGATTTTGTTTTAGGAAAAGCACTTTCAGATTTTGAAGCAGCTTTTGCCACGGCTTCTGGTACAAAATACGGAATTGGTGTTGCATCTGGAACTGATGCGATCGCTCTCGGTTTACAAGCTTGTAATATCCATGCTGGAGATGAAGTCATCTTACCAGCTAACACTTTTGTGGCAACGTTGATTGGAGTGTTGCGTACAGGAGCAAAACCAATTTTAGTAGATTGCGATCCCCACACAGCTTTAATTGATTTAGAAGCAGCAGCAAAAGCAATTACAGCAAAAACAAAAGCACTTATTCCCGTACATCTTTATGGTCAGATGGTATCACCGAAACAGCTATTAGACTTGGCTGATACCTACAAAATCCTAATTTTTGAAGACGCCGCCCAAGCACATTTAGCCGAACGGGAAGGATATCGTGCTGGTTCAGTAGGTATAGCAGCGGCTTTTAGTTTTTATCCCAGCAAAAATTTAGGAGCATTTGGAGATGGGGGAATACTCTTAACGCAAAATCAAGATGTAGCTGAAAAAATGGTACGTTTGCGTAACTACGGTGCATCCCGCAAGTATTTTCACACAGAAATAGGAACCAACAGTCGCTTAGATACCATCCAAGCTGCGGTGCTGCACCAAAAATTACCATATCTCCAAAACTGGAATCGCGATCGCCTTACCATTGCCCAACATTATGATACCGAATTAGCACCCCTAGCAACACAAGGTATTATCCCCATCCAAAACCATAGTGCTCAAGGGCATGTATACCACCTGTATGTGATCAGAATTTGTGAATCTTGCCCTGTAAATCGTTCTGTCATTCAAGAAGAACTTACAGCTATGGGAATTCAAACAGGAATTCATTACCCAATTCCTTGCCATCTGCAACCAGGATTTTCGGATTTGGGCTATCAAAAGGGTGATTTTCCTCATGCAGAAATGCTAGCAAACCAAATCTTGTCCTTACCCATGTATCCAGGTTTAAGCCACAGCCAAATTCAGAAAGTTACAGATGCGATCGCTCGTATTCTAAAAGTTAACTCTCCCACTGAAAGCCTTTTGTTTGCTTAAAGGGAAGATGGGGAGACAAGGGAAGGGGGACGACTTGGGGGACAAACCAGACAAGGAAGAAAACAAACAACAAATAACCATTAACAATTGACCATTGACTAATGACCAATGACCAAAATCTATGCTTAATCAACGTTCATTTCAAAATATAATTTCACCAAAGTTTCTTAGCTTAGTAATTCTAGCTATTTTAGGGCTGCTTTATGCCCCTCTTTTACTGCATTGGCTCGATGGTTGGTTACATAAAAATATCAGCACAGAACACGAATATTTTAGTCACGGTATTATTGGTTTACCTTTTGCTGCATATACAGCTTGGCTAAAGCGGAAAATTTGGCAAAGACTACCAGACCGTCAACATCCCTTTGGTGCTGTCCTCTTATTAATAGGAGGAATTTTTTATCTAAGTGGGGTCAGCGAATGGGTTAATCTTTCCTTCCCCGCCATACTTGCAGGATTGTGCTTATGGTTCAAAGGCATCCCTGGCTTAAAATTACAAAAGTTTTCCTTGCTGTTAGTTTTTCTGGCAACACCAACACTACTTCCGTATTTGATAGCACCCTACACCTTTCCTTTGCAGAGTTTCATTGCTGGCACAGCAGGCTTTATCTTAAATCAGTTTGGCATGACAGTCATCGTCGATGAAATCAATATATATGTGGGGGGAAGAATTGTAGAAGTAGCTCCCTACTGTGCAGGTTTAAAAATGTTATTTACTACTCTCTATGTTGGCTTGATGCTACTTTATTGGACTGGTAAATTATCATCTCGACGCAAGACCATTTCATTTTTATTGATCGCAATGTTGATTAGTATCAGCGGTAATATCATTCGTAATACTTTATTAACCTATTTTCATGGTACGGGTAATGAAGGAGCGTTCCATTGGTTACATGACAGTTGGGGCGGCGATATGTTTTCTGCCGTCATGTTAATGCTATTGATACCCGTGCTGAATAATATTGATAATTTCTTCTCCGGATCTGTAGAAATTCAGCAAAAACAAGTTAGTGGTTAGTGGTTAAAATGTTAAGTAAAGTAAAAATAATTCTCATATGTGAGAGTAAAAGTCAATGGTGCTATTTGGATTTGGTAAAAAATTAACCCTGCCTAGTCCTGAGGAAGCTTTGCCAGGACGAGCAGAATCTATGCCAGTTACTAACCGTCATTATGTGCTAGGTAATCCAATCCAGCCTCCGTTTCCAGAAGGGACGGAAATGGCTATTTTTGGTATGGGATGTTTTTGGGGTGCAGAACGCAAGTTCTGGGAACTGTCAGGTGTTTATACTACTGCTGTTGGTTACGCTGCTGGCATCACTCCTAACCCCACCTATAGAGAAGTTTGTACCGGTATGACTGGTCACAACGAAGTAGTGTTAGTTGTGTATGATCCCAAAGTGATTAGTTACACCGATTTACTCAAAGTCTTTTGGGAAAATCATGATCCCACCCAAGGAATGCGTCAGGGTAATGATGTTGGTACACAGTATCGTTCCGGAATTTACGTATATTCTGAAGAACAAAAAAAACTAGCTGAAGCTTCGCGGGATACATATCAAGAAGCTCTCAATAAAGCAGGTTACGGCAAGATCACTACAGAAATCCTTAATGCGCCGGAATTTTATTACGCCGAAGACTACCATCAACAATACCTGGCCAAAAACCCTGGTGGTTATTGCGGTTTAGGAGGGACAAATGTTGCTTGTCCTGTGGGATTAGTTGAATCTTAGTTACATGGCAATACGGTTCAGTTAAGAATTTTTAGTGAGATTTGATGATGTGTAGAGACGTGCCATGGCATATCTCTACATTGTTTTACGTAAATTCGTAGCGGGGCGAAGCATTTGTGTTGGAAGATGGTAATTTTGGGTTGATTGTTAGAAAAATATGATACTAATCAACAAGTATTAAGAATTACTTATAAGTGGTATAAACATTCATTTTTAGATATTAATCACCAAAAAATTGCTCATATTAGGCTTTTTCCTCGTTTATTGTACTTACGCAAAAAACCTCTCAAACTCTTATTTCTCTGTGTCCTCTGTGGTTTGTTTTTTCGTTACCCATGCCTAAGTCCTGATATAGTTGCTGGATATTTTGTTTGTTGTTAACAACTATTCAGAAATTCTTATTAAAAAATATTGCCACTACTTGAAGTAATTGCTAAAGTGTGTATTGGCAACAAGACTAGTAATCCTAGTAAAAATTACAGGAGTAAACTATGGGCCAGATCCATTCTGCCGATCGCGTAAAGTGTTAATTTTCGGCTTTGGATTTTGAGTGAAATTCGATAGTTCATTTGTCTTACCTGATACCGTGATTCCTAAAAGTCGTGATGGTGATTGTATAGCAAAGGTGGGGTAAGACTAGAATTTGGAGGTTAAAATCCATGAATATTCAAGGCAAGGTAGCTCTGATTACCGGGGCTTCCCGTGGTATTGGACGTGCCATAGCTCTAAAACTAGCGCAACAAGGTATGAAACGCTTGATCCTAGTGGCACGCGATCGCCACAAGTTGGCAGAGGTAGCTAAAGAAATCGAGGCAATAGGCGCACAAACTACAATTTTGGCATTAGATTTAACTAAACCAATCTTTGTACATGTTGCTGTTGCTCAACTTTGGCGTAGTTATGGCCCGATTCACTTGCTGGTAAATTGTGCAGGTGTAGCCTACCAAAACTCCTTCTTGCAATCTAAACTACCCCAAGTTCAAGAGGAACTTTCTCTCAATTTATTAGGGACTTATACCCTAACTCATATGATGGCTCGACGCATGGCAAGCCGCAGCGAAGGAACAATAGTGAATGTCTCTAGCCTCATGGGGAAAGTGGCTGCACCGACTATGGCGACTTACTCGGCTACTAAATTTGCACTTTTAGGGTTTACGCAAGCTTTACGCCGCGAACTTGCTCCATACAACATCAAAGTCATAGCATTATTACCAGCTCTGACAGATACCGATATGGTACGCGACTTAGAGTTATTTCGCTGGGTGATACCAATGACTCCCGAACAAGTAGCTCAAGCATTTGTATGTGGATTACAAAAAGACTCATCAGAAATTTTAGTTGGATGGCAAAGCCATTTAGCAGTTTGGTGTCAACGTTTTGCTCCTTGGTTGTTGGAGAAAATTTTACAAATGGCAACTCCCAAAGTTCAAGAATCCAGAAGACACAAAACTGACAAGCAAAATATGTTCAGGACAAGGATGCATTCATCACCAGACTTTTCACATTTTGCCAATAGTTTTGTAAAGCTTAGATAGATAATAATTAAGGCGATCGCTCAAACTACATCTATCTTAAAAATAGGGATCGGGGAAGGTGGTCCCCTGGTGGGGATTGATCAAGAGGTTTTCATCCCCTCATTGTGAGCATGAAAATTCTTACCCCTTCTGCCACGGCGCTCCTTGTTCGCCCACAGGTGGCGAACCCGCGCCTCCTCTGTCCTCTGCCTTCATCACAAAAAAGATGTGAGAAATGCGATCGCAGCCATCCATTGTGACAAATTGCTGAACCAAAATAGGGCTAGTTTTTTTATTGCTAAAATATCTTCCTAAAGCAGGAGTTAAATGTTGAGAAAATTGCAGTGAGAGTTGCAATAGCAACGAGGGAATGAAAATTTAACTCCTCCTACACCCCAACACCCATTTTCAAGCTAGACCCCCACGGGCTATTTATCCCACAATGAGGTGATGAAAACCTCTTCCCCGCTCTTCGCCCGCTCCCTGCTCCCCGATCCCTATTTTCAAGACAGATTATGACTTACGCATAAACCTTGTTGTAATATGCCTGATATTCTTCCGATAGCAGAGGTTTCCACCAGTTCTCATGGGTAAGATACCATGCAACTGTTAGACGCAAACCTTCTGTAACAGTCACTGAAGGTATCCAACCTAACTGAGTTTTAATCTTGGTGGCATCAATGGTGTATCTGCGATCGTGTCCGAGTCTATCTTTAACAAAAGTAATTAAGTTCGCTGCTGGACGTACTGGTAAATTCGGTGCTAATTCATCCATGAGTTGACATAACATTTGCACTAAATTGATATTTTCTACTTCATTGTTACCGCCGATATTGTAAGTTTCGCCTGGTATACCACGATGAATTACTACATCTAAAGCACTACAATGATCGCCTACATACAGCCAATCTCGCACATTTTTACCGTCACCGTATACTGGTAATTCCTTGCCCATCAATGTATTAATACACACCAGGGGAATGAGTTTTTCGGGAAACTGATAGGGGCCGTAATTATTAGAGCAATTAGTGATAATTGTTGGTAGTCCATAAGTATGGTAATAAGCACGAACTAGGTGATCGCTACCTGCTTTTGATGCCGAATAGGGACTATTGGGAGCATAGGGAGTAGTTTCACTAAAAGGGGGATCATCGGGGTTTAGACTACCGTAAACTTCATCAGTAGAAACGTGTAGAAATCGATAATTTGTAGGTTGAGAATTTGCTTGCCAATGTTGACGAAAAGCCTCTAACAGAGTGTATGTACCCACTACATTAGTTTCTACAAAAGCACCAGGCCCCAAAATCGACCGATCAACATGAGATTCTGCGGCAAAGTGGGCAATAGTATCAATATTCTCGGTTTGTAGTAGTTTGTCAACCAATGAGCGATCGCATATATTTCCTTGCACAAAACGAAAATTCTCTTGCTTCTCCAATCCTGCTAAGTTGGCAATATTTCCCGCATAAGTCAAGGCATCTAAAACTACTACCCGGTCATGAGGATAATTTTGACACCAGTGATGCACAAAATTTGACCCAATAAATCCTGCACCACCAGTTACCAATAACTGACGACTCATTACTCACTCCTCTGTTTTGGCTACACTGCCGCAATATAATACTAGCCGCTTGAGAGGAGAGGTGGGGAATTCGGGATTCCCTCTGGGGATTAGGGGTTGTGGGGAGAAAACAATTCAAAATTCACGCAATAGGAAGAGAGTAGGAAGTGTGAGGAGTAGTAAGCAATCAACTACTAACCACTAACCACTAACCACTAACTACTAACAATTGACAATTGACCATTGATTAACTTATCTGCCAAATTTTAATAGTTTTATCTGAACTGCCACTGACGATCAACTGACTATCAGGGCTAACAGCAATAGTATTTACTGCTGCGGTATGTCCGTTGAGAGTGCGTAGAAGTTCTCTGGTATACAAACACCAAATTTTGATGGTTTTATCAGCACTACCACTAAAAAGAAGTTGTCCATCTGGACTAACAGCGACTGATTTTACTTCATCTGCATGACCAGTGAAGGTATGCAGCATCTTCCCGCTTTCAAGTTCCCAAATTTTGATGGTTTTGTCAGCACTACCGCTAAATAAAAGTTGTCCATCTGGACTAATGGCAACTGAGTATACTTCACCTCCATGTCCGTTGAGAGTGCGTAGTGGTTCGCCTGTGCGCGGGTTCCATAAGCGAATTTTTTGATCGCTGCTGGCACTGGCTAGGATTTTACCATCAGGACTGATGGCGGCACCATGAACAGCAGAGGAATGCCATAGAGTACAAATGCGATCGCCTTTTTGTAGGTTCCAAATCTTGATTTTGTTACTACCGCTAGCCAGAATTTCTCCATCAGGACTAATCACTACGAAATTCACGGGTTTTTGGTGTCCCAAAAGTTTGTGCAGTAGTTTTCCAGTGGATAGATGCCAAACTTTGACATTACTTCTAGGATGTTCGCAACTACCAACAGCAAGAAAATTCCCATCTGAACTAACAGCAACCGATGAAACTTCTCCCAAATCATCTTTAAGGGTGCGAATCACTTTACCTGTGTTTAAATTCCAGACTTTAATGGTTTTGTCTGTACTCCCACTGACTAAAATCTGTCCGTCTGGAGTGATGGCGACAGATGAAATTTTGCCTGTATGTCCGCTGAAGGTGTGACTAACAGAAGCATTTCCCAGTTTGTGTGTGTGTTTGGAGTTGGCGATCGCATATAAAATTTCTTCTACATTGTTGATACTCTGACTATCGCCAACTGCTGAAAAATATTCTCTAAGCTTTTGCAAATATGGTGTATCTGCTATTGTTGCGGCGCTACGCATCGCCGCAAATAGATTATGAGTTTGCACTTGTGGTACTTCGTGCAATTGTAACCATGTGTCAATAGAGTATTGCAATTGTTCGTCCGCCAAAGAGCGATCGCTCAAATGTGATAAACTCTGGGCTAATTGCAGAGCTAATTCAGGAATCCAATAACGATGTTTTTCTTCTAAAGCTTGGTAGACTTGTTTGTATCCTGAGGCGATCGCTTGCAGTGATTGCAAGTCAATGGGACTGTTGAGCAAACTCGGCAGTAAATCTGGTAGCAGAGGTGGGACATCGTGATGAACCAGATGATAAATATCAGCTATCCAACCAGCAACTAGACAGTGACAGGTAATTAAAACTTGGCAAAGTTGCTCCAAATCTTGACGATTGATTTGATATCGTAGGGATAATTTACTAACATCTACTCCCTTCGCTCTCCATTTTTCTTCTTTCTCCAAAATTGCTAAATTACTGGCATTTTCTTTACCTAAGTAATTAATTTCCTCTACATTTTCTCCTAGTGCTATTAATTCATCTCGTATGCTTCTCCACTCATAGGCGCGGTTTTTTGCCGACTGTTCCACAATTTCTCTGTAAGATATCCGAGAAATAGTTTTATAGTAATAACGCTCTTGCCCCAGCCCCCAATAACCAATCCGAAAATTGAGGTAATCTCCATCTGCTTCCGACTCTAAAATCAAAATTGGCTCTGTTTTCAACATTCCAAACAGAGCCTTAATACTAGATTCGCTGTGAAAACGCTTACTATCCCATGCTCCTGCTAAAAACTCTGTTGGTCTAATTGGATCTTGTAAGGAATAATATTCACTGAGAAAATCTCGTAATCCTTCCGCCAACATTAACTCGATGTCAGCAGCGAATTCCTCTTGTCGCAAATCAAACTGATCAAACCCCACTTTTGGAGGTGCTAGGAAAATTTTTAGAGGTCGGCGTTCATAATTAGTATTAGACTCTAAAATCTGCGAAGGATACAACCGCAAAGGCCAACTATCAAATAGTTTATTAACCTCTGGAATCTTTAGTGCTGTTTCCTGTTCTTGAGTTGCAATTTGTAACTGCGTCTGATGGTAGTAAACTGCTAGCTGCTGTTCCTCTGGCTTTTGTTGTTCATCATATCTTCCCAAATAGCTAAGTTTCTCACTAGCACTGCTGACAGTTTGGATAATTTCTTGAATTTGGGCGGGATAATCGTTCTTAGTTTCATCAGGACGTGCATCATTACTTTTTTGTACTAAAGTTGCAATTACAGGCGCAAATTCTAGCACTAATTGAAGTAGTAACTTTAAGCCTTGCTCCATACACAAGATGCCTGCTAAATAAACTTAAAAGCTTTCAGTATCATCAACGCTATAGCCTCATTCAATCAGGTATGACTGCCATCCGGCAAATTACCATAATATGGCGATTTTACTACTTTTTTACATCCAAATTTGCAGGAAAATGAGCAAATGAGCAATAATTTATCGTAGACTCTGCTATCACAAAGCTGAGTGTTGATTACCATAAAAATTTAGCGATAATTCCGTCAAAAACCCACAAAATCTCATAAAAATCAAAATGCGGATTGTGTGATTTGCTTTCCTCCTCAACACCGGAATTAAAAATAGCAAGGGAAGCCTTTAATCCGCAGCATAACTATGGAAACAGACTGAACTTCATCACTTCCATATAATCGTTATACTACACCCATTTAAACCAAAAAAATGTTAAGTAACTTAGATGATGGAGTGATTATAGTCCAACATTTATTTCTACGGTCACAAATAAATACAGTGGATACCTCAATTTCCTTAATAACTTGAACTGATATGATGTCCGATTAATTGCTTAGAATATAAAGCTTGGGCATTGAGCATAGTGAAAAAATAACCAATGATCACCAATCACCAATTACCGACCCCGACGGATAATATATCTTGATAAGACCCTGAACAATCAAGGTCTTAGGTTAACAAAAAATTATTAAATTAAAACTCTAAAATTATCTAAAATCTTGCTCCCAATTGGCCGTTGATGCCGCGCACAGAGTTGTAACCTGCACCCAAGAATAGATTATCACCAGCGCCCACCTGAACCCCGCCTGAAACTGCAAGTCCTTTATCTTCTGAATAGTATCCTAAGCCTACATATGGTGAAACCACTGGTAAACTGATAAATTTTAATACATCTACCCCTGTAGCACTGTCGGGGCCAATTCCCAATTCAGCACCCCAATTCAAAGCCCTTGCACCCACAGAGTAAGTTACATCACCATCTTTGCTACCAACTGATACCCAAGGTTGTGGTACTAATTGAGCATGAGTGATTTGTGGAGTAAATAACACTAAAAAACCAACTGATGTAATGATTTTTCTAAAAATGGTTGCTGTTTTCACCTTTTTCTCCTATTAGTCTTTAGCTAATAGTGACGGATTTTACCTGTTTATGTGCCAATCTTAAAAATAGGGTTTAAAGATTAGAGGTTAAGCATTGCCATTCCAGGAATGATAAATTACGAAAAGTGCTAGAGCAAGTCATTCGCTCTCATACTTAAGGCCAATAGCTAATCATTAATAGGAATAGAAAAACACTTTTTTCTCAATGTGAGCCATTAGCAACTAACAATTAAAAATTCTCATGAGCGAACCTAAAGGCAGTAAAACTCAAGCTAGAGTTTGGGTGGTGGAAAATGGCAAAATGCGATCGCGAGGAGGTCTGCACGCTGCTGCTTTATTTGATGCTCAAGGGCAGTTGTTAACAGTAACAGAGGATGTAGGACGTCACAATGCCTTGGATAAACTCATTGGTTCAGCTTTATTAAGCGATCGCTTACCTTTGCATAATCACATTGTGATGGTCAGTGGACGCTCTAGCTTTGAGATTTTACAAAAGTGTATAGTTGCTGGAATTCCAATTATTTGTGCTGTTTCTGCTCCTAGTAGTTTAGCAGTTTCTGTAGCTAAGGAGTTTGGCATCACTTTAATCGGATTTTTGTGCGAACAAAAGTTCAATGTTTATTCTGGACGGGAAAGAATAAATATATAGCCATCACAAAAAATAAATATATAGAAAGAGCAACCGTGACTATTCCTAATAGTCCCAAATAGTCCCAACGCCCAAGCCTGAGTCCGCGATCGCACTCAAGCAGGTTTGATCCAGTGACCCTTTTGGCAAAGGAAAGAATTATTGTCTATAACCTTCTGCCTTTCTTCGGTCAGTAAGTATTCTTTCCTTCACAAAAAGACATAATTCGGTAAAATTAGGTAAAGCAATTTATGCAGTTGTAAAACAAAGGCGTCAGCAATCTCATGCAGCTGAAATTCAGTGCATCTCGGCTTTCCTTAACTCCCCTAATTCCAATCGCACCCTTTTTTCTTTGGGGCACAGCGATGGTGGCGATGAAAGGAGTAATTTCCCACACCACACCATTGTTTATGGCCGGGGTGCGGATAATCCCAGCAGGGGTACTGATTTTAATTGCAGGTGCTTTTATGGGTAGACCCCAGCCTAAGGGTTGGACTGCTTGGCTGTGGATTGCTTTATTTGCTTTGGTAGATGGGGCATTATTTCAAGGCTTTTTGGCTGAGGGATTAGTGAGAACTGGTGCTGGCTTGGGATCAGTGATGATTGACTCCCAACCTTTGGCGGTGGCTTTGATGTCTTCTTGGTTGTTTCAAGAAAGAATTGGTTTGTGGGGATGGTTAGGACTTTTGTTGGGTGTCACGGGGATCAGTTTAATTGGCTTACCGGATGAGTTGATTTTAGGTCTTTTGTCTCACAACACTCCTGAAATTTTGCTTTCTCCCACTCTCCCGTTCCTAAATTCTCTGTTTACTAGTGGCGAATGGTTAATGCTATTGGCAGCATTGAGTATGGCTGTGGGAACGGTGATGATCCGCTTTGTCAGCCGTCATGCTGATCCCGTCACTGCTACAGGATGGCATATGGTTATAGGTGGTTTACCCCTGTGGGGGATTTCATCGGTTGTCGAATCTCAACAATGGCAGAATCTCGTACCATCTGACTGGGCAGCTTTGGGGTATGCTACGGTATTTGGCAGCGCAATTTCCTATGCCTTGTTTTTCTATTTTGCTTCTAGCGGTAATCTGACTAGTCTCAGTTCTCTGACTTTTCTCACGCCTGTATTTGCCTTATTATTCGGCAATTTATTGCTGCAAGAAGTCCTCAGCCCGTTACAGTGGATAGGAGTTGGTTTGACTTTAATTAGTATTTACCTGATTAATCAACGCGATGTTTTAGCTGGTGTAGAGGAGATCGGGGATCGGGGATCAGGTACAAGGGAAGAGGGAGAAGGAGGACAAGAGGAATACTTAACACCCAACCAGCAGCCAGCAACCACTAACCAATGTAGAGACGTGCCATGGCACGTCTCTACAACAACCACCAACCACTAACTTTGACAATTGACAATTGACAATTGACCACATCACTTTTCTGGTGCTTCTGATTGCAGAATAGTTTGACAGTATTCGATGATAATTGTCAGGCGATCGCTAATTGTTTTGAGTCGATCAACAGCAGTTGCAGCTTGTCGCGCACCTTGAAGAAACATCACGTCAATTTCCAACAGTCGCAGTTGCTTACTCATCTCTGTCTTGTAGGATAGTTCCCGTATTTTTTCCTCTGCTAAAGGTAAAATCTGCTGCCGAAAAAATTCTTGTAAAGACAAAAGATGCTGTCGCAGTTGCTGGGCATCTGTTTGGTGAGTTGCTGCTTGCGAGCGGAGTTGCTCTAATAGTATTACGAAGGTGTGATATCTCTCTTGATTGACAGACATTCAGTGCTAATTGAGATACTATTAATGTCAAGTAATTTTTCTTATACAATACTCTTCTCTAACCTTTTGTTAAGGTTTAGGACTCCAAAATATTAAATTTGGAGTCTGATTTGCCATCATTAGATTCTGATGACTATTATGCTTGACACCCAATACAGGATAATTTGCCCAAGCTTCTTGTTTAAGCAATTATCCTGCGATCGCTTTTTCCTCCGCCGTGTCAGCAGCAAATAGTTTTTCGACGACATTCAAAGTCAAGTGTGTTCACTCCTCCGTCTAACCACCGAATCATCTCCAGCCCCGCTATATTTTATGATGAGCAGCACAATTGTCAACCACCCTATTGATATAACTCTTCCAGAATGGCTAGAAAGTTGTTTGCGTACACCGCCTGTAGACGGTGCTGCAACGGAAGAAGATCGGAAATATTATGATACAAGTTTGATTTGTCGAGCCTTTGAGTTTGCTTATCAGCTGCATCAAGGTCAGTACCGCAAATCAGGAGAACCATACATCTGTCATCCGATTGCTGTAGCTGGAATGCTACGTGATTTAGGTGGTAGTGCAGCTATGATAGCAGCTGGATTTCTTCATGATGTAGTAGAAGATACAGATGTTACAATAGAAGAAATAGAACAGCGTTTTGGGTCAGAAGTTAGATGCTTAGTTGAAGGCGTCACCAAGCTATCTAAAATCAATTTCAAAAGCAAAACTGAAAGTCAAGCCGAAAATTTTCGGCGGATGTTTTTAGCAATGGCGCAAGATATTCGCGTGATTGTAGTGAAGTTGGCAGATCGCTTACACAACATGCGGACATTAGAATATATGCCAGAAGAGAAACGCCGTCGTACCGCCACAGAAACACGAGAAATTTTTGCTCCCCTAGCAAATCGCTTGGGGATTTGGCGTTTTAAATGGGAATTGGAAGACTTAGCATTTAAATATTTGGAACCAGAAGCTTTTCGACAAATTCAGCAGCTTGTTTCGGAAAAACGTACAGATCGAGAAGAGAGATTGAAAAAAATCTCAGAGACATTAAGAACTCGACTTGCAGAAGCAGGAATTCGCTGTCTTGATATCAGTGGACGTCCCAAGCATCTTTATAGCATCTATCAAAAGATGCAACGGCAAAATAAAGAATTTCATGAAATTTATGATTTAGCAGCACTGCGAATTATTGTACAAACGAACGAGGAATGTTATCGCGCTTTAGCGGTCGTTCATGATGTCTTCCGCCCGATTCCCGGTAGATTTAAAGATTATATTGGATTGCCCAAGCCCAACCGTTACCAATCATTACATACCGGGGTAATAGGTCCTTGGGGACGACCTTTAGAAGTGCAAATTCGGACAATGGAAATGCACCATGTGGCAGAATATGGTATTGCTGCTCATTGGAAGTATAAAGAAACTGGTGGTTCTCACACTGGCTTAACTGCATCAGATGAAAAATTTACTTGGTTGCGGCAGTTATTAGAATGGCAAAGTGATTTAAAAGATGCCCAAGAATATTTAGAAAGCATCAAAGATAATCTTTTTGAAGAAGACATTTATGTCTTTACTCCCAAAGGGGATTTAGTTGCTTTAAAACCCGGTTCTACGACAGTAGATTTTGCTTATCGCATTCACACAGAAGTAGGGAATCGCTGTACGGGAGTGCGGGTAAATGGTAGGATGGTGCCACTTTCAACACGCTTACAAAACGGCGATATCGTTGAGATTATTACTCAAAAAAATGGTCATCCTAGTCTGGATTGGTTGAACTTTGTTCGGACTAGTGCAGCAAAAAACCGGATTAAACAATGGTACAAGCGATCGCGCCGGGAAGAAAATATTGCTCGTGGACGCGAATTATTAGAAAAAGAACTTGGGAAAACAGGTTTTGATAATGTGCTGAAATCAGAAGCAATGCAGGCGGTAGCAGAAAGATGTAATTACCACTCTACAGAGGATTTACTCGCTGGTTTGGGTTATGGGGAAGTTACACTCAACTTGGTGCTGAACCGTTGGCGAGAAATCGTCAAAGCACAGCAGCCTGCTACTAACGAGCCAGATAATACCACACACCTACCTACCACAGCTAAGGCGGCGTTGTTACGAGAGGCGACGCCCATAACTTCCCGTGCTAGTGATTCGCCTATCGTCGGCGTAGAAGGGTTATTGTATCACTTAGCTGGGTGTTGTACCCCTATTCCCGGCGAAGCAATTATCGGTGTAGTAACACGGGGCAAAGGAATTTCGATTCATCGCCAAGGGTGTCATAATCTGGAAAAAGTAGAATGCGATCGCCTTGTACCTGTAAGTTGGAACCAAGCAGTAGAACACAGTGGTCGTCCCGTAACTTACGCGGTGAATTTGCAAATTGAAGCACTAGACCGAGTAGGAGTATTAAAAGATATTTTGTCACGACTCAGTGACCAAGGAATCAACGTCCGTCATGCAAATGTCAAAACATCGTTTGGTCAACCAGCATTGATTGATTTGGGGATTGAAATTCGCGATCGACCTCAATTAGAACAGTTGTTTACTCAAATTAAGAAAATGAGTGATATTCTTAATATCCGTCGCGTTGGTCAAATTGACGAATAATATCATGTTTGATTGGATATCTTAGTCATGGGAAATAGGTAATAACAGTGCGGTTTACCTATTTCCCAACCATTGATTATTAAGATGTTAAATTTATAACCCAAATCCAACAGCCACCATTGAGTAAAGCAGTGAAAATCGCACCAATAATAACCCCCTTCATCAAGGCAAATTTTTCTTGCCTTTTCAGTCGCAAAAGCACAGGAATGATATATACAACTTGCGTTATACCAATTCCAAAAAAATAGACTAAAAAAATTGTCTGAAAAAATCTGATGCTATATTGAGAAGCAATTATTAATTCTATATAAGCAAGAATGCCCAAAATCAAAGTTGCGATGATATGCATTCCCAGGACGAGAAAAATTCCGCCGATCACATAATAAAATTCATTCCTTCTCGACATGTAGCTTCCTTAATTGGCAAAATTAAGTCTTTGATTATTAATCAAATCATACCCTGTACTACCTTGGCGATAAAATATATTAAAAGTATCAAAGGGAATGATTCTGCCATCTGGGTGGACAATATGAATACACGATCGCTTCACTGAACGCACATCAAAGTTATAGGGATCAAGAAACTGGACAATCATCACCCGAAAAATATTGGCGTAGGTAATTCCTTCGGGAACGGGAAGCATTGGCAAACAACACAAAAGCTGCTTTAATGATGTGGCGGCAGAAGTAGGTGAATGACTGGTGGAAAATAACTCAAAAATGTGGCGTTTGAGTTCTGGGTTTTGTTCATAAAGTACACTGTTGGGCATAATTTCCACAAACTTTTCAGGATTAATTAACCCAGTTAGAGGTATAACTTTACCATTTAATTTGAGTGCATAAGCCATTGCCAAACAATCGGGATGGCAAGGAACAGGTAGAATATCTTCTGGTTTAAAATAAGGACTTTGTTGTAATATTGACCTGCGTACTTCAGTAAGAGTGTACCTGTCTCGCTTGGGATCAAAGCCTTGCAAACGTCCAGCAGCTTGGATTGGTTGAAACGTCACGCCGCGTACGCAAGGCTGTTGCAAAGCATACTCAATTATTTTGCCGATTTCGTGGTCATTCAGCCCTTTTTTGAGGGTAACAACTAAAGTTGTAGAGATATTATACTCATTGAGGTGAGCGATCGCCATTTTCCTAACGCTACGCAAATCTACACCCCGCAAATCTTTTAGCGCTTCTGCCTCCAAGCTATCAAATTGCAGATATACTTCTATACCAGGCATATATTGACTCAGGCGACTGCAAAAAGTTTTATCTTTCGCAATTCGCACGCCATTAGTATTAATCATTAAATGTTTAATTGGCTTGCTTTTGGCAAGATCCATAATTTCAAAAAACTCTGGGTGGATTGTTGGTTCACCACCACTCAACTGCACAATTTGCGGTTCTCCCTCATTCGTCACTACCGCATCAATCATGCTTGCAATTTCTGCTAAACTGCGGTGTCGTCTGGATTGATGAGAAACTTGTGAAAATTCTTCCGCACCGGAATCAGCATAACAAATTGGGCAAGAAAGATTGCATCTATCTGTAACTTCTATTAAAGTTAAACAACTATGCTGTTCATGATCTGGGCAGAGCCCACAATCATAAGGACAACCATATTTAATTGGTGTATTAAACTTGAGTGGCATATCTCCTGGTTTGATAAATTCCAGGGATTTTTTGTAATATCCAACATCATCAGCAATTAAAACTTCTTCTCGTCCGTGGGTGGGACAATGTTTAATTAAGTAAACGCGATCATCTTGAAAAATGATTTTTGCTTCGACTTTGCTGAGACACTTGGAACAAATACTATTTGTCAAAGCGTAAAATACGTAATTGCGAGTAGGCATAGTGCAGAAGTTTGTTTTTAAAACCACGATAAAATTTATCTTTTGGAAATCGCACACAGTGCAAGGCGATAAACACCGATGTACACAGATAGATTATTTACCGGAATGCATTTATGTTTTGAAGTGCTGTTTATTCACCAGGCTGTGGTATGAGCCTATACAATAGCCACAGAGCAACAATTACTCCCACCAATTCCGCAGCGATCGCACAGCTAACTGCTTGCATAGAGATAATTTGCAGGGGAGTAATTGGTAAATTTGAAGTTGTGATCGCCGCACCAGGTAAGGGTGTATATAGGGGGATACTTCCCAACACTAACTGTAGCCAGAAACCAATCCAACCTAGTATGCGAAATTTGCTGGCAATTCTACGAACGTTGGTTGATGGCGAGTGTGATGTATGCATACATATATAGAGTGATAGGGTAGATGCTAAAATTTCTTGGTGTCTTAGTGTCTTTGTGGTAAAAAATTAACTTTTGAACCACCAAGCCACTAAGACACAAAGGTAAAAATACTAAAATTCGGGAAATTTTTTGAGGATTTTTACCCACCACCAAAGGGCTGATGCTAAAACGTCATGGGAGCAACTGCGGAAATATCTGGCTCACAACCACCTACTTGACTGGTAATAAGTATCCATAAATACTGCGATAATTCTCTGTTCTATCTCTGTGTTCTCTGTGCCTAGTGCGGTTTATTAATGCACAAATTTAGCTGTGCCACGCCACTACTGGCTGAAGATTTACTGGTGATAATACTGTGTTATGCCTCCTCTCAGGTATTTTCGCCTACAATAAGGGGATGAAAAATCGACCACCGATGCACACTGATGCACACCGATGGACACAGATGTATTTTGCGTTGGTGACTAATACCAAGTTGTGTTTAAAAACCTCACCCCTATCCCCTCTCCTTGGTAAGGAGAGGGGATAGGGGTGAGGTAATATCTATGAATGCAACTTGGTATAACACAAGATTACGTGCGATCGCTCATTCTCCATTACCTCTATCAGCAGCATAAATCTCGTAGTAAAGTAAGGGTTTTTCGTTCACTATCGCTCTTTTTGTCCAAGACATGCCTATTTTTTCCAACACCCGAATTGAGCGATCGTTTGGCTCATCGACGTCTGCAACTATATATTTAATACCCAGGTCTGCAAATGCATAATCAAGCACAGCTAAAGTTGCTTCGGTTGCATAACCACGTCCCCAAAACTGGGGTCGGACACCAAAAATTAAACTTGGTGCTGTTTCGGTAAACTGGAGTAAACCTGCAAACCCTGCTATCTGGTTGTTTTGCTGAGCAAACAACAACCAAATTCCGTAACTGTGATTGCGGAAACTGGCAATACTAGCTTCAATGAAAGATTGGGCTTCTTCACGGGAGATTTGGCGATCATCGAAGAGAAATCGCCGTATATCCGCATCACACCATAAATTGTGTAGAATGTCAAGATCCTCAAGTTGGCATGGTCGTAGGTGCAGACGGTCAGTATGTAGTAAATTCATTACAATAACAGAGTATAACTAGATTCGTCCGGTTGCCAAGCTGCTCGTGTCAAAGCATAATACACTACATCTAAATTATAGAAATGAGCATCTTTTTCATACTTTAACCCTGCTTTTTCCATCACACGACGGGAAGCATTATGCTCTGGTAAGGTGATGGCAACAATTTTATCTAAGTTGACTTCCTCAAAACCATACCTCAAACTGGCTTTTGTCGCTTCTGTGGCGATACCTTGATTCCAATAAGCTTGATCCAAACGATAAAGAACTTCTACTTCTGGACTATTTGGTAAGAAATTTAAACCGCAATGACCGAATAATTTATTTGTAGCTTTGTCTACTACAGCCCAAACACCAAAACTGTGCTGTTTCCAATGCTGAATAAAAAATTCTAAAATCTGTTGTGTTGCTTCTTTGACTTGGTCTTGGGGAATAGGCTCTCTGGGTGAGTATTTCATTGCTTCTGGATTACTCAAAATTACTGCTGTTTCATCCACATCATCAAGGGTGTAGGGTCTGAGTCGTAATCGCGCGGTTTCAATCTCTGGCATGGTGACGAGTAGGAATGCAAACACTATATTAAAAAAATTTGCTTATAGTATTGTAAAAATTAATATAATTTTCCTATTATGAGTATCTCTATCCCTCGAAAAAAATCTCACTCAGGATACCGTCGGCGTGAAAATGACTGGCGGTTATTTTTGCGATTGCTACCCTATGCTCGTCGTCATGTGCGATCGCTGACGTTATCAATAATATTACTTGTACCAGTAGCTGTATCTAATGCTGTCCAACCATTGTTGATTGGACAGGTTATTTCCCTGATTCGTAAAGAACCGAGTACCTACGAATTTCTACGTAATATACCGTTCTGGCAAGCCTTACAATTTCTGGAAGTGTTGTTAGTAATAACGGTGATTATCCGCCTTATATTCACAGGCTTTCAGGGTTATTTGGTACAGAAGGTAGGACAACAAATCACTGCTGACATTCGCCAAGATTTATTTCATCACGTTACATCTTTGGCAGTGCGCTTTTTTGACCGCACACCTGTAGGTAAAATAATTACTAGACTTACCAGCGATGTGGAAGTGTTAGGAGATGTCTTTGCCACTGGCGCCATTGGCATTGTCTCTGATTTATTCTCTATGCTGATGATAGTCGGTTTTATGTTTTCGATCCAGTGGCAGCTTGCTTTGCTGTTGCTGGTGATGCTTATCCCTGTATCGGCTTTAATAATTTATTTTCAACAGCAATACCGTAAAGCTAATTACAAAGCCAGAGAAGAACTTTCAATATTAAATTCCCAACTGCAAGAAAATATTGTTGGTATTAATGTTGTGCAACTCTTCCGCCGGGAAAAATTTAATGCTGAGTTGTTTCGCAAAACCAATACACGTTATGTCAAAGAGGTAGATAAAACGATTTTTCATGATACAGCGGTATCTGCAACATTAGAATGGGTTTCCTTGGTGGCGATCGCAGCTGTTTTGTGGATTGGTGGTTATTTACTTTTGCAAAATAACTTGACTTTTGGAACCTTGTCTTCATTTGTATTGTATGCTGAAAGGCTATTCCAGCCATTACAGCAATTTGCGGAAAAGTTTACGGTGATTCAATCAGGTTTCACCGCCATCGAACGTGTTTCTGATGTTTTAGATGAACCCATCGAAATACGCGATCGCGCCAACCCCAGGGTATCAGTTTTTGATGTTCAATTTGGCTATATTGATGAAATAGTGGAACATCTTGAATCTGAAGCTGAACATTCCAAACCACAATTAGGAGAAATCAAATTTGAACACGTTTGGTTTGGATATAAAGAAGATGATTACGTCATTAAAGATTTAGATTTCACGATTCATCCCGGAGAGAAAGTAGCATTAGTCGGTCCCACCGGTGCGGGTAAAACTACTATCATCCGTCTTTTGTGTCGTCTCTATGAACCCAGCCAAGGACGCATTTTAGTTGATGGTATAGATATCCGAGAATTACCCCAAGCCGAACTCAGGCGCTACATGGCGGTAATTTTGCAAGAAGGTTTTTTATTTGCTGGCGATGTGAAAAGCAATATTACCTTAGCAGATGGCTACTCTTTTGAGGAAGTGCAACAAGCAGCAGAGAAAACTAACATTGCCCAATTTATTGAACAACTTCCTCAAGGATATAATACCCAACTGCGGGAGAGGGGTACAAATCTTTCTAGCGGTCAAAAGCAACTATTAGCCTTTGCTCGTGCAGCAATTCGCAACCCCCAAATTCTAGTATTAGATGAAGCTACAGCTAGCCTAGATGTAGGAACAGAAGCATTAATTCAAGAAGCTTTAAACAAGCTATTGATCGGAAGGACTGCAATTATTATTGCTCACCGTCTATCTACAATTCGCAACGTAGACCGGATTTTTGTACTCAAGCGTGGAGAATTAATAGAACAGGGAAATCATGAACAGTTATTGCAACTAGGGGGACTTTACGCTACCCTACACAACCTACAGATGTTAGGAAGTTAATTTTTTTGTTGGTTGTTGGTTGTTGGTTGTTGGTTGTTAGTGGTTATTTCCATACTCCCCACACTCCCCACCTCCCCACCTATCATGTAATTTAAAATCCCAAAATTCTCCTATGCTTGACCTGACCAAACTAACACGACAAATGCAAGGTTTGAGTCAGCATCTTACACAAGAAGCTGCTGCTAGTCGCCAACGTTTAGAATTAGCTCAACAACATTTTCTTAACGCTTGCGATCGCCAAGAAGAATTTATACAGAAGCAGGAAAAATGGCGCGATCGCATTCTGTTTGCTAGTGCGACTCCTGTTGAACCACTCAACACTTGTATTGAAATCCCTGTTCCCCCCAAAGTTCATACTGTGATCGCCACTGATGGTTCCCAAATAGCGCCTAACCATCATGAAATAGCCTACTGCTATCTACTCAATATTGGCAGAGTCGTTTTGCACTACGGTCAAAATAAACACCCGCTTCTAGATAGTTTACCGGAGATATTTTATCGTCCAGAAGACTTATACATTTCCCGTCAGTGGGGAATTAAAACCGAAGAATGGATGAGTTATTGTCGTACCGCCAGCGAAGCCACAGTCTTAGCAGAATTAGCCTGTAGTGTTGTCTCAAAAAATACAGAAACATCTCCTCCCCACACTTCCAGACGCGATGAATCGCGTCTCTACATTACTTCCCACACTCCCCACACTCCCCCCACTCCCAAAATCCCCACCCTCGCAATGGTCGATGGTTCGTTAATATACTGGTTTTTAGAACAATTACCCTTTGATGCACGCGATCGCATTTTACCCCCAATCCTGCAAGCTTGGCGACAAATGCGGGATGCTCAAATTCCCCTGATGGGTTATCTCAGCGCATCTCGTAACATCGAAGCAATGAACTTCTTGCGTCTTTTGGCTTGTCCCCATCCTGTGCCTGATTGTATGAGTTTTTGCCCCAATCAACTGGAAAAAGTTCCCTGTAAGGTGTTTGAACCGCTACGAGATACAACACTTTGGACAACGCAACTTCAACCAGGACAACGTGGTCCCCTGTGGCGTAGTAATGCCCGTATCCTAGACTTATACGAAGACTTACAGATTTACTTTTGTTATGTCCACGTAGGAGCCGAAATTGCCCGGATAGAAATACCTGCGTGGGTAGCAGAAAATACATCTTTATTTGAGGAATCACTAGGATTGATGTTGGCACAAGTGCAAAAAGGATATGGCTACCCCGTAGCCATAGCTGAAGCACACAATCAAGCAGTAGTACGTGGTGGGGATAAAGCGCGTTTCTTTGCTCTTTTAGAACGACAAATGATCAAAGCTGGTTTGAGAAACGTGGGAACATCTTATAAAGAAGCAAGAAAACGGGGAAGTATTGCATAGTAGAGTTTTAGGACTTACGCACACTCTACGAATCCTTGGCGTTTTAGCGGTTCAATATAAAATTTTCATTCTAAACCCCAACAGAACGCAGAGTAAGACAGGAAAGAGGTTAATATCATGTCCGGTGAAACACTTATCATATTTGTGAAGGACTGTAGGTAATGGAAAAAACCAATTACCAATTACCAATTACCAATTACCAATTACCAATTACCAATTACCAATTACCAATTACCAATTACCAATTACCAATTACCAATTACCAATTACCAATTACCAATTACCAATTACCAATTACCAATT
>NZ_AJLL01000070.1 GCF_000317225.1 Fischerella thermalis PCC 7521
ACCAATTACCAATTACCAATTACCAATTACCAATTACCAATTACCAATTACCAATTACCAATTACCAATTACCAATTACCAATTACCAATTACCAATTACCAATTACCAATTACCAATTACCAATTACCAATTACCAATTACCAATTACCAATTACCAATTACCAATTACCAATTACCAATTACCAATTACCAATTACCAATTACCAATTACCAGTCTACAATGGTATGAGTCATGCAAAATCTAGGTACATCACAACTAACAGGACTAAACTTAGAACTATTTCACGTTCAAACTAGTACATCATTTGCAATACCAACACATTCAGCTGTAATTCGTATCGGTAAACCGAACGAAAAAATTAATCCGGATATAGATGTTTCTGCTTTACCAGACACTGATATCGTTTCTCGCCTGCACGCAGAAATTCAAATAGAAGGTAATAAGTACTATATTGAGGATTTAGGAAGCTCTAACGGCACATATCTTAATAATACAAAGCTAGAGCCAGGAACTCGCTATGCTCTGAATTTAGGAGATAAAATTAACCTCGCTCAAGAAGAAAAAGTAACTTTTATATTTCAAAATAGACCACAAAATCAAACAAATAATATTTATATTTCTAATCCAACAGTGTTTCAGACCCAGAATACTAATATCAATCAAAAACATAAGGTTGATCGAACTAGCAAACTTTTAGGTTCAGCCTTAATGATTGCTGGAATTATCATTTTTGCTTCTAGTACTCAAATTGGCATTTTTGTCCGGCTTCCGGGTGTGTTACTTTGTGTTGTTGGAGTTGCCATACTGATTTGGGGGCGAATTAATCCAATTTTTGGATTGCTTTTGATCTTGGGTGGAATTGGAGTCATTGTTTTCACTGGTGGCGTGTTTGCTTCGGTGAATTTCTTGGCTTTTCTAATATCATCTGCCTTGTTAGCAGTGGGATATTTACTTTTTAGTACTGGAAAAGTTGGGAAGTACGATTTACAAACTATCAAAGATTTGATCAAGCAGAAAGGTTAACCCCAGGCGGGTTATTCAAGTCTTGTTGTAGTCAGATTTATCTGACTTGAAATGTAAGCCAAGAAATAAATTTCTTGGCAGGATGAAAAGCTGGTATAAGAAGCCACGGGCAATTCTAGAACGAGGAAATGAAAATTTAACACTTCCCACACCTCTACACCTTTTTTCAAGCTAAATCTAACTTTAACCCTTTCCCTTTAACTTTTTCCCCAACTTCTGCAAGAAGTCTATTGCTGACCACTAGAAGTTGGAGGAGGTGCAGGAACAGGTGCAGGGGCTGATTGCTGTTTGAAACGACGCAGTGATTGTCTCAACTGAGTCTGACTATTTGATGAGGCTGGTGTGGGGTTTAGCTCTCTGCGCCGACGACGTGGGGATTGGGTTGTTGGAGTTGGATTATTAGGTGTGACTTGTTGCCGTTGTCTGGATGTTGGGGTAGTTTGGTTTGTGGTAGGTGAAGGAGTTTGCACACGCTGACGCCATAGCCGCTGACGAACAGGTGTTGTCGGTTGAGAATTAGAAGTGGTTTGTTGTGAAGAAGGCGGAACATCGACGATAGTTCCAGGGGTTAACCGCCGTCTACGTCTTGTGGTTGGTTGTGCGACGTCAGCAGAGTTGACAGAAGAATCAGAAGTTGCTTGTTGGTTTCTTTGTTGTTCTTCTCTTTGTCTTTGACGTTTTTTGACATCGCGGTAACGACGCGAACCTCGTATGGCATATTCTGTGGCGATTACTTCTCCTTGTCTACCACGCTGTGAGGGTTTTAATTTCCAATTCCGAGCCTGGTTGAGGTGTTCTTCGTCTAGTTTGCGATTACCACTGGATTTGATGATTCGCACATTCGTAACATTACCTTGAGAGTCAGTGTCAACTGCTACTTCTACTCTGCCTTCTACACCTCTACGTCTGGCGTCCTCAGGATATTTAACATTACACTCACGACAAGCTGCACGACCATCTCCTGAACCTGTTTGTAACTTAGGAGGAGTTGGTGCTGTAGCTATATTTTGGCGTTGTCTTCGCCCAGTTTCACTGCCGGAACCTGTTCCACTTCCAGTTCCATTGCCGGAACCTGTTCCACTTCCAGTTCCACTACCGCTACCACTGCCGGAACCTGTTCCACTTCCAGTACCACTACCGCCAGTAACTACTGTACCTGTACCATTGCCAGTAGTAGTAGCAATGGTGGAACCCCCACCACCTCCACTATTGGAATTTCTAGATTCCTTTAAAAGCTGTCTCAATTTTTCACTGCTTTGGTTTGCATTATTCTGCACTGGTGCAGGTGCAGGAGAGGTATTTGTTGCAATGGTGGGATTCGGGCGCGAATTTGGTGTAGTTGCTGGTTGCTGTACAACTTTCTTTTGCGGTTCTTTGACTGGTTCTGGTTTGAAAGTCTGTACTGGAGCAGGTTGAGGTATCTGTTGTTTCTCGACAGGTTTTGGTACGGGCAGAACTTCGGTATTATTGCTATTGGTACTTACTTTCGCGCTGAGAGTCTTAGTATCTATGGGTTCTGGTTTTGGAGTCTCTTTTTTGGTTTCTTCTGGTGGTTCTGGCGTTTCCAGCGTCGTAGGTTCAACAATTGTGAATTCTATTGGTTCTTCTTCAGAAGGCACTCTACTTAAAAGGTTGCCGATGCCGGAAGCTAATACCCCAATATGCAGCGCTAGTGAGCCAATTAGACTAAAAGTCAGAAAAGATTTTAGAGCTTTGGCTTCTTTTTCTCGCTGCTGCACTGCGATGCTGGAAAAGCTCATAATATTGCAACTCATTATTACCTAATCAGTCAGATTAGAATGTCTAGAAGCAAAAGTCAAGCAATAAAAGTATAAAAAAATTAGTTAAGTTTTATATAGTATTGCAATTCGGAAATGCTTAATTTATTAACTGTTTAGCTTTCAAAGAGCGTTGAGATTTATAGTAAATTTTATGTGACAAAAGTTAATTTAACTTGACATAAAGTTTTCACTTATTTGTCTTGCTATTGATAAGATATATCATTTACTGCTAGTCTAACTGTTAAACTGTTCATCTCCAAAGAAGTATTACATGCTAATCAATCAGTTTTTTAAAGCAGGTGGCGTGGTTATGTGGCCCCTGCTGGCATTTAGTGTGGTGGCGATCGCATTGATTATTGAACGGGTGCGTTTTTGGTATCGCATCAACACCCGTCAAAATAAAGTAGTGCGAGAGGTATTAAATCTCTATCGTGTAGATAATGTTGTTGGTGCAATGGAGAAACTGAAAAAAAACGCCGACTTGCCCATCTCACGCATTTTTCTCTCAGCATTACAACTAGAAGAACCTACACCAGAAGAGTTTCGCCTGGCTTTAGAAAGTGAAGCCCAAGCAGAAATTCCTGTACTCAAGCGCTTCCAAAATATTTTTGAGACAATTATCGGTCTTGCACCACTTTTAGGTTTGTTGGGGACTGTATTAGGATTAATCGTCTCGTTTGCATCCCTAGATATTGGGGATGTGGGAGGAACAAAAACCGCAGGTGTCACCGCAGGTATTAGTGAAGCACTTGTGTCTACAGCATCAGGATTAGTCGTAGCTATCTTTACATTACTTTTCGCCAATACGTTCCGGGGACTATACCAACGCCAAATAGCTTCGATTCAAGAATACGGAGGACAGTTAGAATTACTCTACCGTCGTCGTTATGAACGAGGAGACAGAGCTTATGCGTCTACAAGATGAGCCAGATTTACCACCGCAAATTAACATCGTACCAATGATAGATGTGATTTTTGCGATTTTGACATTTTTCATTATGTCAACGTTGTATTTGACTCGTTCAGAAGGCTTACCGGTGAGTTTACCCAAAGCAGCAACAGCCAAGCAACAGCAAGTTCCGACTAAAATTACTGTGACCGTAGCTCAAGATGGACAAGTCAGTGTTAACCGCAAACCAACTACCGTTGATGCATTAGAAGGGCAAGTGCGAGCTTTAGTAGGTGAGAATTCAGAAGTCTTGGTAATTATTAATGCTGACGAAAAAGTGAGTCACGGTCAAGTTGTGACGGTGATGGATAAGGTGCGACAAGTTCAAGGTGCAAAATTGGCTATTGCTACTCAGAAACCACAATAGTGGTTTGGAAGGAGAATAAGGGAGAAAGGGTACGCTTAAGACGTATTGTGATAAATCTCAAAAAATGAATGACACGTTTGGTAGTCCTCAAGAATGGCTGACTGTATTTGTCTATGTGGGATTTACAGTCTTTATTCTTTGGTGTGTATTGGTTAGTCAGAACAAATGATACTAAATTAGGATAGTTAGTATTGTTTGAAATTACTGATATAGCTTTTTGGCAAAGACTCCCAATCCAAAATCTAAAATCTAAAATCACCTAAGACTGTGAATTTGAAGAAGCAATATAAGGTTTTTTAGCAATTTCCAGAGATTAATTTTGATTAACGAACACTGATGAACACTGATGAACACAGATAGATTATCGCCTTGCACTGTGTTCATCGGTGTACCTTACGGAAATATGAGCGCGTCCACGATTTCAAAAACAAGACTTTTGCCATAGTTTTAATTGGTATAAATGCGATCGCACTCCAGCTAACGCTGCCATGATAACCAACTAGAGGTGATTTTCTTGACTAAAGGTGTTAAACGGGTGCGATTGTAAGCATCGGCTGCTTTACGGATTGCTTCTGCTTGCGTAGGATAGGGATGAATTGTTTTGGCGATCGCTTTCATCCCTAAGTTATTAGTCATTGCCAAAGTAATCTCGTTAATTATCTCTCCAGCATGACGTGCTACAATTGTTGCACCTAAAATTTTGTCAGTGCCTTTTTTGACATGAACTTTGACAAATCCTTCTGGTTCGCCGTCGATAATTGCCCGATCTACTTCGTTTAAGGGAATATAATAAGTGTCAATTTCTATACCTTGATTTTGTTCTGGATACATCCCGACATGGGCAACTTCAGGATCAGTATAGGTACACCAAGGCATTGTCAACGAACTCAGTTTTTTCCGTCCTAATCCCAAAACTGAAAACAGGGCATTTTGAACGACAATGCGCGCTGCTGCATCAGCAGCGTGGGTAAATTTCCACTCCATGCAAACATCTCCCACTGCATAGATACGGGGATTCGTTGTTTGCAGGTAATCGTCGACAATGACTCCCTTTTGTTTGTCGTATTTCACACCTACAGATTCCAAGTTTAGATTTTCTACGTTAGGCGATCGCCCCACACCTACGAGAATTTCATCTACATATAGCTGGTTTTGTTTTCCGTTGGCTTCGTAGTAAATTACCTTGTTTACATCCTGGCGTTCAACGTGGTGAATATTGGCCTCCAAAATTAACTGCATACCTTCTCTAACAAAAGTTTTTTGGATAATTGCTGCTGCATCTGCATCTTCACGCCCTAATAAGTGGGAACCTTTTTGCAGCAAAATCACCTCTGAACCTAAGCGACGGAAAGTCTGGGCTAATTCGCAACCGATATACCCGCCACCGATGACAGCTAAACGATTTGGTCGGCGTGTCAGAGAAAATACGTTCTCGTTTGTTAAATATTGAACTTCTTCTAAGCCTGGAATGGATAGTTTTTTTGGACTGGAACCAGTAGCAATCACTGCTTTTTTAAATCGCAAAGTTTTCTGTGCTACTTCTACGGTATTACGTCCGGAAAAACATGCATTGCCAAAAAATACGTCTACTCCAAATTCTTGCTGAAACCGCTTCGCAGAATCATGAAGACTAATTGCTGCGCGTATCCGCCGCAATCGTTCCATTACAGCCGGAAAATCGATATCAACGTAGTGAGAAGTACCAACACCGAATTTTTCGGCATATTTGATGTCTGCAACCACACGCGCCGAACGAATCATGGTTTTCGACGGTACACAACCAACGTTGGTACAGTCTCCACCCATCAGGTGCTTTTCTACTAAAGCCACCTTTGCACCTAACAAAGCTGCACCCGCCGCCGTCACTAATCCAGCAGTACCCGCACCAATCACTACCAAGTTGTAGCAAGGTGCAGGTTCGGGGTTACTCCAATCTGGGGGATGGAGGTTTTCGATCAACTCCTGATTATAGCGATCCATCGGTGGAACACTTATGGGTTGGTCTGTAGGTGGAAATACTGCTTGGCTCATGACTAGCCACTTAATGAGTACAACTTTTTATCCTAGAACTCAAGCGATCATTTGTCCTCTAGCTAACGACGGTTTTGCTGTATCTCGTTTAACTTTGTTCTAATTGTCTCTACGCGGTTACGATTCACACCCAAATCACTTTGCCCTAACCGGGAAGCTGAACGAACATGGATAATATTGTCATTGCGGTCTAGGTAAAATTCAACGTCATCCACAAATCCCATCATGGCACTTTTGAACTCAGCATACAAATAATCTTCAGTTTCGCTGATGATTTTTGTTCTTGGTAGAGACTGAATGATACTTTTGATGTCTGCCAGTGCTTGTTCTGGGCTAGAAGTGTAAGTTAAGGGCGCTATTTTGTGAACTGCGTCTGTACTTTGGCTAGAAACACAGTTTGGGCTATTGGGACAAGGTGCTAATTTGCGATCGCGAACGCCCAAGTTTGATGGTCGTTTACCAGCAAAAATCATGGTTATCTCCAATAATGTTAGTTATATCAAGTCTGGTTAATTGCTAGAAAAGATTGTTTTAAATCAATTACCGATTACCCATAATCCATTAGTCTGTATTTTACTCCTAACTGCGCCCTTGAACTGGATGACACTGTTTTAATTACAGTTTAGGGTGGACAGCATTGCCCACCCTAAAAGTTAATAACTAATTGAATCAGTTTACATGGCGAGATTTACCATCACCCAGTAAAGAAAAAGCACAGAAAAAACACCAATCCACAAAATGGCTCTATTTTGAAATAGATTTGTTAGACGGTTCATAAGCAGTGATATTGAGTAATCGATTCTTAATGTGTGACTAGGAATAGATTAATCAACACAAAGAGATGGAGTACACCTCAACACATTTTGCTCAAAGGTGCAAGGAAGAAAGTACTCTCCTAAATTTCCCTTCCCCTTAGCTATTCCTCACTAGTATCCACTCTTCAAGGAAGTATGGACTCTGAGTTTCCCTTAACCAAATGTCTATAAGGTATACTTGACTCATTTCTGAGCCTTGTGTTTGGATTTAACCAAAAACTATTCCTAATTGCTGATTTATCGTGAAGTTTTAACTACTAGCACCAACAAGCGTATCCCTTAAGCCTTTATCATTGGCTTTTATCTGCTTTTATGATGCTAGTTCTACCAAATCCAAATTCCATTCACTCACTTTTTCAAATCTGAGTAGATAGGTTTCATGAGAATCTACATCAGACAAAAAAACATGAGTGACTTGATTCAGAATGAAGCATTGAAGCTTTAAGCCCCTAACTTCAACAATTCTGAATATAAATGATTTCTAAATTTGGATTTGATAGTAATTATATTCTAACTATATCAAAAGAATTTTGCAGGGCTGGCATAAAGAAAAATTATGAATACTCTGATGCTATAGCATTCCTAAATTATTCGCGCAAAGAGTTCCACCTCCAGGTTATGGTGGTACTGAAAATGAAGTGGGGGAAGGGAAAAGTTTATGGTGGGGAGGTGGGGCAGTCAGGAGCTGGGGAGAATAATATAGTTACTAATTTCCCTTTGTCCTCCAAGTCGTCCCCCTTTCCCGTTCCCTTTTATGCATCTGTTGGCTCGATATAGCCTTGTAAATTCTCAGGTTCAAACTGGCGTAAAATACGAGTTGCCTGACGGGTCAATTCTTCAGTACCTTTGACTACAATTAAATACTTACCTTGATTTAAACGATTGCGGTAAGGTAGAGCATCTCCACTACCCACAGTTAAACCAACTCCGCCACCAACTAAATATGCACCTAAAGCACCAGCAGCAGTTCCTAAAAGCCCACCGATAATATGATTGCCAAAGCTGCCAATATTAAATATCTCAATGCCTGTCAAAGCATTAAAAGCATAACCGGCTACAAAACCAAAGGGAATTAGCCAAAGTGCTAAGCGATTTGCTCCTTTTTTAGCTTGCACATTCGGGTTTATTAACCCGTATTCATCAGCTGTTTTGTAACCTTGACCTAAAATATCAATTTGATTTACAGGTAAGCCTTCTTTTTCGAGAGCAGAGTAAGCTTCTTCTGCCTGTATTCTATCTGATAAAACCGCAATAAGATAATTCATTATTTCCTCCAACGTGAAAACTACTAATGGTTAGTAAAAATGAAACATATAAACGTTTATCTTTTTTGATAATTCAAAAGAGAGTATATATAATTTTGTCTCCCTCAAGAGAGACTGCATGAAATATCATAGAGTAGTTGATTTTTCACTACTAATTACTAGCTAATAACAGTCAGCACGAAAAATTATTTTATCTAGATGATTTATTGATACTTATCTATAAAAGCTAAGCAAGATAGCTATAAAATACTTCAACCTTGAGAGGGAAGATTGAATCTTGATACTAAGTCTAAAGACTAAAAATGAAAGATGTATTGAGATTGAAAATCTATAAAAATACGATTTTATCTGCATAGTTGCCTTTTTATTTTCTCAGTAGCTTTTTGCTGCTGATAATAATGGCTACAATAAAATGATGTACCTCACCTCTGGAGTTCTAGCTGTGGGCCTATTTGATGATTTGAGTCGGTTTTTGGAAAATCGTTTAGAGGAATTCTTGCGAAGTAATCCCCATCTGGAATTAGAAGCGTTGTTAGAGCAGCTGCGGGAGCAGGAAGAAGATACTTTAAAGTTGATTGCAGATTTACAATTACAAGAGAAGCGATCGCAAGAAGAAATTCTGTCTACAGCTCAAGAAATCCAAAGGTGGCATATCCGTGTCCAAAAGGCAAAAAATGCTGGTAGAGAGGATTTAGCAGTAAAAGCGCAAGAGAGAGAAGCAGCACTCTTGCGTCAAGGAAATCAACAGTGGGGACAGATGCAAGGGTTGAAAGAACGCATTTCCCAAGCACAGGATTTACTCAAGAAAGTCCAACAACGGCGACAGGAAGTGCAAACAAAAGCTACGGAAGCACAAACAGCACGTGCCAAAGCGCAAGCACAGCAGCGTATCGAAACCGCTGGTTGGTCTAATCAAAGTCGTAGCTACTCCAGTGGGAATGACCCTCTAGAGGAAACATTCCGCCGTTGGGAAACGGAGGCTGAGTTGGAAGAGATGAAGCGGAAAATGGGAAGATAAATAATGGTAGTAGTTAGTGGTTAAATTAACAACTAATAGCTATCAACTAACATATGAATTTTCCTGTTTATTTTTACTTGGGTTCATTGCGGATTCACCCACATGTCTTATTTGAATCCATAGCTTATACAGTGGCGTTACGCTTAGTCTTGCGTAATGCCCGTAAGGATATTATTTCACCGCCACAACGCACTTCTATTATTGTGGGTGGAATGCTGGGTGCTATTGTCGGTGCCAAGGTGTTAGTTTTACTGCAACATATTAATTTATTAGAGCAAAATCCCCAACTATTTTTATTACTATTACTGCAAGGTAAAACAGTTGTCGGAGCTATCTTAGGGGCTGTAATTGGAGTAGAAATTACCAAAAAAATTATTGGTATCACCCGCTCCACTGGTGATGTATTTGTCTATCCATTAATTATCGGAACCGCAATTGGTAGGATTGGTTGCTTTTTAACTGGGTTGAGCGATCGCACTTACGGAATTGCCACAACATTACCTTGGGGTGTAGATTTTGGTGATGGTATTCGCCGTCATCCTACTCAACTCTATGAAATTATATTTTTAATCATTTTATTAATATTTATACATTTTCGCAGTCGCTATCAATACCAAGAAGGTGATTTATTTAAATTTTATTTAGTTTGTTATTTAAGTTTTAGATTTTTGATAGATTTTATAAAGCCCGACTTTCATATTTTCTGGGGAATGAGTGCGATTCAAATTGCTTGTTTGTGTGCCATCATTTATTACAGTCGTTCGATTCCTCAGATGTTCCAATTGAAATCGTGAGGCATGGAGCATAGTATATTGTTAAACTTTTTATCTAGCCTACAGTTGTTATTTGTAGGTTTTATCCCTGCTGCTGTTGCGGGGATTTTACTGGGAAGTGCAATTGGTATAAATCCCTTACTTTATCAACTATGTAAGCGATTGCTACAAATTCCCTACAGTATTCCTCCCATAGCATTTGTACCACTCGCTTTTATCTTTTTTAAAGAAGTAGAAGTAGCAGCAAGTATCGTTGTTTTTTTTAGTGCTATCTGGGCAGTGATCATTAACACTGCTACAGGTATGCGTAAAAGTCGTCTCCAAGACAATAATTTTCGTGTGGCAATAAATTATATCTTTGATGCTTTAAGAACTGGTCTGTGGATAGCTTGGTTTACAGTGATTGCAATTGAAATGTTGACAATCGGAAGAGGCTTAGGGTTTTTGATTTGGAATGGTTACAGAGGAGGTAACTATAATAAGATTATCGAGGGTCTAATTTATATTGGGACTATCGGTTTTCTCTTAGATCAACTATTAGATATTACAGGCAATCTCCTGGCAAAAATTGTCTCAGAAGGACAAAAATCTGATGACTAATGTGACTGGAATATTGACTAGCTTCTAAACAATCTTGTATACAGTGTTTCATGCCTCATACTTGCTAAAGATAAACCCCAAGTACAGCAACTGAGTTCATCGTCTTCTAAATTCAGAATCTGTACTGTGAGGTGGTTCAGTAATGGCTGGAGTTCTAGTAATATTTTTTGCCCTGAAGTCTGACCCAAAGGAACGAGTTTCACCCCAGCAGTAATCAAGTTATTTGCCCAAGAATATAAATATCCTAACAAGGCTGCTTGTATATTTATTTGCCAATGGGCAGCAGCAATGCCAAAAGCGATCGCATAATTACAGGAATTACCCACAGCATCAGCAATGGGTTTTATTTGTGGTTGTAATTCAATTAACAGGCGGATTAGCGATCGCCCCATCCCCAAACTAGAAGCGTGTAATTCTTCGGTTTCTCTCGCTGCTGATAACCAACAATTCCAAATAGATAACCTTTGGAAATCTTCCGCTTGTACTGATTGATAGCCTCGAATCATCACTGCTGCTTCCATGGGAATAGTCCCATAACGCAATTCCATTTCTAACCAATGCTTCAGATGTTCTGGATGAGTGATCGCACCATCTTCTACCAAAGTTTCTAATCCTTCAGAATAACTATATCCCCCCACAGGTAAAGCTGGGCTAGCCAGTTGCAACAGACACAACAGATTGGCATCAGTGAGAGTGATGGTGTCCATATGCACCTGCTTCGGGTTGAAAGGGTGAGATTTCTTCTTTGATTTCTACTCCTAGTTGTTGGAGCATTACCTGTAAAACAGGATCGGGAGACAAGCGTAAATAAGCAGATGTAATTTCTACTGGCACATGACGGTTGCCTAAATGATACGCCGCCTTGAGCAAATCTATTGTGGTTTTAGCAACTACTGTTAAAACAGGTTCTGGCTTGGCAGTAATCCTCACTAGACTACCAGTAGTTTCATCTACAAGAATATCTCCATCTTGCAGTACCGTACCTCTAGGTAAACGCAAAAAAACCACTTGTCCATCTTCCATTTGCAAGCGATGACGACTGCGGGTACGTTCTTCCGCAGTGAGAGACAAAGTAGAAACTACTGCTGCATTCGGATTGGGTGGTTTTTTTTGGGTAAAAGTCAGCATGAGCAAACAGGGATAATAAATTAACTTAGCAGCAAAATCAGAATCTATCCGTGTTTATCAGATTATCGCACTCATATCATGTCCGTTTGAAGACTTATCATATCTGTGAAGGCCGGTAATTGGTAATTGGTAATGGGTAATGGTAAAAATCAATGCCCAATGCCCCCAACTGCATCAGAATAATATCGTAAGTAATTAGCCGGACTTGATATCATACATCTTTTCCCTTACCAACCTACGGTTGTTGATGGTCAAATATACAATCGTCGTATCCCGCTATTCATCCCTACCTTGCTTCGCTGTTTATGTTGGGACTTTCGCGTTCCGTTAAAACCAAGGGTGGGCAAATAGCCCACCCCTATTATTTACCTATTTATTTGCCCTTACTCAATCCCCTCAATCCGATCCTCAACCTCCTGATACAACTCACGCAACTTCTCCAAATTACTCTCGCTTGTCTCCCAATAACCCCGTCCATTTACTTCCAACAAAGTTGATACAATCTTGCGGAAAGAATGGGGATTCAGATTCATCAACCGCTTTTGCATCTCTTCATCCTGGATAAACGTGGTATTCACATCCTCGTAAATCCAGTTATCAACAGCACCAGCAGTCGCACTCCAACCCATTGTGTTTACTAAGCGTTTGGAGAGTTCGCGTACACCTTCGTAACCGTGAGATAGCATTCCCTCGTACCATTTAGGATTTAATAATTTGGTACGAGCATCCAAACGCACGGTTTCTGATAGTGTCCGTACTTGGGCGTTGGCTGTTGTTGTATCTGCAATGTAGGATGATGGTGTTTTACCATCACCACGCAGACTTGCCACAACTTTGGTGGGATCTGAATCGAAATAATGAGAAACATCAGTTAAGCTAATTTCGGAAGAGTCAAGATTTTGGAAAGTTACCTCGGCTGTTTTTAAGGTAGTTTCAAATATCTTCCGAGATTCTTCCATCGTACCAGGGTTATCGGCACTGAAAGCAAAGGATTTGCGGTTGAGGTACATTTCCTGTAACTCTGCTTCGCTTTCCCAAGTGCTGTTTTCTACCGCCAAGTTGATGTTGGACGAGTAGGAACCAGAAGCGTTGGAGAAGACACGAGTTGCTGCTTGACGCAGGTTAATTCCCATTTCCTCTGCTTGTTGCAAAGCGTGTTTGCGGACATAATTCATTTCTACAGGTTCATCTGCTTCCGCAGCCATTTTCACGGCTTTATCTAGCAGGTTCATCTGGTTGATGAACAAGTCACGGAATACACCAGAACAGTTGATTACAACATCAATTCTGGGTCGTCCCAACTCTTCTAGGGGTATTAATTCTAACTTGTTGACTCTTCCCAAAGCGTCGGGAACCGGACGCACACCCACCATCCACATAATTTGGGCTAGTGATTCCCCGTAGGTTTTGATGTTATCGGTTCCCCAAAGCACAGAGGCGATGGTTTCGGGATACTTGCCACTGTTTTCTGCCATGTACCTTGCTAGTAGCCTATCGACAACGATTTTGGCTGATTGGACTGCCGCTTGGGTGGGGATAGATTGCGGGTCAAGGGCGTGTATATTTTTACCTGTGGGTAATACATCCGGGTTACGGATGGGGTCGCCGCCAGGGCCAGGTAAGACGTACTCACCTTCTAAACCTTGGAGTAAAGCACCGAGTTCGTTGTCAGCACAAACTTGCTGTAAGCAGAATTCTAAATACTCAAACAGAGGTTTCAGGGCTGCGGTGTCAACCTTAGTGTAACCTGCTTGATGCAGTGCTTCTACCCAAGGTTCTTTTTTGCCCATATTAAAGAAATTGAGCTTGGAAACAAAGGAAACTCTTCCCTCTGCGTCCGTTTGTTCTTGGACAAGGGCAGAAACGGCGGCGCGAGTTGCCATTGTGATGTCTTGCAGCAGCTGGACATCTTCTAATATGCCGCGATCGCTATTTTTGTAAATTTCGTCGATGTCCCGTCCCAGACTGTTGGCGATAATTCGGGGTAAGCTTTGTAAAGACGTTAAATTTAACGCCTCTACACCTTCTGGACGATCTAAACCTGCAATATTCACCAAAGTCGCAACTGCTTCTTCTGCACTGGGTGGCTTACCAATTACATGCAAACCGCAAGGCAAGAGTCGCGATTCTATTTCCATTAATTTGCGGTAGACCATGCCAACAATATTATCCCGTTCTTCAGCAGACATATCCTTAGCATCGGTTTCCGGCAAATTAATATCTTTGTCCAAGTTCACCATCCGACACTTGTCCATAATGGTGTTGACAATGGGAATCCCCCGTCCGGTATCTTTTAAGGTTTGGTAAGAACCAATTAAATCGCTGAGTTCTTTTAAACCTTTGTATAAACCAGCATTTTCCGCAGGTGGAGTTAGGTAAGAAATAGTTTCGGCGTAGCCGCGACGCTTAGCAATTGTGGCTTCGCTGGGGTTGTTGGCTGCGTAATAATACAGATTCGGAATTGTGCCAATTAAGTTATCTGGGTAACATTCGCCAGACATACCCATCTGCTTACCTGGCATAAATTCCAAGGAACCGTGAGTACCAAAGTGCAACACAGCGTCAGCTTGCCACACCTGTTCTAGGTAGGTGTAGTAGGCGGCAAAACCGTGGTGCGGGCTGGCGGAACGGGAGAATAACAGCCGCATCGGGTCGCCTTCGTAACCGAAGGTGGGTTGAACACCAATGAAGACATTACCAAAATGCTTCCCGTAAATCAGCAGGTTTTGCCCGTCGCTGTTGAGGTGTCCTGGTGGTGGCCCCCAGTTTTCTTCTAAGCGTTGAGAGTAGGGAGTGAGTGCTTCATACTCAGGCACAGACATGCGATAGGCAATGTTTAATTCTGGGCTGCTGTATTGTGCTTGGGCGTCGTGGATAACTTCTTGCATCAAGGCTTGGGCATTTTCTGGCAAGTCTTGCACGTCGTACCCGTTGTTTTTGAGGGCTTTCATCACCTCGTAAATGGAACCAAATACATCCAAATAAGCCGCGGTTCCCACATTACCTTTATCTGGCGGGAAGCTGAAAACGGTGATGGCAACTTTCTTTTGTAGCTTGGGTTTGCGACGCAGGTTGGCCCATTTGAAGGCGCGTTTTGCTATTGCTTCGATCCGATCTTGAAGAGCGATCGCTTTACCTGTTGCCCCATCCCTTCCTGATAATATAATCGGTTCAATTGCCCCATCTAATTCCGGAATGGCAATTTGCAGTGCTACTTGAATTGGATGTAAGCCCAAATCGCTATCCATCCACTCTTCAGTAGTTTGGAATACCAAGGGCAAAGCTACCATGTAAGGACGATTTAGGCGCTTGAGGGCTTCAATTGCCTTAGGATGGTCTTGACGTGCCGGTCCACCTACTAAAGCAAAACCTGTCAAAGATATCACAGCATCTACTAAGGGTGACTTGGTAGTTGGTTCGTAGAAGTAGGCATCTACAGGCTTAGAAAAGTCCAAACCACCAGCAAATACAGGAATTACCCGTGCGCCCATAGCTTCTAATTCCTGTACCATTGCCACATAGTGAGCATCATCACCTGTAACTAAGTGAGTACGCTGCAATACTAAGCCGATACAGGGTGCTAAGGGGTCTTGCAAATCTTTGGAAATATCCTTACGGCTGTTGTACCAGTTCAGATACTCTCTGACATCCTCAAACATTGTCATTGACAAAGGATGCCAAATACCCATGTCTGGGTAAACAACCGGTGCATCGTATTGTAGAGACGTTAAATTTAACGTCTCTACATTTTTCAATACATATTTATCAGCTAGCATCAGCAAGAAGTTTTCCAGGTTTTCTGGCGAACCCCCTAGCCAATACTGAAAGCTCAACATGAAATTTCTGGCATCTTGTGCTTTTTCCATTGGTAGGAACTTCAGCACTTGTGGCAGAGTCCTTAACAGTTTGAGCATCGCATCTTCAAAGCCAGCGCCGGATTTTTCCTTGCGCTTACGCATGAATTGAGCGATCGCACTCTTAGACTGTCCCAACTGTGCCATTGAGAAGCTGCCCATTTTGTTTAGGCGCATCACTTCTGGCATTGATGGGAAAACAACAGCAACATCAAGGCGATCGCGATGCGGTTGTACTGCTTCTACTACTTTCTGAGCTAAGTCTTCAATAAAAATTAGTGAGGCGATAAATATATTGGCAGTCTCGACATCTTTTTGGAACTCCTCGTAGTTTTCTGGCGAACGGAGTTCTTCTATCAAGTAGCCGCTGATTTCAATCGCCACGTTAGGATGGTTTTTGTTAATGACCCTAACCGCTTGTGACAATGCACTCTGGTATTGGGACTCTAACACGACATAGACCACCTTAATTAAATGACGCCCTCGCAGATCATCAGGCGCAATGTGTCTAATGGTGGACTTGACGTGGGTGAACATGCTTCTTCGGCTCCTTTGATGCGTGTTCTCTACTCTATCGGCAATCTCAGTCTTTTTTTATCAGAAAAAGCTTACTGCGTGGTGATTTTGTCGCCTATCTGACACAAAAAGATATAAACAATGAAACATATTGTTACAGATTTTGACTTTTTTCAAAAGTGATTACTCGCAAATTATTAAATTTTGTAAATTATTTTAGTTATTCAGTGATGGGAGATCGCCGACGAGGAAGAATGATTAACCAAAAACAACCAACAATCAACAACCAACCATCAACCAATGACTTTGACATTTTGATTCTTTCTAATGGCCCTGGCGAAATAACTACATGGGTAAGACCTGTAGTCAAAGCATTACGGCAAAAATTAGGCTGGGAGAGATTTTCCGAAGCAAAGGATATAGGAACACACTTGCGAATTTCGGTTGTTCTCTCGCCTTGTCCTCACGCCAGTGGTAAAGAAGCTGATATCGCTCGTTCTTATCCAGAAGTAGACAGAGTGCAGGCTGCTGAACATTTTTGGCAATTTTTGCTTTGGGGAAAAACTTATGAAAATTGGGACTGGCGAAGTAAAGGTGTAGTAATTTTTCTCGGCGGTGATCAATTTTTTCCTGTAGTGATTGCTAAAAGGCTGGGTTATCGCAGCGTTATTTATGCAGAGTGGGAAGCGCGCTGGCATAATCTGATTGATCGTTTCGCAGTCATGAAACCAGAAGTTGCTGCCAAAGTCGCGCCTAAATATGCCCACAAATTTACAGTTGTCGGGGATTTAATGGCAGAAACCCAGTTATATGGGGAGGTGGGGAGGTTGGGTGATGGGGAGACACTATCACCCCATCACCCAAACATTGAACTAATTGGTTTACTCCCTGGTTCCAAGCCAGCAAAATTATCCCAGGGAGTCCCTTTGACTTTGGCGATCGCAGAATATGTTCAAGCCAAAAGACCACAAACAAAGTTTTTCATTCCTGTAGCGCCAACTTTAGAATTACAAACATTAGCCAGTTTTGCCGATCCTGAGAAAAATCCTTATACACAAACTTTCGGCGGAATTTCAGCCCAATTAATTAATTCTGAACCTCCGATACTGAAAACCCACAATGGTTTAACTGTGGAATTAATCACTCATCATCCAGCCTACGATAAATTTTCCCAGTGCCATATTTGCTTAACTACAGTAGGCGCAAATACAGCCGAACTCGGTTCTTTGGCTGTACCAATGATTGTCTTACTACCAACTCAACAACTAGATGCTATGAAATCATGGGATGGTTTACCGGGAATTTTGGCAAATTTACCAGGAGTAGGTTCAAGTTTTGCTAAGTTAATTAACTGGTTATTTTTACAGCGTAAAGGCTTATTAGCATGGCCTAATATCTGGGCAAAATCAGAAGTTGTTCCAGAATTAGTAGGAAAACTTCAACCTGAAGAAGTTGGGGAAATTGTTCTTGATTATTTAAATCACCCAGAAAAATTGGACAAAATGCGAGCAAAATTGCAAAGCATTAGAGGAGAAACAGGTGCAGCCGATAAATTAGCAAAATTGGTGTATGAAGAAATAAAAGGCTAGGTGATTAAAATTTTTGGATTTGATTCTCATACCCCGACTTCTTAGAGAAGTCAGGGATCTCGCCTCTCACGAATGATTGAAGATTGCTATAGAAAAACAATTATATTTAAGTGACTACTTCAAAAGTCGTAAATTAAAAGGATAGCGGTAAGATTGACCATTGTATGCTCTAACTCCTGCAATAATCGCCATGATTAACTGAAAAAGCATCACAGCCATAACAACAAATACTGGTAAAATTTGCAAAGGTATAAATAAATACAAAAAACTCAGTGAATTATCTTCTGATAAAAGACCTAATATGAAAGGTATTAGTACTATTAACAAAACTAAAATCAAGCAAAATGATAATAAATAAATTATCAGTGAAATCTGAAAATTAACAGATTCTTTTCCTTGTTCATCAATAAATGGGTGCTTCTCTTTTTGAGTCAGCCAAATAATTAGGGGAATTAAAACCGAGCCAAATGGGATAATAAACCCTCCTAGTGCAGAAAGATGACAAGCCATTCCCCAAGCACGAGTTGTTTCATCAAGCGGGTTATGCATCTTTAATAATTGCCTTTTGATGCTAAAGAGTTGATGCAAATAGAGTTAATCAATAAAGATCATCTACATATATTTTTCAGTTAGTGATTGGTAGTAATTGTAATTTTTGTAATATATATTAATATTCATGGTGTTTATTTCTATTTTCACCTTTTAAACACCAAGACACAAAGACACGGAGATTTTTAGTTCTCCGTGTCGCATTATTTATTTATCTATTTTTTACTCAGAAGGATTACCGTCTCGCCGTCCCAGTTCGTAGACACCACAACCAATACAGGCGAGTATCCCCATACTAATTGCCCAACTGCGACCTAAACTTAATTCCACGCCCCAATTACACAAAGCGCCAATGACAAGAAAAGGAATTATGCTGAACACTGAAGCGTAAAAGGCGTTCTGTGATTCTCTTGCCTGACGAGTTTTCTCAAATTCTGATTTACTAGTGTAGAGCGATCGCTCAGCAAAATTAAACCAGCGATTAAGTTGTTCAATAATCCATTCACTGACTGGTGAAAAACCTAAATATAGCGCCAAAGACCACAAACTTGCGCCAGCGATAGCTACTGTATCTAAGTCAAAACTAAAAGGCAATATGTCAGTCAGCATGGTGTGAGAGTCCAGCGAATATCAAGTTTAGCTTCTATTTAACCTTATTTAACCTCTGAAGAAATTTTAATTTTAAACAAGGGATAAGGGATTGGGGAGAGGGAATATAAGGGAGATGGGGAGGTGGGGGAGACAAGGGAGAAATATTACTTTTTTGTCCTCCTTATCCCCCGTGTCCCGATCCCCGACCACCAATTACAAATCAGGCGGTAAAATGACGTTATCAATGGCATGAATCACGCCATTGCTGCCTTTTATATCCGGTTGGATTACTTTAGCATCGTTAACCATCACATCTTGAGGGCTATTAACCTTGACGCTAATAGGTCCACCTTCAACGCTTTTGACTTCGCCAGACTTCAAATCATTGGATAATACCTGACCAGGTACTACATGGTAGGTCAAAATCTTCACCAATACTTCTTTATTCTCTGGCCTCAACAATTCTTGTACGGCATCTTGGGGTAATTTGGCAAAAGCAGCATCAGTGGGCGCAAAAACTGTGAATGGTCCCTGACCTTGGAGAATATCTACTAATCCCGCTGCTTTTAAAGCTTTGGTTAAAACTGTAAATTGTTTATTTGATTCTGCCAATGCTATTAAAGTTTTGTCTCCAGTACCAGCTTCTGGTGGTGGAGGTGGAGTTGTTTGGGTTCCTGGTTGTGAAGGTGTTGTTTCAGGAGTGGTAGGTACAACTGGGGTCTCCGGACTAGGTACACTGCGGCGACGGTTATATGGAGGTTCGTTGAAAATACTCGGACTAGGATTGAGAACCCCGCTTCCACTATTTGTTTGTGCTATCGTTTTTTTTGAATTTAGGGCATTACCCTTTGTTTGTTGTACTGACTTATCAAGTGTGTAGTTAGGGTTTGCTAAAATACCCTGACTACGATTATAGGGCGATTCTTGAAAAATACTCGGACTGGGATTTAATACCTGGTTTGCCCCTACAGGCAAACCTATCAGAAGACTGATGCCCGTTACTCCCACCACACCAGACAATTTGGTCAGCAAATTGCTATAATTTAGGTTCATAAATTTTGTTTGGCTTTAATTTCTACAGATTACATAAAGACTTATAACATTTCGCTATACAAAAAATCTAACCACAGAAATAGGATTTTTTATCATTAAGTGGATGTGTGATTAGAGATGAATATTTTTCATTTACCGTGACTGAATAATTATCAAATTTTTTTCCAACAAAAATTGGGATTTATCATGGGTGATATAAAAATATCCAAGTGACTATTGACAATCAACCAATGACTAATGACACCAAAGTTTTGGGAGAGAATCAATAAAATTAATTTTTGTAAAGCTACAATTGTAAAATAAAACAATTCACCAATTGCAGGATTGGAAAAATGCTGGAATTGTACCAATTTGAACTATCTCAATACTCAGAAAAAGTTCGTCTGATTCTCGATTACAAGGGTCTACAATATCGTAAAATTGAAGTCACACCTGGAATTGGACAGGTAGAACTTTTTCGGTTAACTGGTCAAACAGAAGTACCAGTACTGAAGGATGGTTATAAGTATATTGTTGATTCTACGGAAATAGCTAAGTATTTAGACTTGCATTATCCTGAGCGCCCACTTATACCGCAAGATGGCAAACAACGGGGTTTATGCTTAATGATGGAAGAATGGGCTGATGAATCCATTGGTATCAAAGGACGCAAAGCCCTGTTTTCTGCCATCAGTCAAGATCAAAGTTTCCGAAAAGCTTTGTTACCAACTTCTGTCCCAGATGTTTTCAAAACTTTTGTTGGAGAAGTACCTAACGATTTGCTCAAAGTTTTAGGTTTTGGAGTAGGTTACACTCCAGAGGTAGTCAAAAAAGCCATTACCGACTTGCAGCAAGATTTAGAAGCTTTATGTCTGCTATTGGCAGATAGTCCCTATTTGTTGGGAGATCAACCTACTCTTGCTGACTTAGCAGTTGCAGGTTTATCGATTTTATTAAAGTTTCCCGATGGTCCTTATTTGGATTTACCAGTATCTTTACGAGGCAAAGGAGCACCTGGTTTGGCAGATAATCCTGCCTATGAACCATTTTTTGCGTGGCGTGATCGCCTTTACGCCGAATTTCGTAAACCACTAGTAGATTTTAAAGCAAGTACAGGCGCAACTGCACCAACTTCGATTGAAATTGAATAGTTATTCAATAGTCAATGGTCAATTTTTATTGGTCATTGGTTTTTAACCACTAACAACCAACAAACAACAAATAACTACCAACCATCAATAATTTCAACATAAAATAAGGCACGTAAGTATGTAATTAATGCGATGACTTTAGGACAGCCATTAGGTTCAGTTACTCAAGGTTCCCTAACAGGCGGATTAGAAGTACGATTGCACCCCGATATTCTGGTAGAAGATATGCGAGTCGGTAAATTTTTAGTGGTGCAAGGGGTGCGATCGCGTTTTTTTTGTATGCTTACAGATGTGGCATTGGGAACCGCAAACCAAAGAATTATAGCCAATCCTCCTAGTTGGGAGGATACTTTTTTACGGGAAATTCTCGCTGGCAGTGGTACTTACGGTACTATTACTCTTGCACCAATGTTGATGTTTACTCCACCTTTGGAAGGTGGGGAGATGGGGGAATTGGGAGATGGGGAGAATGGCAGAGATTCAAAATCTCAAAATTTAAGTTCATTGGCATCATTTCAACCCCAAACAAGCACAACAATGGAGTTGATGCCAGTCAAAACTATTCCTAGCCATTTTAGCCAAGTTTATGATGCTTCGGTAGAAGATTTTCGCCGTGTATTTGGTTGGGAAGATGATCCCCAAAGAAAAAATTTCTCTATCGGTAAACCACTGGATATGGATGTACCGGTTTGCTTAGATTTAAACCGTTTTGTGGAACGTAGCAATGGTGTCTTTGGCAAATCAGGAACTGGTAAATCCTTTTTAACACGCCTACTTTTGGCTGGGACAATTCGCAAAAATGCCGCAGTAAATTTAATATTTGATATGCATTCTGAGTATGGCTGGGAAGCTGTTTCAGAAGGGAAACAATTTAGCACTGTTAAAGGTTTAAAGCAATTATTTCCTAATAAAGTAGAGGTATATACTCTCGATCCTGAATCTACAAAGCGGCGTGGTGTTCCTCACGCCCAAGAACTTTACCTCAGTTACGATCAAATTGAAGTAGAAGATATTAAATTATGCTCTCGCGATTTAGGGCTTTCAGACGCCAGCATAGACAATGCTAATATTCTGTTTGCAGAGTTTGGTAAGTCTTGGATTCTGCAATTGTTGAGTATGACTAATGAAGAAATCAAGCTGCTGTGCGAAGAGAAGCGGGGACACCAAGGTTCAATTACCGCATTACAGCGTAAACTGTTTCGCTTAGAAAATTTAAAATACATGCGCGCAGCTTGTCCCCATAACTATGTTAATCAAGTTTTGCGATCGCTTGAAGCAGGTAAGAACGTTGTTATTGAGTTTGGTTCGCAATCGGATATGCTTTCGTACATGTTGGTGACAAACATGATTACTCGCCGCATTCACCAACATTATGTCAGCAAAGCCGAAAAGTTTTTACAAACCAAAAATCCCAACGATAAACCAACGCAGTTAATGATTACTATCGAAGAAGCGCATCGCTTCTTAGATCCTGCGATCGTCCAAAGTACTATTTTTGGGACAATCGCTCGGGAAATGCGAAAATATTTTGTCACGCTGTTGGTAGTAGACCAGCGCCCATCTGGAATTGATAATGAAGTCATGTCTCAAATTGGGACTCGCGTCACTGCTTTGTTGAATGATGAAAAAGACATCGACGCGATTTTTACAGGGGTAGCTGGTGCTGGTGCTTTGAAGTCGGTATTGGCAAAGTTAGATTCTAAGCAACAAGCTTTAATTTTAGGTCATGCTGTACCTATGCCTGTTGTGGTGCGTACTCGTCCTTACGATTCTGTTTTCTATCAGGAAATTGGCGATGTTGCTTGGGAAGAGAAATCAGATGAGGAGGTTTTTGCGGCTGCGGAATTGGCGAAGGCGGATTTGGGGTTTTGAGACAAATATGATGTTTAATAAATCGAATACCGATGCACACGGATGAACACGGATGGTTGTAGATGGTTTTTTCGTTGGTGGAGGATATGTGATTGCTATTTTTCTACTCTTTACCACTAAATACTAACTACTAACTACTAACCACTAACTATTAACTATTAACTAATCAAAGTCTGCTGGTAGATTTGGATTGCGGTAATGTTGAAATAGTTTGGTGATTTGTGCTGGTGTTACACGCCCAATAGAGAGTTCTGGAATTTCACTTTCCGGGAAAAATCCGACTGCTTCTGTTTCAATACTGGGTGTGGGAGAACCACCTAAAAGTTCGCACAGAAAAAATAGTTTGTAAATATAGTGGGGATAGGGTGGGTGTCCTTGTCTGTCTCTGTCATATACTGCTAGGAGTTTGACTGCGCGGGTAAGATATCCTGATTCTTCAAAAATTTCTTTGACGACTACTTCACTGGGTGAAAAACCAATATCGGCCCAGCCACCAGGTAAAGTCCAACAACCATCAACTCTTTCTTTCACTAGTAAAATACAATCGTCGCGAAATACTGCACCACGCACATCAACTTTGGGAGTAGCATATCCAACATCTCGGTCAAATAGATCCAAGATATAACTAAGTTCAGCTTTGGTGTGAGTTGCCAAAATTTCGGCTGCGATCGCTTGTATTGATTGAAAGCGTTCTATATCATACGGATTTTCGGAAAAAGTCAGCCCAGTTTGAGCGATCGCTTGTAATTTCTGCGCCCATTCTAACCATTTGGGTTGCATATTTTTTTGAGGATAGGGGGTTGGGGAATTAGAGATAGGGAGTGTGGGAAGTGTGGGGAGTGGGGGGAGATTGGGAAAAAGATTCCTTCCTTGTCCTCTTTGTCTCCCGTTTTCTCTTTGTCTCCCGTTTTCTCTTTGTCTTCCTTGTCTTCCCTGTCCCCTACTCACTAATTACGCTTCATCCAAAGCAGCAATTCCAGGTAATACCTTACCTTCCAGTAACTCCAAGCTAGCGCCGCCACCGGTGGAAATGTGGCTCATTTGGTCAGCTAAACCGACTTTTTCGACGGCTGCTACAGAGTCACCACCACCGATGATAGTGGTAGCACCATTTTTGCTGAGGTCAGCCAAAGTCCGGGCGATCGCTTCTGTACCAACGGCGAATTTATCAAACTCAAACACACCCATCGGTCCATTCCAAACGACTGTCTTACAGTCAGCCAAAGCCTCTTGGAACAATTTTACAGAATCGGGGCCAATATCCAAACCCATCCAACCATCGGGGATGTTCTCAATACTAACGGTTTGAGAATTAGCATCAGCAGCAAAGTTATCAGCTACTACTACATCTGTAGGTAACAAAAAGGTGACGCCTTTTTCTTTGGCTTTAGCTTCCAAAGACTTAGCTAACTCTAGCTTGTCTTCTTCTACCAAAGACTTACCTACACTCAAACCACGGGCTTTGTAGAAAGTGAAAATCATCCCACCACCGATGATCAGTTTGTCGCATTTTTCCAGCAGTGTTTCAATGACACCAATTTTACTGGAAACTTTGGAACCACCGATAATTGCAGCTAAAGGACGCTGGGGACTTTCAATCGCCCTTTGGAGGTACTGTAATTCTTTTTCCACCAAATATCCAGCCACACAAGGACTCAGGAATTGAGTTACGCCTTCAGTGGAAGCATGGGCGCGGTGGGCTGTACCAAAAGCGTCGTTAACATATAAATCAGCGTTAGCTGCTAATTTCTTGGCAAATTCGGGATCATTTTTTTCTTCTTCTTTGTAAAAACGAACGTTTTCTAACAACAGTACTTGCCCGTTTTGTAAAGCCTCGACTTTGGCAGCAACTTCATCACCGATACAGTCATCAGTTTTAACAACTTCTTGCCCCAATAACTCAGAAAGACGTTTAGCAACCGGAGTCAGACGCAATTTTTCATCTACACCCTTGGGACGCCCGAAATGGCTTGCTAGAATCACCTTAGCTCCCTTCTGCACCAAATCCTGGATAGTTGGTAGGGCAGCGCGGATGCGAGTATCATCTGTGATGTTACCAGCATCATCCACAGGTACGTTAAAATCAACCCGTACAAACGCACGTTTTCCAGACAAGTCAGTTGCAGATAAATTTGCTAAAGTTTTCTTTGACACGTCACAAACCTCCTGATTGCCTTTTTGTTATGTTTTACATTTAGTAGACCCTTTCTGTGATTGTACAGGAGTACGTGGTGCAAAGAATTGTTAAGTGATTAGTTTCTTATCAATTATCTGCGGTGACAATACCAAAACGTATGGAGAAATAGTCATTTCCATGCTCTACCAAAAGCAGGAAGCAGAAAATAAACTCTATCAAGCAACTGGTGAATGCAATGTTTAAAAAAGTTCTGTTTCCAATTGATCAAAGTCGGGAAACTCAGGAAGCATTTGATGTAGTGATTGATGTTGTCCAAAAGTATGGCAGCCGCTTGGTGCTTTTGAGTGTGGTGGAAGAACCAAACACAGATGCGCCAAAGGAGGATGTTGTCATGTCCTCACCTGAGACTGTTGCCAAACTACTAGAAACTGCTAAAACCGCGTTTTCCCAGCAAGGAATTCAAACTGAAACAATTGAAAGACAGGGCAAACCCGCGTTTGTAATTTGTGATGTGGCTGATGAAATAGAAGCAAATTTAATTGTCATGGGATGTCGGGGACTCGGATTAACTGACGAAGGCGCTCATGATAGCGTTACCAATCGTGTGATTAATCTGTCTCCTTGCCCAGTGTTGATTGTTCCGTAATTGGGTGTAGGGGAGAAGGAAAGAAGGACACGGGAGAAATTTTTCTCCCCATCACCCCATCTCCCCATCTCCCCACCACCCCACCACCCCACCACCCCTTAATCAACCGTGACCCGGAAGCGAATCAAACCAGTCTGTCCACCGGGAATGTTAGCTGGTCCAACAACCACTGCACCTTGATTGTTGCTACCACCACAAATATCGGCAAAGTCCTGTAATGGTGCTAAAGGTGATAGAAATTGTCCTTGATTGTTAATTCCATCCACGGAAAGGCTATTAGAGACATAGCTTGTACCTGTTGGAATCAGATCACACAAGCGAGTATTTTGCAGTTGCTGAGTGCCATCAGCCAGAAAATAAACTGTGTACTCAACTTGATCACCACTGTTCAAAGGTGGTTGGAGATTAATTTGACCAACAGGCGATCGCCCAGCTTGCTGTAATCTGTCGTCATCATTACTATTGGGGTCATTGATAAAAGTGTTGAAGCTGATACCATTGATCGGCTGACCGTTTCTCAAAGCATTAGTAATGCGCTTAACTATCCGCAGATTGGTTTCTCCAGACGATCCAGCCTGACCGGGACGGAAACCAAAATCAATACTGAGATTTTCTGAGTTGGGGTCAGTGATATTAGCCGTTAAAGTCGTGTTGGTTGTAGCTGTGAAGTCACTTGGTTGTGTCACCTCTACAGTATAGTTACCTGGTTGTAAACCAGTAAATAAATAATTACCGTTGTTATCAGTACGAGTTGTGCCAACAACCTCTCCAGTATTATTGCGGAGAGTTAAAGTCACATTAGCTATTCCCGTTTCACCAGTATCAGGAGTGCCGTTGTTATTTCTATCTATGAAAACAAAATCACCAATTGCACCACCAGGCGGTCGGCGTAAGCCAAAATCGACGTTATCTAAGGATTGACCAGAAGTGAGATTGACGTCGATTTGCCTATTCCCGGTAGTCACTTCTGGCAAGTTAAAGGGAGGGTTGACAGTAACTCTATAAGAACCTGCTGGTAAATCGCTGAAGGAATAATTCCCGTTATTATTGGTGGTTGTCGTCTGGGTGATATCATCAGGAGTACCGAACTGTCCATCAGGGCCAGGCTGAGTGAGGGTGACGATGACATTGTCAACTCCTGGTTCGCCTGGGTCTTGTTGACCGTTACCATTGCGATCATTAAAGACAGTATCACCTATAGAACCTCTTGCCGAAGGCGCACAGATAGTTATATCAGCAACACCAATAGTTTCATCTTGTTGAGGTTGTTGGTTTTCGGCGTACGGCAAAGGTCCACTCTCGTAGACAATGCGAATTTGGGTGACAGGTTGAGCAAATGTCGCAAAAACATTACCTAAATTCCGATCATTAGGTGAATTTCCTGGTCCCACACGCGGATCGGCTCCCCGCGCCACATTACTGCTAACTATTTGGTTAACAGAACCAGGTCCGATATTGGTAAGGGTAACGGGTACATTTTGACCTTGATTGAATGCAGTGACAGTGATTTGATCCTGAAATGGAGGCTCATTTGGTCGATCGCGGTCCACATCCAAGAAGGTAAGAGGAACAGGCAAAGTCACTGGTCGGGCAAAAGTGATAGTGAGCGTTGAAGTGCCTTGCCGATAGTTTACGGTTGAACTTTGTTGTGAAGCATCTATTCCCCAGCGCAAATAGGGACTATTAATACCACCGTAAGGTCCAGGAGCAACTCCATAGGGAACCGCACCCAGGTTTCCCGGAGAGTTCTCCGGTGATTGATCTCGGATAAATCCTACTGGGTTTTCCGTCATCTGAAAATTAGTACTGACGCCCCCAATGTCGAAAGTTTGATTAAAATTTGCCGTTTGGAAATTAGTCGTTCCCCAGTTGAGAGTTGCTTGTGTTGTACCAGCTGGACAACTTGTTTGTTGTGCTACAACTTTTTGACTGGAAATAATTCCTTGTAGGGGAATTTGGGGAATAGCCAATAGCACTGCTAACAGCGTACTCCCACAAGGATGAAAATTTAAATGTTTAAATAGAGCTTTCATTTGTTAGTTCCTAAATATTTGATTTGAAGGCGTTGCATAAAATGGAGATGAATGATGAACCGCCATAGACGCCAAGAGCGCCAAGAATTAAGTTTTTCAAATAAAAGAGAAAATAAGATCATCCCGCTTTCTCTACAACGCCCATTTGAAAATAGGGGTTAGTTAGTGGTTAATTGTTAGTTGTTGGTGGTTAGTTGTTTGTGGTTATTCGCCACTCCTCACACTCCACCCTACGGGAAGCCGCGCAAAGCGCGTCTACACACTCCCCACACTCCTCACCTGGGAGACTCAATTTGCAGGTCTTGTTCTTGTGGTTCCACGATCAGTTCGATACCTCGCACGTCTTTGTAGATGATTTCTGTACGGCGATCGCGTGCATAATCTACGCGGGTGTTACCTTGTGTTTTCCGTTGGGTTTCACCAAAAGAACGAATGGTCATCCGTTCTGGACTAATACCCTTACGCAGTAGGTAATTTCTCACAGCTAAAGCCCGACGTCTACCCAGTGCCAAGTTATATGCGTTGCTGGCGCGGGGGTCGGTGTGACCTTGTAATTCAACCACGATGAAAGGATATTTTTGCAATACTGCTGCTACTCGATCCAAGACAGCAGCACTTTCTGAACTAATAAAGGACTTATCTAAGGCAAAGTGGACATTATTTGGTGCGAGTATGCGGATGGGTTCTGGTGGTGGCGGTGGTGGCGGTGGTGCTGGTGGTTCTGGTGGTGGTGGCGGTACTGGTCGAGAAGTACACTGTGGAGGCTGGTTTGGTGGAGAAGTTGGCTTCAGATTCGGTTTTGTGCCAGCAGTGCCAATAATTGCCGCCAGCGCTGGTTCCGATGTCCCATATTGCGGATCGGTAGCGATCGCACTCACCACATCTCCGGTTTGCAAGTTCTCGACTGTGGTGCTAAACTTACCATCTTCATCTACAGGTACAGTTACCAATGGTTCACTTAATGCCCCGTAACCCCTTTGATAATCGCCTAAACGGTAAATTGTAACCTGGGAACCGCGATCGGCTTTTCCCTGCAAAGTGACGCTGTTTCCTGTAGGCGGAAACGCCCTTTGTTTAAATTCCGGCGCATTAATCGCCCCATTCCCAGTTTCCAGGCGACGGTTAGGAGAATCCCGGCGCGGATTAGGGCCATCTCCCACCTGAAAGTCACTCACATCGAGATTTTGCTGGGTATTCAGGTCAATACTCAAACCTTCTAACGCTGCAAATTTATTGTTTTGGATGATATTCTTGACCCCTGGTTTTCTTTGCCCAACATCATTCTTGGGAAAAGCTGACACTACTACCCCCGGCCCAGCTTGATAGTCAATTTCATTACCAACTACCTGGTGATTACTACCCATCAAGTAAACTGCTGCCCGGCGTAATCTTCTACCGTTATAGGTGATTTTGTTATTCTGAATTGCTACGTTACCTTGGGGTTTAAATAAATACACTCCCGCCCCGTCATTACCACAAATCAAGTTACCTATAATTTGAGACTGGTTGACCAAACCTTCAAATCTCAAAGCATCAGGCATTCCAGCAATACCGTTAGCAACGAGGATATTTTCTTGTACTACCGTATTTTCACCACGTACAGATGTAATAATTGTACTACCATCATGGTAATAAATCCGGTTTCGCCGGATTGTTGCTCCTTGGGAGTTAAACACGTAAACCCCGAACGCCGAAGTTTGTTCTGGCATTTGTTCACTAGCTGTTAATCCCAGCCAGTTGTTCTCAATCACAACATTCTTGGGTGGCACGTCAGAGACGCGGAAGGGAAAATCATCGTTGGGCGGTTGCTGACGGCTGGTATCGGGAGGTGGGAAACGGTGAGCAATGACAATGTCCCCCGGTGGTGTAGTCAGAGTTACCGGTTTCGGATCAGTGTCAAAAGCCAAATTTCCCAAAATCTGTTTGATCGGTTTGCTCGTAAAACCATAAATATTTAAGCCGCGAATGGTCACACCATCAGCAACCACAGTCAACCCGCGCAAAATCTCTTGATTTGGTGCGGGAGTGATTGTCACTACTGGTATCGGAATGGCAATTTCCGCTGTTGCTGAACCTTTTGGATCGTATCCCGGTTGAGTTGAACCATCGATAACTAATCCGGGGGTGGCTAAATCTGGTAATTGTGTTTGTAACTGGATCGTAGTTGCACCAGCAGGTAAATTAAACTCAATCCGAGAAGCACCTGTGGTTGGTGTCACCTGGGCTTTTTCGGCATTACTAAGTTTTGCTGTGGGTAAAGTACCACTGACGATCGCGATCGCTTCGCGCAGAGTCACAGCATTGTCAGGGGTAGGGTTCCCATCTTGATTACTATTTACCACCACCCGCAATGTAGGAGAGGGAGTGGGAATTTGAGCAAAGGCAATTTCTGGAGGTAAAAAGTAAACGGTAAAAGGTAAAAGATAAATTATTCCTTTTGCCTTCTTTGTTTTAAATTTCAATTTGGACATTAATCACTCCTATGACACCACGTTTGAAAACAATGAATGATGAATGATGAAAAATGACAAAATTTCATCCTTCATCCTTCTGCCTTCTGCCTTCTGCCTTCTGCCTTCTGCCTTTCTTTCAAACGCTGAATCAATTTAGTCTGGGATGTCTCTTTGGCAGGTTTTGTTTGCGCTGTTGAGATTTCCGACTCTTGTTGTTGCTTGGGTACTGGTTCTTGTAAACCAAAGCCACCCAAAAGTTCGTTCAACTTCAAGCTGATATTGATATAGAAACCACCTTCGGAACGATAACCAGTAAAGTCGCGGTCATCTACACTGCCAAAGCTGTAACCTAGACCCAAACGTAAATCAGGAGTGACGTAATATCCGGTTTCGACAGCAACACCGAATTCATCATAGTCAGTGCCGCTATTGGAGTTTTGTCCAATCCATCGTCCCTCAACGGCTAAATCACTGCGATAACCTAAGCGGTAAGCTGCCCGCAACTGTGCCAGGTTGACACTGCCGTCATATCTGTCATTGTCGTAGTAGGTGACGCCATTGCGAAAAGCGTATTTACCGTAGAACTCCCAGCGCCAATTGGGGGCGTAGATACCCTCTGCGGAAAACACATGACCTGTGGCTGTACTACCTGTAAGTTGGGTTTCGGGAATCGAAGCAGAGTTTTGCCGCCACTCGTATTTCAGCAACCCGTTGAATTTATCGTTGGTGGGGTCGCGGTATGCTAAACCGATTTTAAGATTAGCTGTGTCTCCCAGTTCTTGGAATCTGATACCGCCGGTGTCGATGCTGTTGACGACGGTGGGAAGGTAGACGTTAGCTTCGCCTGCTTGTTGGAAGCGGACTAAGGCTGTCAAAGCTGGAGAGATTTTTCCGGCGGCGGCGGCGGAAATGACTAGGTTATTGCTTTGATCTCCATCACGATATTCAAATTGGGCGCGGGCTTTGAAATCAGGATTATCAGTGTATTCAAACCCCAGGCTGTAAACGGAACCAGAAAACAGTCCCAAACTCGCAGCTGTTTGCCCGACTGCGTAATATTGCGGGTATCTATCTCCTGCTGCTGTAGCATTGAATATGTTCTTGAATACGTATTGATAACCCAGATTGACTTTGAATCCTGGTGCTACTTTCCAACCGTGATTTACACCCAGAGCGCCTTGTCCCTGCAAGCCACCAAAGCCAGAAAGTACAGAATAGCGACCCAGCAGAGAAGTATCATCTGATAATTTTTGATCGACAATCGTGTCTAAGGTGGTGAGGGAGTTCCCTGGTAGTAATTCACTGTCATCATAAAATTGGTGTGCCAGTCGGAATGTCACTCCTTCAGCTGCTTTCCAGTCCAAACCTAAAGTAGTCCGGTTGGGATACAAGGGATCAGAATCACCCAAGTTCAGTTCATTTTGAGCTTGAAAAGTCAAGGTATCTGTTAATGGAAACTTCAAACGAGATACAATCTGACTCGCGTCACCATCTAAGTCATCACCAATACGGTCATTGCGAGAACGATTGACGTATTCCAAGCTGAGATCACTATTACCCAGCTTTTGCAGAATTCCCGCCCGGAAGGTTCGCAGTTCGTTACTGACTCGTTCCCCAGGACGGTTTTGTGGTTGTGGGTCGAATAAGTCAAAGAAGTTAGTAATGGAAGTTGGTGCAGTGCCGTAGTTCTCTTCCACGTCGTAAGCGACTCTCAAGCTAGTCAGGTCACTCAATCTGGTTAATAAAGACGCTCCGTAGCGGGTTTGTCCTGGTGTAAAGCTGAAGGTGGCGTTGTTGGAGAAATTTGGCTCGACGGCGCGATAGTAAGCTTGAGCGAAAAGATTTTCTGTGATGTTGCCAAAAGCTTCCAAGCGGTAAGCATTACCACTTGCTTGTTCACCAGTGATCAGGTTGTTGTTGGAGTGGGCAAATTCCCCGACTATCTTCCCTGCATTTCCTAAAGAGATTAAGAAGTCTCCACCGAACAGTTCAAAATCTTGGTCGCCTTGGTCTTCCCGGAGGTAACTAATAGCACCGAAAGTTTTGTTTGTGAAATCGTTGGAGAAGTTATATTGCAGTCTTCCACCCACAAGGCTGGAGTCTTCGCCGCCTTCATTTTGGTAAGTAACGACTATGCGCCTAACTAAAGTTGAACCAAAGGGGTTGAGTTCTGTGGCAAAGACCGGACGATTAAACCGCAGTGTACCACGGTCATAGTCAATCTCGTAGTCTGCACCACGCACCATTTGTTTGCGTTCTACTACTGTCCCAGGACGGTTAATTTCTTCGGCTTCGACATAAACAATTTCACTGCCAGGAACTAACAGGCGTTTGGAAAGGAAGTAGTAGCCACTGGTACCGTCAGGAACGATGGTATCCCGTTGGAAGCCTTCAATATTGTTGGCATACAAGCCTGTGATTTGCAGGTTGCCCAGGTTGTAGTTGGCTTTGAAACCGTGGAGTTGGCGGGAGGTAGCTGTATACAGTTGGGAGGCGCGAGCAAATTCCTTGGTAGTGTAGTCGCCCCACATGAAGTAATCTGGTTCTGCTCCCACAATCGAGGGAGTACGTTCTAAACGAGCGTAGAAACTGTCAATGGAAGGGGTGGTGGGGGTAGCGGTGGAACTATCACCGTAAACGGGATAGGGTTGTTCACAGAACTGCACACCACCAAATAGGCGATTGTTGCCTTCACAGTCTTGATTGATGGCGCGATCGCTATTGAATGCTCCTGTAAATAACCAATCTCCGATTTTTCCTGTGGCAAAGGCTGCACCATAAAAATCTACCGTCGTGCCTTTGTCTATCTCGTCAGGATCAAGAAACTCTTGTAGACTTCCCCAGTAATTCGTCCCTCCTGGGCCAATCCGCAAGTTCAGTACCCCTGTCACCAAGGAAGGGCGGAGATGGGTGGAGAATTCAACTTGAGTGTAGGCTTCTAGTGGTGCTGTTGTGATTTTCTCTATCCAGGAATTATCTGTTTGTTGGGGGAAGGTGGGATTTTTGATGTCACCCAGTTGTGTTGGAACATTGAGTGATTGTTTTTGAATCTTGTCGATCGCAGCCCGGATGCGGACTTGTTGGGGTTTGATGTCTGATTGCAAGGTGGCGGTGAATTCCCCATCAATGACACGCACCTGAAAGCCGCCTTGGTCTTTGTCTTGGTCTGCGCCAATGAATTTCCCGGCGCTGGTGGTTAAGGTCGCGATCGCATCTTTACGAATGACTTCACCTTTTTCATCAATAATTCTTCCTTGTAGTTTTATTGTGGAACGTCCATCAGCTTGTACACGTGGATCGCCTACAGGTGTAATTTCCAGCGTGACTTTTGATTGTCCTGGAGTTGCTGGAGTGGGAGTATTGATTGATGAATTATCCGTAGAAGTGGGTTGTTGTTGGAGTGGCGAGTTGGGATTCTGTTGAAATTCAGTTGTCGGATCTTGTTGAAATACCGAGTTAGGATCACCAGAAGATGGGGAATTCTGGGAGATCAACAAAGGGGAAAACGTGGTGACGCGGTCAATAAAAGACACTTCTAAAGGTGCGGAGATTTCTTTCCCCGCCTCAGAGGCTCCTCCTGTCTCCCTTGTCTGGTTTGTCTGTTTGTCTCCCTGTCTTCCATCTAACACACTGGCAAAAACTGCGTTGGGAGAAACAAATATTAAGTAAAGACCAAAAAGGTAAAAGAAAAAATTTTGATTTTGGTAAAGCTTTTTTATTTTTTTCATCGTTTCCCCCCTGAGAACGCAGGCGTAACCCCAAAATTGACTCGTGCTAAGCCACTGGGTGCTAATTTGACCAAGCGAGACTGGCTGTTACTTTCGATAAAGTATTTATTGGGTGCCAGCGCATAACCTGGTAGGCTGGTCAAGTCTAGGGTTGCTGTCCGATAACCAGCAACGACATTGGCTAAGGAGAATAAACCATTGGCGTCGGTAACGATGCGGTTACCATCATCCATGTAAATCACCGCATTCGGTACACCTGGTTCGTTCGGTTGTTGTTCACCATCAAAATTTTTATCGACAAATACACGTCCAATTAAAGTGCCACAGTCAGACACAATACCTGGTCGAATTCGTAAGACATAGCTGGCTTGATTACTGGTAAGATTACCTGCTCTGGCTTGGGCTGTGTTTCTGCCATCACCACGAATTGCATCTGGCGTCACCTCAACAGCATAGTTAACTATCAAACTTTGATTGGGTTGCAGTCCTTCATTGGAGGAGATGGTTACTGTGCGACTAGAAGCAGTGGTTGCACTCAAAGATACAGGTCTATCTCCTATGGAACCTTTGAGTGACTTGGAAATAAAGCGCACTCCCAAGGGTAGCCTGTCTGTAATTGCTATCTGGTTAGTTGGGGAGTTACCAGTATTACGAATAGTGAGAGTGTATATTACTGTGTCACCTGGTTCTGCGGCTGCTCTATCTGCTGTTTTGATGATTTCCAATGCTGCTTGACTAGCACTGAAAGTCACTTCATTGGAGTTCACAACTCTGCCGCTATTAGGAAGATTATCCGCACTCCCACGGGCAGTATTTGTGATCACGCTTGTTTGAGAAATAGCTGGTAAGATACCGTAAGTAAAAATGCTGAAAATGTAAAATGGACAAAGGAGGCTCCAATGCCTCAACCATGAAATTTTAGAAGTCATTGGAAGGCATTAATTAATAACAGCAGTTTTTCCAAGATTTAAGGTTTTTGATAAAAAAAACCTGTGATTCTAGTGATTTTCAAATAATCTCAACTAAATTTATTAAACAATGCAGGTATAACACCCTTGTGGGATGATGAGAGTGAAAATCACAAATATTCTCAAGCTGAAGAAGCTTGCTCATGGCTAGTAGTCTGCCCACAGCTACAAAGTCCGAGTCTAAACATTCTCCGCTTCACAACTTCGGCCTAGACTCGTCAATTTTGGCTTGGTTGAGTACTAGAATTTCTTCTGTTGTATTTTTGCCCCACAAATCCTGCGAGTAGGGCAAAAATACAACAGACTGAATTTTTATTTGATTATGAAGCAATTGCAATTTCACCGCCCTTGAGTAAGATTATTTTTTCGTGATGGGAGTCTAACTATCCCAGATTTGGGACTGTAAATGACGTAGATGTTTTCATGACATGACAGACACTGCCTGCAAACTTGTATTGTCATGAGATAGCACCACTGATAACCTTACTCTGCTTAAAGAACACAGAAAATCACCACCATCGTTGCGGCAAATATATTTCAACAACGAAGGGAAGACAACCGTTAGCTCTATGCGATGAAGCACAGAGCTATTTCATATTCGTCTTTACAGCACTGAACTCTTGCAAAGTCACAACTAGGGAAAACATTGCTTTGAATAACTTGTAAGTGGGGAGAACATGAATTAGATGATTGAGGAATTCCGCTATCAACCTAATTGATGTTCACACAAAATAATAAATCGCTAACTCGGTTCTGAAGCTAATACGTTTCTGATGCAGAATCTAAGAAACCACAGCCCCATGTACCAAGTCGAATCTCGTTTTTGAGATAACACTTCAGTAATATTACCCATAAATTAACTATAAGCAATCAGGATTATAGAAATTTATTCAGTATTTTTTATTATCTTTACAAAAGGAGTCTTATACGTATCCGAATATTCCCTGAATAAATATAATAACAGTCAAATAAAATACTGATGTTTTCTATGAGCTTGATATGAAATACAGACTATAAATATCTGCTAAAAACTTGATATATGTTCATTTATGCAAAAATACAAAATTGGTACTATAGCTTTTTAAATATAAAAGTAATCAAATTAGTAGTGTATTAGTTTACAATTATTATATTGAGCAAGAAAATATATATTACCTGCTTTTTCTTTTAATTAAAGTAAAAAAATATAATAATAAAGTATTAAGGTACTGAACTAGCCCTAATTAATTAGGGCAGACAATTACAAAACTGTCCACTCATATATACAAACACTTTTCTGTATTTCTCTAATCAGAGAAATACTTTTCGCAAAAAATCATGCTTCTTGACGAGCAAAAAGAATTAATAATCGGTTAAACGTTCTTGCGAAATGCTTCCAAGAAAAAATATCTATAGTCGTTATTTTATGACAAAGCATAATTCACGAGCACGGGCTTGCTCTATAGATTTCACAGCCTATCTATAATGAACTTAACTAAGAGTTATGATTTTGCCATCAAAGATGCTATTAGGACAACGAGAACACCTGTGCTAATCAAGCGCCTTGTAGGAAGCTTTTCTGCAAGCGGATATTTTTTGTCCTTCTAGACAATTCATTTAATAGGTATCGTCGTATTCTGGCATATCAACTCGTCTTGCTTCGGTACGGGGCGGTAGGAACTCAGCCCGGCGTACAGGAGCTAGGGGCGGTGTGGGCCCGTTGTAGGGATGAATCACCTGAACGGTACGAGGACGTTGTTTCGGAGAGAACAAAGACAAAACTCCAGCTACGACAATACCACCACCAATAGTCAGAGACATACCTCCCACAGCCCAAACTATGGGTGAAGACCACCAGCGATTTTGAGATTGTTGCTGCTGCAACTGTGCTGCATTTTGGCTTTGTAATTGCTGTTGGAAAGAAAAAGCAGCTTGTTGAGCTTGTTGAGCTTGAGCCTGAATTTGCTGAATTTGGATTTTAAGTTGTTCGTTTTCTTGCTTGAGCTTCTCATTTTCCATCTTTGCTCGTTCGATGGCGACACGCTCATCAGTATTAGGGCTTAGAGGTGGGTTTTGGGGGAGTGGTGCATAATTAGGAGGGGGATAGTATGGTTGTGGTTGCGGCACTAAATTTGGGATTTGAGGAATAGCAATATTTGGCTGTTGCAGAGATGTTCCTGTACCTTTAAGTAAAAGGATCGCCGCTAGCCCAGCAACAGCAACTCCGCCGATAAACGCCATACTTTCACTCATCGCTTTTACCCCTACATAGCAAGTTAACAGCAGTTTTTTGTAATTTAGACACTCTCACACTCATAAACTTACATCAATGAACTTGATTTTACACCCGATACTAATTTTTCATGCTGCATATCTGCTTTATATATTCAAAACTATATTTGTTAAATTGTCTACCAAGCTTAGGTGAAAAACTTGGTAAGTAGAGGACAGGAGAAAAAGCAGAATTAAGAAGAAAGAAAGGAAAATTTGCTCTCAGACAGAATTTTCATGGTTTATGCTCAAGGTTTAAGCGTGCCTATATACTTATTACATTTTTTAACTCGTTTCTCAGTAATAATTCTATTTTGTCTTGGGGTTGATTTATGAACTAGCGATCGCTTGCTTGAGGCTTTGACAAAAGGAGGCTATTTTGTCTAATCCCTCTTGGGGTGTACCTTCAGCGAGTCGCTTCACAAACGCACTACCAACAATAGCCGCATCTGCACCCCAGTCCTTAACTTGTCGGGCTTGTTCTGGTTGGGAAATACCAAAACCCACACCAATCGGTTTGTCAGTCACACTACGAACTTGCTTGAGTAATTCTGACACTCGGGATTCCATTTGCTCGCGCATCCCCGTTACACCTGTGACACTGACTAAATATATGAATCCTTGGGAAGCGCGGGCGATTGCTTCTATGCGCTCAGCAGAACTAGTGGGAGCGACCAATAAAATTACATCAATGCCGATTTTTGCTGCTGGTTCGAGTAAATTTGCAGCTTCTTCTAGGGGTAAATCTGGCACAACTAAACCAGCGACACCAGCAGCAGCTATTTCTTGGAGAAACTTTTCTATGCCCCGATTGAGAATAGGGTTGTAGTAGGTGAAGAGAACTATAGGCGATCGTAAACTGGGAGTAGTTGCTTTGAGCATTTCTAGCACTTGCTCTAGGGTTGTTCCCCTTTCTAAAGCACGGGTAGCAGCAGCTTGAATCACCGGTCCATCCGCCAGAGGGTCGGAGTAGGGAACACCCAACTCAATTATGTCAGCACCACTGCGATCCAGAGTTCGTAAAGCTGCGGCAGTAGTTTCGATATCTGGATCGCCAGCAGTGATAAATGGGATTAAAGCACACTTACGGTTGCGTTTGAGGTTTTCAAAGCAGAGGGAAATTGCGGTCATTGGTCATTTAGTAATTGTTGTTTGTTGTTTGTTGTTGGTTGTTTGTTGTGCGAAGCAACAAACAACTATCAACCACCAACACACAATAGCCAAGTGACAATTCTACACCTGCGAACCCTTTTCTTGTTCGATCTCGGCTTGAATTTTTGCTAGTTCTTCGGGAGAAAGTTCTTCTAACCGCTTTTGGAAATAAGCTTCTTCGTACTGCTTTCGCTGTTGATGATAGGTCATTTTGTGGCTAACGACCCGAAAAAGATAGGTCAGTAACCAGCCAATTAACCCACCGATCAGCAAGACTTGGCTCCAGATACCTGCTTCTAAATTATCTAGACCAGCCAGTCGCAACACTAGATATGCCAAGCCACCTGTAAGAAAAACGCCAAAACCAATTCCGAGAGCGTCCAGACGTCGCATGAGTATTATGACCTGCCAACTTTATTTACGCTTCAATTTGCCGCCGTTTTGGTCGTAAATTTACGAATGGCGACAGAACCAACAAACCCGGAAAGAAGAAGAACACTAGAAAATACATAAATGCGCGTTCCAGGGAACTAGCTACATACCAACGCTGATTCAGGTAAAACAACACAGCCACTGGTATGACTAACAAATAAGCTCCCGCCAAAACTAGATATAGCAGCGGTACTGTAATTCCTTCTTCAATCATAGGTTTCCTCTTTCAGCAGAAATGACCAAAGGGTGCATCTGCTTTCCATCATAGTACCCCCTTACACCCCTTCTTCTTGGAGCAGTTTCACTTTTGCAAGAAATTTTTTATGGTTACTAGTTGGCAAATCACAAATTTGATGCTCAAATAGATCGAGGAACAATTGAATACTCTATAATTAACAAAAGCAAATCCCAAATTTACTTGGGGGTGTGGCGGAATGGTAGACGCTACGGACTTAAGTAATTGAGCCTTAAAGAAGAAACTCTTTAAGTGAATGCTCTCAAACTCAGGGAAACCTAAATCTGGTAACAGACATGGCAATCCTGAGCCAAGCCCAACAATTTTAGACTTTAGATTTTAGATATCTAAAATCCAAAATCTGAAATCGAGGGAAGGTGCAGAGACCCGACGGGAGCTACCCTAACGTTAAGTCGAGGGTAAAGGGAGAGTCCAATTCTCAAAGCCTAAAGAAAGCTAGTCTTACAGGCAGTGGCGAAAGCTACGAGAGAATGAAAATCCGTTGACCGTAAAAGGTCGTGAGGGTTCAAGTCCCTCCACCCCCATTGAAGTTAAAGTTGTAATAGTGTGTAGCTAACTACTAGCTACTTTCATAATCTATTAACCATGGCTAGCGGTCTGTCCCAAATTACTGCTTGCTACACCTTTGCATAATATGGCACTGTTTTTAAACGCAAAGGAACCCTGAGTAAACTCACAGAGAAGTTTGAGCGCCGCAAGTCGGCGCTCAAAGCTTTGGAGTAAGTAAATTTATCAATTTTATATAAAGAAAACTTTGAATTATTAAAGAGTAGATTGATACTCTTGTGTACCAGAATGAAGCAGATAAGAATATAAGTAATATCAAGTTCGGTTAATTGCTCTGTGGGTCATTGGTTTTCCCATTACCAATTACCTATTACCAGCCCACACAACAGTATAAGATTCAAGCGAACTTGATATAAGCTATATCTTTATTTTTGAGAACAATAAATGACTGTTTGCGGTTTACAAAATATTCATATTAATTTACCTATGTTTAAATCTAATGTCAAACAAATAGATGTACATCTTGTGCAAGAAAAAATTTATAGTTTTTTTGTAAAAATTGTTAATAAATATGATCCAGAAGATGTGTTAATAGAGTTTAAAAGTGTATTTTTAGATTGCTTGGTTTTGAAAAAATTAGATTTAACACTAGGAATATATGATGTATTTATTGATAATGAACATCATTTCCGTAATACTCTGAAGCGTTGTTGTTATATTCTAGTTAATAATTGGGAGAGTAATAGAAAACATAAGTATACCCAAGCATTAATTGAGTTGATTGATAATTACAAATCAACTGCAATTGATTACAAATATAAAAAAATAACGATTTTCCAAACTTGGTTGGATAACTTTATTCAGAGTCAAGACTTTCAAGAACTCAAGTTATTTGCATATAAAAATGAAAATAAAGCTGATGGTCATTGGGTGAATCGCTATACTTCCTATCTTTTGGCTGCCCAAGTTGTAGATAAAAAGAATCCAAAAGAACAAAAAGAAGCGGCTAAAAAAGCTTCTAAGCAGCTAAAAGATAAATTTAAGTTTGAACTTGCAATGTATGTTGCTCGTTCTCAGTCAAATGCTTCTAGCCAGACACGTTATAGAAATCCTAGTGCGTTAGGAGATGATATTTTACGTTTAATCAAGGCAATCGTTGTTAGAAAAGGTGTATTTAGTTATGACAATATTGCTAATATTTTTCTCAAGCAAACTCAAAATCAAACTTTCAAAGATTTTAAAGAAAGTCTAGTAAAGTATCTAATTTTTTCTGTACAGCAACCAAAGTTTGTAGAGACTTTGCAGCAACAGCTATCAGAAAAGCTTTTGATTTGGAAACCAGAATGTAATGATGTAATTATCAACAAATATTTGTTGTTAAGAACTTGTAATCGGATGATTGATTTTTTAACAACAGATAATAGCGTTAAACCTTCATCTTTATTTGTTTTATTGCTTTCTCAGGGACACCCTCTGACGTTAGTGATTGTTCTACTGAAGATAATTTTAATTTGCAAACATTCCCGTAGTCATTTGGAATCTCGCATTGCTCATTTGATTCGTTATTATGATAGATATTCAGAAGCAGAATGCCAATGGTTCATTAACTTTATTGAGATTTTCAATATCACATTTGCAATTTATGCTGAGAATGTTGAATATAACTTAATTAAGGTAGAAGAAACGGAGAAAGCCCACGAAGTCGAATTTGATCCGAATGCTTATCGTGTGTTTTCTCAATTGAAACGTTAATTGTTGATTGTTGATTGTTGTACAGACGTGCCATGGCACGTCTGTACAGTGGTTAGTAGTTGGTTGTTGGTTGGTGGTTGTTTTCTGGTTTATCCCTTGTCTTCCCGATCCGCAATTTATCTAAACAGGCGTTCGTCAAGCCAAGCTAAGGCTGCGCCGAGGGTTTCAGCGAGGATACTGACTAGGCGATACACACCTGTTGCACTAATGACTACTGCGGTAGGAAAATAGTTTTGTAAAAGTGCGATCGCAGTTGCTTCAAACACACCTAATCCACCAGGCGCACCGGGAACAACAAGCCCAAGTAACCAAGCAAAACTAAAAGCAGTAAATAATAATGGAATTTGACTTGAATTCACAGCACTCAGTGCATAAAAAATCAAAATAAACCCTATACCGCGCAGTCCCAAAAATCCTAATTCTCCTAATAAAGGTTGGAGCGGGTAGCGTTCCATAGTGAAACTAACATCTGAGATTGTTGTGCGATTAGAATTTTTGGTTTTTAAGCGGTGTAGCAAGCGAATTAATAGATTTAAAAACTGGGGATGAAAGACACAAAGCACTACAAACAAACCCAGGATTTGCCCTATATGCACAGCTAAATTAGTATTTGTTTTAACAAATATACTGCCTAATAAGGCAACAATTAAAGCTGCTGCTGCCATTAATAAAGGTTCTAGTAATACGCTAAGAGTGGCTGCACTAGTAGAAACATTCGCATTTTTTGCTGCCATAATTCGCCCATAGTAATGCCAAACATTACCAGGCAAATACTTACCAATGTTGGTTTGCAGGTAAATCTGGATAAATTGCACAGATGGTACAGGTTGATTTAAATTTCGGAGAATCCAAGTCCAAATCCAGCCAGCCCAAGTGTGTCCTAGTAAAGTTACACCAGTTGCGATCGCTATCATTGCCCATCCTGCTGCATGAATGCGAATAGCAGCAATTCCTTGCCAGTTATCCTTTAGGGCTTTTGCCAAAAAAAATAGCGTTCCACCCAAAATTAACCAGCGTAAAATTTTTTTGATCATTGCGGAGATTTAACTATTCGGCTAGCCTTTGGTTAAACAACTCAAATCATACAGTAGAGACAGAGTATTTGGGTAACAATCCTTTAACTTGATAGAAATAATTAAATTTAATATGTACCTCTTTTTTATTCCTTATTTTTGATTTCTTCTACTTATATCCCTCTTAAGTTAGATAAAAAAAATCTAGAGTTAGTAACAATAATGTGACTTACGCTAGAGGAAAAGCCTCCTTTTAAATACGTATTCTTAGAAATCGATTGTTGTACTCAACAAAAATCAACTCCAACAATAAAACTAACTGAGCTTAACATTTTCTCAGAGTAGATTAATTGTTTTGTGTTGAAAGGAGGAATTGGTGAAAAAATTAATTACATTTGTAAAAAAACTACGTCTGCGCCAAGTTTTAACTGTATTTTTGGCAGGATTATTGTTAATAGTAAATACTGCTTGTAGTAGTAAGTATGCTCAAGGCGCCCAGCCATATAATCCACCTGTACAAGCTGGCGGAGCAAACAATCCTTATAAGGCTGGTGGGGACAATTACACAAACTTAAAAATGTCCAAGTCTGGACGCGATCAAGCTAGTGTACAGCTAAATTTCCAACTGTTGCTGGCTGATGCAGATAAAGAAGAATCTGAACTGCTTTATCCTGGTGCTGAAACTCCTGTAGGTCGAGCCTATAAAGAGGGAGAATTACCAATCAAATCTGAAAAAGATTTTCGGCCCGATGCTGGTAATTTAATTCAGAACGAACCAAGTGTAACTCAAAGAGCTAAAGACAGAATTGAAACTGTAAAAGAGGCTGTTGAAGAAGCCTCCGGATTTTTGAAAGAAAAAGCAAGTGAAGCTTCTAACAGACCAGAATTACAAGCTAATCCTGCTGTTAACAAATAGGATTCATTTCTCCAGGGTAAGCAATCAGATTATTTACAACTGAAAAATTCAAAACTACAAAAAAGGAGTTTCACCATGAGTCAAGTAATTTCTTTTTTCAAACGAATTCGTTTGTCTCAGGTTGTCACAGCTTTTTTAGCAAGCGTTTTGCTATTTTTTACACAAGCTTGTAATGCTACATCAGCTACAGCGCCTAAGTCTATTTCACAGCCATCTGTGGGGCCTAATTCTGAAACCTACGTTCCTAAAGGTGATAACATTCTGAACCCCGCTGAAGGTGGGATGAATAACTTTAGTGATAGAGATCCTAGAGCAACAAGTGATGCAAAAGCTAGAGCTCAATTCCTAAAAGAAAACGCTGCCCAAGAAAAAGCTGAAAAATCAACCAATAATCCAGCAGAAGCCATCCGCCGTGTAGGTTCAGATATTGGAGGAATTGGTAAAAATGTTCAGCAAAAAGCTGAAGATGTAGGTAATAAAGCCCAAGGTACTGCTGAAGATTTTACCAAGGGAACTAAGCAAGGACTAAAAAACATCCAAGGTAATGTTCAGGATGCTGGCGATTACGCAAAAGATACTGCTCAACGCACAGCTGGCGCTAGTAATCCCATCGATGCGGCAAACAAGGCTTTTAGAGATGCTGATTAATTAGTGTAAGTCTCGTACTTTTTACCTGTTAGCCTGCTGACGCAGGCTAAGTTTTTTATAGATATAGCGAACACAGATGCACACAGATGTACACAGATGGATCATCGGTTTGCTGTTAAGTTGATCGCTGATCAAGGATCGCTATTTTCAAGACGAATGTAAGATAGCTAAAGCTATTTATTGATTTCACCTTTCTGCTCCTTATTTGTGAATTCTGTAATCAGTCTATGATTTTGTACATACCAATGATGGAGTGCGATTCGGTGAATTTCTCGCCAAGGAATATTATTTTTTCTCGCTAATTCTGCACAATCTTCGTATTCTGGCTGGACGTTATTGATAACTTTATTATTTACGTTTCCCATCCATGCTACTTTGACACGAACTACACCATATTCTGTTTCTACTTTTTGAATTTCTCGCTGTAAAATAGTGCGTTGCTGCTGAAAGTGACGAATACCTAAAGTTGTAGTTTCACGGAATAAAACTTTTTTACAACTGACTAGATTTTCTGGCGGACAAATGACTGTAAGCAAAATTCCTGGACGGGACTTTTTCATGCCAATGGACTGGGTAAAGACATCTACTGCACCCGCAGCAAATAATGCTTCAAATAAATAACTGATCGCTTGCGGACTTAAGTCATCTATTTGGGTTTCTAGGACTGATATAGTTTCTAAATTTGAACTAGTGGCAAATGAGCGATCGCTAATTTCGATGTCAGTAATCGACAAATCTATTGCTTCCCCTAACCATAGGCGTAATATATTGGGAATTGGTAAGTTGAGATTACCTGCTCCCAGTCCGATTTGTTTAATATTCATGGGAGGTGGTGAACCAAACTCTTTGGCAAGTGTAGTGGCGATCGCAGCACCCGTTGGTGTCACAAGTTCCCGTTCAATTCCGTTACTATAAACAGGACAGCTACGCATTTCCCACAACTTCAACACTGCTGGTACTGGTACTGCCATTTGTCCATGGGCAGCGCGCACTGTCCCCCCGCCGGTGGGAAATGCTGAACAATAAAGTAAGGGTAATCCTGTTTCGTCACTGTCAATACCCAACCAATCCAATCCCAGGCAAGTACCAACAATATCTACAATGGCGTCAACTGCACCTACTTCATGAAAGTGAACTTTTTGGGGGGCGATACCATGCACTGCACCTTCGGCAACTGCTAACTGTCGAAATACTGCCAAACTCCAAGCTTCTGCCCTTGGAGGTAATTTCGCTTGCAGAATCATTTGTTCTATTTCACCCAAGTGGCGGTGGTGATGGTGATCATGATGCTTGGACAATAAATCGACATGAACTTTGGTCGCTTGCTGACCATTACGCTGGACAAGCTCAGCCCATAATTTATATTCCTGTACAATACCTAAATGATTAAGTTTGTCTATTAAGTATTCCAAGGGAACACCCAGACTTACCAATGTTCCCAAACACATATCACCGGAAATTCCCGATGGACATTGAAGATAAGCAAGTTTAGTCATATATCTTTGTTGGTGGTTGGTTGTTGGTGGTTAGTGGTTGATTGTTGCTGGTTGGTTAGAACTAACAACTAACAACTAACACCTAACACCTAACAACTAATAACTATCAACAAATAACAAATCTATGGCAAAAATTTTCTCAGTTCATCCTGATAATCCCCAGCCCCGTCGAATAGAGGAGATAAAGACGGCACTATCTGATGGTGCAGTGATGCTTTACCCTACTGATACAGTTTATGCGATCGGTTGTGATTTAAATGCGAAGTCGGCGGTGGAAAGAGTACGGAAAATTAAACAGCTAGCAAATGACAAACCATTAACGTTTTTGTGTTCATCGCTTTCCAATGTGGCGACTTATGCAAATGTCAGCGACACTGCTTACCGAATTATGAAGCACCTGATTCCGGGACCATATACGTTTTTGCTACCTGCTACAAAATTAGTTCCGCGTTTGGTGCAAAGTCCGAAACGGAAAACTACTGGGATAAGAGTGCCGAATCATAAGGTGTGCTTGGAACTGCTGTCAGCCTTAGGAAATCCGATTATTTCGACCTCAGCACATTTGCCACCAGATGAGACAAATAATGGAATTTTGGGAGTAGAAGAAGAACAAATTTTATCGCGAGTAGAATTATTTGACCGTTTGGAAGGATTGGTCGATGTTATTGTAGACACTGGCGAGGAACCAAGCTATGAAGTGTCTACAATTTTGGATTTAACTGGAGAGGAACCAATGATGATCAGGCAGGGTTTAGGTTGGGAAAGAGCGGCAGCATGGGTATAAAAGATTTACTTCACAGGCAATTGATTTAATTTCGGAAAATGTAAAGAAAAAAACACCAGTTTAATGATTGTCATACAGACAAAGCAAAGCTCTCTTATGACCATGATCGGGATAAATCTTTGTATATTAAGGGTTTTGACTATTTTGGGGTGGTCAAGAATACCCTGGTGTCAGCCATTGTTAAGTTGCTTTTAGAAAAACCGACACATTTTCTTACCTGGAACTTACGGATATTTCTTACATTCTTAAATGTGAGCAGGGCTTGTGGTGGCGATTAAGCAATAAAAGCTTATGAGATTACCGCAGCTTCTGTTGTCATGTAGTTACGGTGCAGTACCACTCCCAAAGAAGATCATGAAAGCTAATCCAGCGAATCTACCAACCTTTACACCATCTTCTAACAGCTACAGCGATGCTTTAACGCAGTTTTTATATAAAGAAATACAAGCACACTCTAGAGCCACACCTGGCTGTATGCAAGCTGTAGCAATGCGTATAGCCAAAGAAGTGGAGCGTATATGTGATAAAAGCCATCGCATCCAAAAATCTGGACAGGTTAAGTCTTGGTTGCTGACTTTAGCACGTCATCGCTTACAAAAATGCTTGCACTATTACCAATTAGGTTCCAAGCAGGGACGGGTGGAATTACATAGCTGCTTAGGCGCTATGGTTTATCGCCACATCAGTATTACTGGAGGTGAATTAGGATTTCAAGCTCGTTACAACTTAATTGAAGATTTCCTGCAAGCATTTTATATTGAGGCAATCAAAGCTTTCCGGCGGGAAAATGAATTACCAGAAGATTACAGCCCCCACACTCTGCTACAACTAGCAGAATACATGGCATTTACAGAACAGTATGCTAAACGCCGGATTAATCTGGCTGGTGGTGCAAATCAGCAATTGATTATACTCCGCGCTCAAAGTTTTGCCCGGCGGCTACCCCAGGAAACAAATGTAGACTTTGAAATGGCAATAGAAGCTGCTAAGACTGAAGATGCAGAATCTTATCAGCGTAACTCGGCGGTACAACAGTTGCGATCGCAAATGGTTTCGCAACCAAGTTTTGATTTAGCTGAAGATAGCGAACGCGATCGCGTGATCTCAGAATTGGTTAAATACTTTGAATCCCAAGGTCAACAAGATTGTATAGATTACCTAGCACTGAAACTCCAAGACTTATCAGCACCAGAAATTGACCAAATTCTTGGTTTAACCAGTCGCCAGCGAGATTATCTCCAACAACGTTTTAAATACCATGTGGAAAAGTTCGCTCGTACCCATCACTGGCAATTGGTCCATCAATGGCTAGGTGTGGGTTTAGAACAAAAGCTAGGACTTTCTTCTCAACAGTGGGAACGCTTTTTGAATCAACTTTCTGAGCAACAACGACAGATATTACAACTCAAAGCTGCTCAACACACAGATCAAGCGATCGCAAAAGCCCTAAAATGTACTCCCAAACAACTGCAAAAGCGCTGGACTCAATTATTAGAACAAGCATGGGCTATGCGTAATGGAAATACAGAAGTTCAGACTGGTTGAAAACTTTAGTTACTTTTATATTTTATTAGTTCATGTTGACTAGTTCTTCTCGATTTCCTGGTTGTAGATGCTTATTCTAAATAATTTCCTGAATTCTTCCTATTTTTCCCCCATTTCTGGGGGAACTACTCTAGGAAAACCCTACATCTGGTATCTCTTAAGTGTTGTAGCGAAAAGTGAAATTTGATTTTTTTGATTTTATTTTTATATATAATTGTCATCTAAGATTTCTCTTATAAAAGACAAATAAATTTAATGAAAATGTCAGGACTGATGCAAAAATTGACAAAACGCTTAATTGATTCAACCGCCAAGACGCCAAGAAAGCAAAGGGTTAGTAGATTGTGCATAAGTCCTAGATGTGATGATGTCGATAAAATATTTCATATTTTGTCTTAAAGCAATAAAATTGCTATTTTTATTCTCAGATGTGCTAAAATCCACTCTTGTGTAAGTTTTTTTTAAAAACTAAAATCGGCAATCCATCACATTTTTGGTGTAGGAGTGTCAAAATGTATATTAATAGGGCAGATTACAACAAACGTACAATCAAGAACAAGGCAGTTTAAAATCAAATGTTTGACGGATTTTGGGATAACGTCTTTCGCTACCAGCGCTACTTTATTACTACCCTGTTAGGCGTTTTGTTGAACACGTTTGCACCATTAGCACCCTTGTTGAAACGCCCAATTACGTTAATTGCCCTCTTGGGCTTTTTGGTAGGCGGAATTGTCTTCGTCACTCTTACCCTCCGCGCCATGCTAGGTTTGAGTACAATTTGAGTGCAAACTATACATGAGGATATATTCCCAAAATAATAGAGCTAACTGAGCAATGACAGAAAAAAGTCTGAGGATATCTGAGGGTACTGGGAAAAGGTTGGACTGAATTTCTAATCCCCAGTTCCTAAAAAAGTATAACAATGTTAACGTAGTACCTCTGTAAGGAGGCATGTTTTTATGGCTACAAGTCGCCGCGTTTCCCGCGTTGCTGAATTAATTAAACGGGAAGTTAGCCAAATGCTACTCAACGGCATAAAGGATGACCGTGTAGGTATGGGAATGGTAAGTGTGACTGATGTTGATGTTTCTGGCGATTTGCAACACGCCAAAATCTATGTGTCAATTTACGGCACAGAAGAAGCCAAAGCAGAAACAATGGCGGGCTTAAAATCGGCGACAGGTTATGTCCGTAGCGAACTCGGCGCACGAGTGCGGCTGCGTCGCACCCCAGAGGTAGTGTTTATCGAAGATCGTTCCATAGAACGTGGTAGCAAGGTGTTGTCGCTATTGAACCAACTCGAACTTCAACGTAAGCCAGAAAATGGAGAAAATGACGAAGAAGAAGTCTAATCTGCAAAATCTGTAACTTAAACAACAATTTCTTCTCAAAAATCAGCCACGTATTTTACAGACACGAACTGATCGTGTCTGTTTCAATATGCTTAATAAGGTTTTAGTAAGTAGTGCTTTAGCACCGCTAAAAGAGACTTTACATTTATTTACATAGTTGACTCAAGGTAATTGGGAAGAACGATTACTGAGTTTTCCAATTACCAACTGACAATTACCAATTATCAGGACAGCCCCGCTACCAAAATCTAGGTGAATTCCCCAAAATCTATTCGGGGGTGTCCCTGAAAGTGCATCTTTTCATATGCATTAGAAACTTCGCAACAATCTTTCTCGGCTATGAGAAGAATTTATCACATCAACCAAAGTTAACAATTAATGACAGAATGATTTACATAGCTTTATATTCTCACACGAATAAATATAAAGTTGTTAATTAAGACATATGATTTCAGCAAATTTACTGCTAACTAAAGATGGAATACATAACACAAATATATGAATTTCAAGCTACTACAACTGCTAGCCTAGTAGTAGATCAACATCATTTCAAATTGATTCAAGATTGTTACAACTCTTCTCAAGAGGAAATTTGCTTGTTTGTATTATTAAACTTCAGCTACTAGTTGAAAGTTTATTTAAGAAATTATTAACAAACAAACCTCTACAAGGTTGAGTGGTGTATTGTAGCCCTTATGGTTTGCAGCAGTTTATACATATACTTCCACCAGATGTTCTTTGATTGTTTTTCCATAAAACAATGCAGTGTCTAAAACTGTGAATTACATACCAAAAGATCTGTGTAATTCATTTGTTTAACAAATATCTGGCTTATGTCTGTGAATACTGAAGTTTAGTAACTGCTCCGCTGAAATCAAGCAAAGATTCACTCAACAACACCTAAATTTTCTGATTTAAGGAGCTACAAAACAATTTATCATGAATATTTGACATTCTTAACATTTCTTTACATAATTTGAGGATGGGTAGCGTCAAAATGAAAATAGTTCCGTATACCAAATTACAAAATTCCAGCTAAAGACCTACTCGTTGTTATGTTTGTTCCTAATAACTTTTTGGGAACACTACTTACGTGTAAATTTGTGAGTAAAGATCATGAGTGTGAATACGGTGCCCTCTATCAGCTACTACTCTTTGGACGTGATTCAAGACGAAGCACGACGACTTGTGCAGAAGGGAGTGGTTAGCAGACAGCAACCAATATATACTCTCTGCCAATACATCCCAGCTCGTGAGTGGGTGTGTATTGAATGTGAATTAGAAAAATGTGACTTCCTGTTACGCGATCGCATCGGCGATCTTATTGGTCGGGAAGAATGGGAAAACGACTAATCAAGAGAAAATTAACAGAAAACGTTGATATTAGGTTGGGAATATATTTCTTGGATGCGTGGATTTTATAAAAAAAATTCAACGCCCAATTTCAAGATATTCTCTGCTTGTCATCAATATTTTCCGACCTGGATGTAACTACCTATCTGCTATCTGTTTCTACTGTTTCTCCTATCAGCAATATATTACAGCAACTTGTATGCCATAGCATGAGGTGTGAATACACAGGGGCTGAAACTTGATTAAGTTTATTGATATGCCGGAGTAGTTTTGTTTTGGCAACTACTCCGGTAATTTTTTGGTGGTAGTTGTTTATTTTTTGCTCCAACCACCAACAACCAAATTACCCAACTTCCTCTAAATACAAATTCACATCTTCCATAACACGGGTGAGTTCAGCTTCCGTAGTCAAGCGAATGTTGATGTCACGGATAGTAAGTAGAACTTTGGCAGCAAAAGGTGTAGGCCAAATGTTGGGGTTACAAAAAATCTCTAAAAAGACTTCTCCTGTATAACGATATTCCATTGGGCGCTGAGGGTTAGTTTTTCCGCCACCCGGGACAGTTTTACTAGCAACAGCTTTCAGACTATTCATTAATTGTTCTAGCGCTGCTTTTAGTTCCTGTGCTGCTTGAGGTGAAAAGCTGAAAGAGACAGAACCCTCTACTAAGTTGAGTGTCAGATTATTTCCAGACATGAGCTATTTTTGAGATATTTTGGTACAGATACCATTTTCCTGGTACAGGTAACATCAAGATCCATTTGTTTGTTAATGGTAATAATTTCCAAAATCTCAAGAATATACTAAACATGTTGTTGGTTGTTTGTGATTGGAAGTCATGACTGTAAAGGTATGACAAAAGATTATACTTCAGGAAAAATTAATAAAAATATTCCTCAGATAAATGCTAATCAATATAGTTGTTTGAGTAATAGTATAGCCCAATTATAATCAGGTTTGTGGCTGTTATTAATTAAAAAATATTTCAACAAAGTACGGTTAAAAATTGACATTATAGAAAGATAAAATCCTTACTGCGTAAGAGATTGATACATTAGATTGATGTATTTAGTTCTACACTTAGAAGTCATGGAAAATGATAGTTAAAAATCCTCTATGTCTTTAGATAACCGTGCCACAATTAGAAAGGTTTTAATCATCACTTTGTTGCTAAATATCTTCGTGATGCTATTAAAAGCAGTTGTAGGCAAGTTAACAGGTTCTTTGAGTTTGTTAGCTGATGCCTTGCATAGCGTGACCGATAGCGCTAACAATATTTTAGGATTGATTGCTAGCCGATTTTCTTCGCCCCAGCCTGATCGGGAACATCCTTACGGACATCTAAAATTTGAAGCAGTGGGTGCTTTGGGAATTGCAGCGTTTTTGGGTATAGCCTGTTTTGAAATTCTCCAAGGTGCTGTAGAACGCATTCTCAATGGTGGTGAACCAGTGAGAATATCAGCACCAGAATTGTGGTTATTACTGGTTGTATTAGGTGTGAATATTTTCGTAACCTTTTACGAACGCCGCGTAGGTGTCAAAGTCGGTAGCCCAATTTTGATCGCTGATGCTAAACATACGATGAGTGATGTTTGGGTAACTATTTCCGTGATTGGCGGTTTGATTGGTGTATGGTTGGGCTATCAGTGGTTAGATGTGGCGTTAGCTTTTCCTGTAGCTTTGTTGGTATTTTGGAGTGGCTGGACAGTTTTAAAAGAAAATTTACCTTGGCTTGTGGATCAAATTGCGATCGCACCAGAAGTGATTCATGCGATCGCCCTTTCAGTCCCTGGAGTTATAAACTGCCATGATATAGCTTCTCGGGGTGTTGTTGGTCGTCAAGTCTTTATGGAAATGCACTTAATAGTTGATGCTGAAGATGTGGAAACAGCGCATCGCATCACTGAAGAAGTAGAAAGACGGTTAGAAGAACGCTTTCGCCCAGTACGGATTGTAATTCACGTCGAACCACCGGAGTATTACTCAGAGCGAATTCACTTCGGATCTAACTCAAAGTAGCAAATCATTCTTGCGTTAGACCTATTCTCTGACTCTAGATAGGGGTTGTGTCCTCAAAATTATTAGTATCCTGATACCATAGCAAAACGCGCTGGTAGAAGGCTTTACCGTTGTAGTTCTTTGCTGCTTCTGCAAGGAGAGTGACGTCACAGAAGTAGACAGTGCTGATAATAAGCAAGTCTAGACGGTTGTGGAGTTTTTGTCGCTGACTCTACTTTACTATGACTGACGGGAGATTAAATTCTTCAGATTCACAACGATCGGAGTTTGTAGACATCTAGATTGTTTATCATAAGGTCAATGAGTATTCGTGCTGACACCGAAAATTTTTTCTGTCGGTATCGCCACGTGTGCTTATTTGCCATTTTAAGAATGTAGAATGGTGCTTGAACTCAAGTATCCTATGGCAAGCCGACCTTAATTACCTATTACTAATTACCAACAAGACTAATCATATCGTCAGCAATTAGCCGGGCTAGATATGATACTTCAATGGCTAGGAATAACATTTATTATTTTGAGCATTTGGGTAAATATGAATGCATCAGCTGAATCATCGATCAAACTAGACATTCCAACTATTATTTACCAGGCAAAAGATGCTTGGGTTACTCTTGATGGTGATGCTTTAGCACAATTATTTACACCGGATGGTGAACTTATTGTACCTGGTCATAGATGGCAGGGACAAGCAGAAATCAGTGAGGCGGTTTCCCTTGTTGCTCAACAATCGCAAGATATCAGGATTGATATTGAACGGATGATCATCTCTGGCGAACAAGCAGTCATTGAATGGCGTTACCAGGAAACGGAAAAAGCAACTAATCATCGCAAAACAACTGACGATGCGATTGTAGTAGATTTTCGAGATGGTCGGATCAGACGTTGGCGAGAATATTTTGATACTAAAACACCATCATCTGAAGTGTGATGATGAGTTATTAGCTTAATTTAAGTTTGTAGTAGGCGTTTTCACACTTGAATGTCAGCGCTAAAGTGCTTCCTACAAACTTAATAGCATGTTCGCTTAAATACTTATACTGTCGCGTGGGCTGGTAATAGGTAATGGGTAATCGGTGAGACTACTTCTTCTTACCGTCTTGGCTTATGTCGAGATGGCAAAGTAGCGAACCCGAAGGGTAATGGGAAAAACCAATGACCAACACCGAAGCATAATATTGTAAGCAATTAGCCGAACTTGATATAATTTTCTCTCTGGCTAAGACTATGTATATATTCTGAGTTTTTGCACTAACTCTTGAGTTAACTGAGAAAAAGCTTTAGAACCAGATGATTGGGGAGCATTTAAAATCACAGGCATAAAACTATCAACTGCTTTCGCCACATTCACATCAACTGGTATTTGAGTTTGACAAATTTTTTCTGCACCAAAATCTTGATGAACGCGTTGCATCACTTGTTTATAATATCTGCCAGTTAACAAGTTAGCGTTAGACATTGTAAAGACAATTCCCAGCATTTGAATATCAATTTTGGCTTCGTGTTCGTGACTTTCTTTGAGTTGAGCAATACGTCTTTCTAGTAACTGAATACCCACTACAGATAAAGGTTCTGGTTTAGCAGGAAGGATGTAGAAATTGCTAGTAGCTAAAGCACTACGAGTCAAAAGATTATATCCGGGAGCGCAGTCGAGAATGATAAAATCATATTCTTTGCGGACTGGTTCTAAAAGTTTACCAAGTAAAACTCTTTCAAAACGATTCCAAATGGTTTCAAAATCCTTTTCACCTAAAGTAACTGCTTGCTGATGCAGCATTTCCGAAACAACAAATTCATCATACAAATCAATATCTCCTGGTAATAAATTTAGTCCAGGGAGATTACATACTTGGGATATAATTATGTCTTGAATTGTATGTTTTTGTTCTGGTTCGGGATTGATAATTTGATCTATCAGATACCTGAACGTCTTTCTGTTTTTCCGGCGCTTGGCAAATTCCATAGGCGACATGAGACTAAGTGTCGCACTAATTTGACTATCTAAGTCAAGCACTAGTACTCGCTTACCATGTTCTTTTGCTAAACAAGTCGCTATATTGACGCTGAGAGTTGTTTTACCAACCCCACCTTTCATATTTGCAGTTGCAATTACATATCCCATTAGCTGAGTCCTTTAATCACGCATTCCGATCTAAGTAGCGTAAACGTTTTGTCGTTGGGTGAAAACTTTCGGTTATTTTAAGATTTTCCGACTTGTAAAAATTATTCTTGGTTGAGCAGTCTGCATTATACCAGCGAGGGGTGGGTTTGGTTTATGTAGAAAGAATTTGAATATTACTAGCAAGTAAACTTTGTAAGCGTTGTAGTTTAGCAGCATTTTGGTAAAGTAAGTCACCTTTTCCCAATAAATATGCGGCTGTTGTTTCTGTACCTCCGAGAATAATTTTTGAATCTGCTTCACTAGCAGTACGTAAGGCAACTCTCCCTGGTAAATTTGAGCGTATTATGGGAGTAACTATTTTAGCTTCCGGACGTTGAGTAGCAATAATCAGATGAATTCCAGCGGCTCTCGCCTTTGCACCCAATCGTTTAATATTTAGTTCTAGTGCTGTGCGAATTTCTTTTTCTGTCATAAAATCGGCGTATTCATCAAAAATACAGACAATTCGAGGTAAAGGCTGGCGAGAGGTTTGATTGTATGTAGTTAGATCAGCACATCCAGTTTTTTCAAACTGTTGGTAACGCGATTCCATTTCTGTTACCAGTTCATCCATTAGTGCAATAGCGCGATCGCTTTCTTTGACAACAGGCGCATACAACCACTGCATTTCTTCAAACTCAGGAAATGTCACTCGCTTCGGATCAACAAGAGCAATTTTTAGGTGTTTGGGTGAATGACGAATAATCAGACTGAGGAGAAGCGATCGCAAAAACTCACTTTTACCACTTCCTGTCGTACCCCCAACCAAAAAATGACAAGTATTCGGATCAGATAAATCAGCCTCCACTAACTGTCCTTCCAAATTTACCCCAACGGCAATTTTCACTGGTGCTGTGGCGGGTAAAACTTGTGATTTTATATAATCTTCAAATTTCGCAACTTGTTTATCTGAACGAGGTAAATCAACACTGACATAACCCGCTTGAGGTGCAATCAAGGGAGGATCAATCAACCCCAACTGCACTTGTAAGTCTTTAGATAAGCGCAAAATCGAGTTAACACTTACGCCTAGATGAGGTTTCAACTTCACACGAATAAAAGCTGAACCGACAGCTGCACCTTGGTAATCAACCTTGATTTTAAAAGATTGCAGAGTTGCAACCAATTCTTCACCAATAGCATCAGCATTCACAGATTTCTGACTATTATCTGTAGAAGAGATATCTGGTGAAACAAAATAGGTTTGACATTTTTGTTTTTGAGGACAAATTTCACACAGGTGAGGCTGAGTTGTCGGCGGTGGCGGATTAAGATGAGGTGGTTTCCAAATCAACCATTGGCGCATTTGTTGTAACTTATAAGGAATCAGCCTATGCACTGTATTTTCTAATTCTTCCCAGCTATACTTATACTCTTTGAATTCTGGCAGAACACAATATATTGCTGAATCTACAGGTACTTTCTTTTTTTGCCACAGCATGTAACTATAGAGTGCAACTTGTGCTAATTGTGCTGACGGATCTACAGGCTGATAGGTTTTAAATTCTACTACACAAAGGCGCTTAGCTTCAAAGTTGAAAACTAAGCAATCAAATTCTCCTACTACTCTTTGTTTGCTTCCATCAGGTAGATCAAAATAATGTTCAAGCTTACGTGCTTCTGAGATAAAAGTGTTACTGATGAGCTTTTCTGCACTGCAATAGCGACGATTGATTACAAGTATTTCTGCGAAGCGTTTGATAAGTCCTTGTAATCCTTGCCAAACTTGTAGGAGTGGCTGTGCTTGACTAGCATCTTTTTTAACAGCTTGTTGCAGATAAGAGTAAAATTTTACTTCATAAAAAAGCTGTTGCATACTAGAGGTAATTTGCTCTACTTGCAACTGGTTTACAGCAGACTGAAACAATTGTACAATTCTAGCTTCATTAGTCGCGAAATTGATAAATTCATCTGCCAATTGATGAAAAACGTTACCAATTCCAACATGGTTATCTGGTGGTAAAAATAAGGTATTTACTCCAAAAAATTGTTTTAAGTAAAACAAACGAGGACATTCAAAAGCAATTCTTACTTTAGTAGCTGTTAAAGATGTGTTTTCTAATTTTTCCTTTGACTGTTTTGAATCATCAGACACCATATCAACAATATTAATTATGGAATTAGGGTTATAAATATCTAATAAACAGCGATGCACAGCAGCAAGGTACACTGTATCCATAGCGGCATAATTCAGCTGTTTTTGAGTGAGTGGTCGCTGTCCCCAATCACTTGCTTGTTCTTCCTTATCTACGTTATAAAAGTGGCAAAGCTCTTTTGCTAAAGTTTTAAGTTGTAAGTTGGATACTTGTAAAACTTTGCGATTAATCTTTCTTGCTAGCTTGAGAGTACAGGTAATATTTTTGGCTTGATTTCCTCCCAGGTACTTTAAGTCAAAGCTAGCGTTGTGAAATACCTTTTCAATTTGAGGATTAGCCATGATTTTATTAACAAAATTTGTTACTAAATCATCTTTATTCAATACATCTAAAATGTAAACATCTTCATTAGTAAAACTTTTAGATTCAGCTAATATCTGAATTATAGATACTCGGGGATTGTAAGTGTTCCAGTTAGCTATTTCTGTATCAATCCATAAGGTTTTAGCCAAGCTAAATTTAGCAATTTGCTCTCGTATTTCAGCAGCATCTAAAAGGTACTTCATTTAACTACTAGGCATACTGTTTGATCTTCTGGTTTAGCTTTGGGGTTAACAATTTCTATTTTTTTCTCCTGACACAGTTGATTTATCAATCTTTCAATATCTGATTGATTACAATCAGAAAACTGACTTTGAGCATTTTGGATTAATCTTGGACGTCCCATAAATCCCTGAGTTATAACGAGATTCAACAAATAGTCTTTAACAGATTGTAAATCTGGATTATCTGGATTTGGTTGAGTTGAAATAATTTTCAAATCTTGCAATAGTCGACAATTTTGGAAAATATTACATTTACAAACTAAAGCTTCTAGTTCCTTCAAATTAATAGTTTTACCGACAACTACTAATTCATTAGCCAATGCAGAATTGACAAGGCTGTGGTATGCTGCCAGATAATGAACAGAAGTCAGTGCTGGTTTAATGTGACGATGACTTGTGTGTATAAAAATTTGTCTATAGATTTGATTTCCAGCTTGGTTTGGCTTACCTATTTCTCCCGCTCGAATTAAGTAAAGATTTTGACATAGGTTTTGCTGAATAGCTTTATGACAAGCATTCATCACATGGAAAAAACTATTCATGTTTGCTTCTTCTGTCCAGACTACCCCTACTTTGTCTTGCCTACTAGGCTGTTGATAACTCAAGGAATAACTAGCATACTTTCCGCTTAAAAGTTTAGTTTTTATTTCTTTTACTTCAAAAGCGGCTAAAACTTCTGCCAACATCTTAATCAGGTCAGGTGCAGATGACAGAGTTATTTTTGTAATTTTATCCTGAACTTTTTTATACTCTTGCTGCCATAGTAGTTTGAATTCAGCTTGAATTTTCTCTTCTGGGGGTGGTGGTGGCGGCGGCGGTGTTTCGCCATCTAACCATTTTGGCTTGGGGGGTTGTTTATCCCTAAATAGCCACTCTTTATAATCTTGGTATAGCTGTTTTCCCAGCACCAGTAGACTGCGAGGTGTAGTTTTGCGGCTAGGAAAAGCTTTTTCTAGTACCTGCACAGTTAAAGGGTAAATATGAGAATCAGGTTTAGGATTCGCTTGATTGTAGAGAGGAGACAATCTAGTAGCTAATAGAGCTTCAGCTTCCTCTAACGTAATCCTTTTTAATGGAACTCTAATACTAGCTCTATCCAAGTCAGCAGGTTGAATTCGTTTGTAATTGTTATTCCATACCTCTGTCCTGATACTGATAATAATTAGAAAACCTTTCCATTGACCGTTATGAATTGTTGAGTTGACATTGAATAAAGCTTGGAGATCAATAGATCCATCTGGCAAACGAGCAATGTTATCTAGTTGGTCAAAACATAAAACTATAGGCTGAGTTTTAGCAGATATTTTGCTGAAATTGCCTAAGATACCCCGCGCCTTATCTTCATCATCAATTGATTGTTGAACTCCCAACTTTTTGAGGCTTGCTTCATCTAGGTTATCTCCTTTCAACCATTCACAGGCCAAAGAATATAAGTCTGGATTTGTCAGGTTATAAAGAACACCAAAAAATTCATTAGCATTGTAAATTCCTCTAGTGCCGATGGTTTTTTTGAGGATATCAATGAATAATTGGCGATCGCGTTGAGCATCTGTTTTTCCAAAAAAGCCTTTAACTATGTCAATTAAATTTTGTTGCTCACTTTTTAATCCCTTTTGAATAGAAGATAAGCAGCTTTTCAGCCAAAGGATTAATTGCGAATCTGTTTTGCCTGCTGGAGCATTAACTAGACTATCAACTGTGTGGCGTAAGATATGACGCCAAATATGGTCACTCTGAGGAAATGGCTCAATATATACGAAGAAAGCATAGTCGTTGAGCGTTTTTTTCAATCGTCCCAAAAAGTAAGTCTTTCCTGAACCAGAGTCGCCATAAAGAATAAGGCTACGGCTTTGATGGTCTTGAGCTATCTGTGCTAAAACACTTTTAATTTGGATTAATGGCTTTTGATGAATAGATTCAACAGTAGGAACTGGTTTCTGCTCTTCCCAAAAGTTGCCTGCTGCAAAGTTATCAAATGGGTTAAGCGATTGTTTAATGAGTTCATCAATAGTTGCCATGCTTAATATTTCTGCCGTCTTAAAGTTTTGCCTGTTTTTGATATTGCTATATACTGCTAGCTCACTGTGATGAAAAACAATGAACCACCGCTAACTTGAGGAATTCCAGCATCAAGTTGTTCAGGAGTATAATCCCGTGGCTCTGCTAAGGAACTCAACTCTATTTGCTCAACTTCTTCTAGACGATACAGCGCTTTATCCAACTCATCCCGTGACAATGGTGGTTGCAACTTTTGCCGCAAATGGTAAATTGGCAAATAATTATCAGTACCAAGCTCTTTATCTAATTTCCGAATAGTTTCTAAAATTTCTTCATCAGTGATATTGATAATCGTCTCAACACCTGACTCTGCGCTGTGAACTGCTGAAGTAGAGACTTGTTCTGGTTTAACTCTCAGAGTTTTCCGCAGAAAGCGCACGTAATTATTTAGCAGATCCAAGCTAATGTTTGCAGCACCTTTGGGACTGTAATGATCCCGCAGATACTCAATTCCACGTTCAGTCAGCCAAACCTCTGCTTTGGTTCTTTTAATTTTAAGTTCAACTTCAATTAATCCGCGATCGCTTAAAGTTTTCAATGTAGTATCTCGTTCTGCGGCTTTAAGTGAAGTAATCTTACTAGGAATGATTTTGCCTGAAGTTTTGCTTAGCTTCTCTAAAACTTTACGTTCTTGATCTGTAATCGGTAATTCGGCTGGATCAAGTTTCAATAGTGCCTGACCAGGCGATAAAATCTTGACAGTGGCAATCTCACGCGAAAAGTCTACTAGATTGCGATCGCCTAAATTTCGACATATCTTATCTTTACCTTTAAAGGTTTTAAAAACACTACCACTAAGGCTTGCTCGATAGTTAGAACATCCTAACAGCTTTAGTAAGAACTTTAACTCTTTCGTTTCCATGCGGGTAATCTTAGCTATGTCTGAATCAGCACTACTCTAGCTCGAATGGCAATAATTGACACACCTAATTTATCGTAGCGAGAATGAGTGTGATCAGGCAAATTGCTGTATTGTTTCTTTACTAACCCCGCACCTGTCGCAATACCTCAAACGCCTTTTCCCTCACACCCCCAGGTAACAACGATAACCCTAACCCAGCCCACGCTTTAGCATGAGAAAAAGACTTACCTGCGAAAACTAACTCTCTACCTTTTTGCACCTCTCCCTTTTCAATCAACCGCAAACCTAACAACAACTGTGTTTCTGCAAGACGCTGTAATCTAACTTTCTCTAACTTATCTGACTCAAACTGATAACTACTTAAATACCGCAATTTATCCTGCAAATAAGGAATAGCACGATTGATTCCTTGCTGTTCTGCATGTACGCGATATTCCATCAATAATTCTGGTAAATAGTAACCCTTTTTACCTGCCAAAGCGAGTCGCACAAACAAATCATTATCCTCACAATTTTGCCAATTAGGTTGCATAAACCCTAACTCTTCCAAAGTTTGGCGACGAAATAAAGTTGCACCAATTTGAAAACTTTGCTGAACAAATACTACTTCTAATAAATTATCTACAATACCTGCTGATAAATTTACTCTACCCCAGCGACGAGAATTTTCCTGAGTTTTGACTTCATCTCTAGTATTGTCAATATCAATAATCCAATGGTCAGTACCAACAAAATCAATGCTAGGGTCGTGATCTAAAATGCTAGCGGTACGCGCTAAAAAATCTGGTGTTAATCTATCATCATCATCAAACTTGATAAAATATTCACCTCTAGCAGCCTCAAACCCAGCCCGCATATTGTTGCTTTTACCAATATTTTGCGAATGGCGAATATATCTAATTCGGCTATCAGTGTATTGCGAGATTAATTTGGGTGTACCATCACAAGAACCATCATCACAGATAATTAACTCTAAGTCTTGATAAGTCTGCTGTAGTACACTGTCAATAGCAAAAGGTAAAAGCTTGACGCGATTAAAAGTTGGAATACAAATACTGATTTTAGGCATATTTATCGGTGTTCGTCTTTTCAAAAACTTTTTTTAGCTCAGCCATCATCTCCCAACCACCAAATCAAGCAATAGTTCTTTTAATTTTCTTCATCACCCTTTTAATTAATTGATTAGTCTTTGCTGTCACAGTTGGCGATTTGAGTTGCTGTGGTTTTAGCTCTGGTTGTTTGAGAAATCGATAATATAAAAATTCTTCGCGATAACGAATATCAACATCTTCACCATGACACAAACGAGCAAAATCACTAGCAGGGTAGCTCATATAGTGAATCCGATGAATAGGTTTTAATCTCTCTTGGTTGTAAAGGATATTATCAATATTTACAAATAAATCTGCATTAGCGCAATTTCCAGTTTTATCTTCATCATTAGAACTAAGAGTATAATTAAAAATAGAATATTTGCTATCCATCGTCATGTAATTAAATAAAGCTGAGCTTGACCACCAAAATTTTTTATTTATCCATTCCACTTCTCTTTTTTCAATCAGGCGGTGCATTAAATTATTTAATTCATCAATTCCAAAAAGTCCCCGGTGAGAACCAAAAAAACTATTGCAATGAATTCTAGAACGTAATTGGGCTTCTGCAATATTAGTTGCACTTTGAGCAAGCTTAAGATTAATATCTGTAGCAGCTTCAGGCTTGGCATGTTCCCAATCATCAAATACTAAATCGTAAGTGTCTAGTTTGATTAAGACATCATTAATTGGCTTCATCACTAAGCTATCGGCGTCATAAAATATGAATCTTTCAAAATCTCCATCAAACGCAGCAAATTTTCTATGGACAAAACCTTTGTACCAGCCAGGACGAGTTAACCGAGATTCTTGAGTTCTCGGATGAGCATCCCATACTTGATTGACAAAATTATCCCAACGCTGAATTGACTCCCAATTCTCAAAAAGACTGACATTTGGTCTAGACTTAATTTCTTCTGTAATCAACTTTAGTTGTTGATTATAGGGAATGATACAAACTGGGATATCTGGACTAATATTTCTTTCAATACTATTTAATAACGCAACCAACTGGTCATAAACAGTATCATTAGCAAGAGTATAAATACTAACTGTTTTCATACTGATAAATTATCTTGATATTGAAGTTATTAATGTAGTCGTCATCAATTGCGTACATGAACACAGATGAAAAACCCTCGCCTTTTTCCAGGGAAAGGGGCTGAAAGTGGGGTGAGCTTGCTTTCCAGTCAGTTCAAATATGTAGAGTTTAAGATTATGGCATAAACTATATCAACAGGTGATTCTGTATACATCACTGTACTCAATCAATATTATTCCCAACTAAATTCCTTTATGAACATTTTGATGTTATCTTCCACTTTTCCTTATCCGCCAACGCGGGGAGGAACTCAGGTGCGAACGTTTAACTTACTCAAGTATCTTAGTCAACGCCATGCTGTTACTCTTGTAACTCAAAGAGAAGTTGATGTCACAGATGCAGAAATTACAGAGTTACAAAAGTGGGTAAATAATTTAGTTGTTTTCAACCGTCCTCCTGATTCAGGAAGTAGTGGCGGTGTAGTAAAGAAAATCCAACGATTTACTAGTTTTGTGCAAGATGGGATTCCGCCGAGTGTCTTAAACCGCTATTCTGGAGAAATGCAAGAGTGGATTGATAATTTTGTACAGGCAGGAAAATGTGATGTGATTACCTGCGAACATAGTGCTAATGAAATTTATATAAAACCTCATTTTCAAAAACAGGTAAGAACTATAGTTAATGTGCATAGTTCTGTTTATGGAACCTGTCGTAACCAATTAGAAATTGGTATTTCTGAAAATCCTTGGCGAGATAAAATCAACTTACCTTTGTTACGACGTTACGAACAAAACTACTGCTCTAAATTTTCAGCCATTGTTGCGACTACACAAGAAGATCAAATTCAACTGCAACAGTTTAATCCTAATGCTGAGATGACTGTAATTCCTAATGGTGTAGATTTAGAATCATTCCCTTACCGCACCAGTGATCCGGGAGGACATCGTTTAGTTTTTATCGGTGCGATGGATAATTTAGCAAATATTGATGCCGTTTGCTTTTTTAGTAATGAAGTTTTACCAAAAGTTCAAGAACTTTATCCAGATGCAACTTTTGATATTGTTGGTTCTCGTCCTGTACCAGAAGTTTTAGCACTGCAAGCAAAACCAGGAATCACTGTGACCGGACGTGTACCTTCAATGGTAGAGTACTTGCACAAAGCCACTGTTTGCGTTGTACCCATGCGGACAGGATTTGGAATTAAAAATAAAACCTTAGAAGCCATGGCTGCTGGTGTTCCAGTAGTAGCAAGCGATCGCGGTTTAGAAGGATTAGCTGTAGACGGCGCAAATGTTCCACTCACTGCACTACGAGCAAATCATCCAGCTGAATATATTAGTGCCATTAGCCACCTATTTAGCAACTCACAACTACGGGATGAATTATCTTTCAACGGTAGACTATTGATAGAAAATGAATTTACTTGGGAAAGCGCAGGTAAACGCTACGAGCAAATATGTATTGAAAAATTGAATTAAATAGACAATCACAACATAAAGAGTGCGATCGCATTTCCTTCCCTAAGCCTCTAATATTAAAAGTTTTTCCTTATCTTCCCCCCCAATCCCTGATTGAGGGGGATTAGTTCAACGTGAATTCAAGAAACCTCTCTCTTTTAATAAACCAGGAAGAAGCCAATTGGATGTGCATCAAATCACGTTAATTCAACTTTTGCAACAAGTCTAGTTATTGCTTCATTGAAGGTGTGGCAATAAATTCATTCACTCGATCCAAACATGCATTCAACCCGGCGGCAAATTCATAGCGGCTGAGGGGACGATCGCCACGATAAGTTCCATTGGGATAACCTGCAATGCAACCATATCTTTCTACTAAAGATTGCAATGCACTAAATGCCCAATCTGTGGGTTGGACGTCCCGCAGTTGAGATACTGATGTCACTTGTGCCATCGGATCTTCAACAGAAGCAGGAGAACTAACAGAAAAACTCTCTGTTGCTTCTCCCGTCTTGTCTGTGGGAATAGCGATCGCTTGTGTCGGTAATCCGTTGACTACCGTTACTAATAAGTACGCAATTACCCTACTTTGACTTTCGTTCAACTTTTTACACTTCGCTCACACACTCTCAACGATAGAGCTTATTTAAAATATCTTTTTAACGTCATTCGTAAAATTACTTATTTGTACAAATTTACACTTCTTTTTCTAGGCAATTTCTTGAGAACGCGAGTATAAAATAAAAAACTCATCAAAAATCTCGCTATATTTTACTGAAAATAAAAGTATGGTTAACCGCCCGCCAAACCCAGCACCAAAACCATCTGCTACCAACACTACTAAAAAACGAATTGTTAAAAAAGCTAAGAAAATTGTCAAAACATCCCAGCTTCCCACAGAAAATTCTCAACAAGGTGGGCGTCCGGTTCTGCGTCGAAAAGTTAAGACTAAGAAAACTTCCTCTGGGTTGGCGTCAAAATTAGCGATCGCCATCTTACTAGGTAGTGCTTGCTTAGTCGCGGCTTTTGCTTGGGTAAGTATCGAATTGATGATCAATCCTGATAAAGTCACTTGGTTAAATAAACTTCTGCCTGCATGGGTAAAATCTCTTACCCACGACGAAAATCCCCAAACCCTACCACAAATTCAATCTGCCCTGGAACAACAAGGTACTATTGCCGGAGATATCCTCCCCCTAGAAAGCGGTGAAATAGAAACTTTTTTACTGCCAGTTTTCAAACAAGCTCATAATTGTCGATCAGATTGCCGAGAAATTGTGGAACTGAGAGTTTATCAACTTTCACAAAACTTAGAACTAAAATCAAAAGCTGAAAAATACTATACTCTGGCAACTCAACTATCTATCACTGGACCAGAAGAATCATTTGTCGTTTCTCCCTCTGTTGATGCTACATCTGAAAACCAAGGTTCCAACTTTGTTTTACCAGTCAGGGAGATAGGACGCTTGGAAGGTGAGACATCATCTTCTGGTATTTGGCTTTATGCACAGGGTAAGCACCAGCAAGAATCACAAGCGATCGCCTATGGTTACATTTTTCACTACAACCCCAAACGCACTAACCTACAACTGATGTTGTCTTGGACAAGTCCTTCTGGACAACTCCCAAAATGGCAGCAGGTAACTGGTGGTGGTGCAAAAGAACTAGTTGTAGATCAAACAGTAGGCTTGGAACCCCAACTCAATATCTATCAGGTTAAACCATCCAACTTTGTCCTCAACCCCATCCAATTAGAACAAATTTCCCTGCAAACACCCGCCCTCAACGATGCTGCTTACCAAGACGCCCTTTTGATCGCCAAAAGTGGACTATGGACACCAGCTTGGGAATGGTTGCAATTCATCCAAAAACAGCGTCGGGACAAAATACCAGCAGCAGCACAGGCACAAATTGACATGATTCGCTTGCACTCTCAGCTGACCAAAGCCCAAGCAGATACAACTTGGGCCAGTCCTAGTCAACAAGTACTGGCAGATTTAATAGACGGTCGTTGGGGAAAAGCATTACAAGTATTTCAGGCGTCACCACAAAATGCTCAAGAAATCGTTACCTTGCTTAAGGCAGACAGAGGAAGATTGTGGAATCGCGTCGAAACAGCCTTACAGGTCAATCCCAGGCGACCAGAAGTGCAAGCATGGGGAGCTTTAATAATAGCAGTTCAGCAAGGACAAGAACGTGCCAACACTTTCCTAGAAGGGCAAACTCAAATCACCAAAGAATCACTAGCGTACATTCAAACTCTCCTAGCACAGGTGATCAGTGAACAGTGAACAGTGATCAGTTATCAGTTAATAAGTAACTGGTAACTGAATTGTAATTATCAGGAAAATTCTCAATATTTTTTAGTAGCGATCGCTAAACTTACAATTCCTAAGTCTATTTACGTTACTGCTAGAGAATGCCAATTACTAAGAGTTCCGACACTGACTGCTGACAACTGTTACCCAGAGCCACAATTTCACACTGACATCTCTAACAGCACTTGTTACAGACAAGTTTTGTTTTTGAGGTACTGCCTATTCTTCTTTATCAATGGCTGCCAATTTTTGCATCTTTAAATGTTGCAACTGCTGTAGCAGACAATCTACTTCTGCCTGCAAGTGCATAAATTTGACTTGCTGATCTACTTGATTAAAACACTTTTCTAGCTTTTTTGCCCAAGTAGCATGGGATTCACGTTCAGAAATACCAGATGTAGACATTGCTTACTAAGTCACCCGTAACTTACTCACACCATTAGAGATATTATAATAGGCAAGTTTAAAGAATTGTTAAAAAAATATATAATTTTCCCTTGCCCTTGTAACTCATTTTGAAATATGTAGTTAATGACAACAGAAAAATCACTTTGTTCCTTAGGAATTGGAACAATCGCAAGTGTTGGGTGGTGGGGAGATGGGGTTGTGGGGGAGGTATGAGGAGTGTGAGGAGTGTGAGGAGTAAACAACCAACAACCAACAACCAACAACCAACAACTAACCACTAAAGAGTTATGAAACTTCCACTAATGATGGTACTTGTGTGAACACCAGTCAGAGTAGCTAGGATGTCACAATTGTCAGCGACACTAATACATAGTATCGTTATTATCTTGAGCGATCGCCAGATTACTAAAGGTGAGTCCTTTTGACAAAGCGAGTAAATCCACGCCGACGGTAAGGAGTGTCAAAAAATGTCGCATAAACCTTTCCAGAGAGACATCTAAAACGATAAACTGACATTCTACGAACTAGTTGTTTGTTAGTGGTTTGCAAACAACCAACACCCAACAACCAACACCCAACAACATTTAACAAGCCCTGAAAACTCGTGACCTTGAGCCTGTCTGCAACTACATCTCATCGCCAACCCTGGCCCGGACTCATAGAGCAATATCGCGACTACTTGCCTGTCAGCGAAACAACACCAGTTGTCACCCTGCTGGAGGGTAACACACCTCTGATACCAGTTCCTGCGATCGCACAACGCATTGGCAGACAAGTACGTGTTTTTGTCAAGTATGACGGTCTTAACCCAACTGGTAGCTTCAAAGACCGAGGTATGACAATGGCAATTTCCAAAGCCAAAGAAGCAGGGGCCAAGGCGGTAATTTGTGCGAGTACAGGCAACACCTCAGCAGCAGCAGCAGCCTATGCTCGACGTGGGGGAATGCGTGCCTTTGTATTGATTCCCGATGGTTATGTAGCGCTGGGTAAATTGGCGCAGGCACTCTTGTATGGTGCAGAGGTACTGGCAATTAAAGGCAACTTTGACCGTGCCTTAGAAATTGTCCGGGAAATGGCGCAAAGCTATCCAGTCACATTGGTGAATTCAGTTAACCCCTACCGCCTAGAAGGGCAAAAAACCGCAGCATTTGAAATAGTAGATGTTCTTGGTAATACTCCTGATTGGCTGTGTATTCCTGTGGGTAATGCGGGAAATATCACAGCATATTGGATGGGATTTTGTCAATATCACCAAATTGGGAAGTGCGATCGCCTGCCTAGGATGATGGGTTTCCAAGCAGCCGGTGCAGCGCCCCTTGTCAAAGGAGAACCCATACCCCATCCAGAAACACTCGCCACAGCCATTAGAATTGGCAACCCCGCCAGTTGGGAAAAAGCAGTAGCCGTCAAATCAGCCAGTATGGGAAATTTCCACTCTGTCACTGATGACGAAATCCTCGAAGCCTATCGCCTATTGGCCTCAGAAGAAGGAATTTTCTGCGAACCAGCCAGTGCTGCTTCCGTCGCAGGCTTATTGCAGGTCAAAGACCAAGTTCCCACAGGTGCAACAGTAGTTTGCGTCCTCACAGGTAATGGTTTAAAAGACCCAGATACAGCCATTAAACACAGCAACAGCCAATTTAAACAAGGCATTGAATCGGAAGTCCACGCTGTAGCTGCGGCGATGGGATTTTGAGGTTGCTGCGCCAAATTAAGAGTCTAATTCATGTCTAAGATGGACTGGTAAAGCAATCTAAGTGTTGTTTACAAACGAACACAGATGCACACAGATATACACCGATAGTCTATCTGTGTGCATCTGTGTTTATCGGTGGTTGATTTTTAATTCTTCACTTCCTACCCAGTGTCTCCCACTACAACTACAGACTTGCGGCACAATATATTTAACTGAAAAAGTGGGGAGTAAGCTTAGATGGCTATTAATCTTCAGCAAGCATTAGAAGTCGGCAAATATATCGTCACCCAACGTTTGAAGGGACGTAAGCGTTACCCCTTGGTTTTAATGTTGGAACCTCTATTTCGTTGCAACCTTGCCTGTCCTGGCTGCGGCAAAATTCAGCATCCCACAGATATACTCAAGCGTAACCTAACTCCACAGGAGTGTTTTGCAGCAGCAGAAGAATGCGGTGCGCCTATAGTCTCTATTCCTGGTGGGGAACCACTGCTGCATCCTCAAATTGACGAGATTGTGCAAGGATTGATTGAGCGCAAAAAGTTTGTTTACTTGTGTACTAATGGCTTGTTATTAGAAAAGAGCTTAGATAAATTTCAACCTTCACCTTATTTGACGTTCAGTGTACATCTTGATGGAATGCGAGATTGGCATGATCGTTGTGTAAATCGCAAAGGTGTCTTTGACACTGCGGTGCAAGCCATACGTGCTGCGAAAGCCAAAGGATTTCGCGTTACAACTAACACTACTGTTTTTCAGGGTGTCGATTCTAAACAAATGCAGGAGTTTTTTGATTTCCTCAGTACCATCAACATTGATGGGATGATGATTTCCCCTGGTTATAGTTATGAGTGGGCAAGCGATCAAGAACATTTTCTCAAGCGAGAACAAACACGGGCTTTATTTAGAGAAATTTTAGCTCCTTACAAAGCAGGTCAGAAAAACTGGAACTTTAACCATAACCCACTATTTATAGATTTTCTCACTGGAGAGAAAGACTATGAATGTTCACCTTGGGGTAGTCCGAGTTACAGTGTTCTGGGTTGGCAAAAACCCTGTTATTTATTAAATGAAGGGCATTACGCCACCTTTGATGAACTGATGGAAAAAACCGAGTGGCAAAAATACGGTCGTGCAAGTGGTAATCCCAAATGTGCAGATTGTATGGTTCACTGTGGTTATGAACCCACCGCCGCCACCGATGCGATGCAACCACAGAATTTAGTTCGTTCTATTGGTAGCATATTTGGTTAGACTTTGTAGTGATATCATGTTCGCTTAAATACTTATACTGTCGCGTGGGCTGGTAATAGGTAATGGGTAATCGGTAATCGGAAAAACCAATGACCAACACCGAAGCATAATATTGTAAGCAATTAACCGAACTTGATATAACTTAATAATGTCCAGCAATCTCAATTAGCCCAAAACTTTGCCCTAAAATAAATTGTGGCTAGTTGCTGAAGTCAGCTTAAAGCTGACTAACTAAGACTTTCAATCCAAACACCTTCCTTTCTAGGGAAGGGATTGGGGATTAGATTCAATTTCTGGCATTATGTGTGTTTACGCTGAAGTTTTATAGTTTTACAACTACTTTGCCGCAATTTTTACCACTGAGTAAATATTCAACTGCTGTGGGGATGGATTCTATACCGTGAAATTGGGTTGGATCAATGGCTACTTTAAGTTGATTGGTATAGAACAAATTTAACAAGCGATCGCGTGCTGCGGTAGCATATTCTTGATAAAGAGGCATAAGAAAACCCCGTACAGAAGCAGCTTTCCAAAAGAGTTTGTGATATATACGAGGTTGTGTGACTTGTTCTAAATCTTTGCCATATTCGGAAATAAAACCAACTACAACTAAACGTCCTCGGATTGCGAGATTTTCTACACAAGTATCAAAAACTTGTTTTCCGACACAATCAAAAACTAAGTTAATACCGTTGGGATATTCATTTCTGAGGACTTGATTGAGATTTTCGCTGCGGTAGTTAATAGTGCGATCGCAACCCAATTTTTGTAACAATTCCGCTTTCACTTGTGACCCACAAATACCAATCACATGATTACCAGCTAACTTTGCCAACTGTACCGCAATATGTCCTGTTCCCCCTGCTGCTGCTGTCACTAAAACCACTTCATCACTTTTCATTTCTCCGACTTTTTCTAATGCTACCAAAGCTGATATTCCGGTAGGCATGAGAGTTAGTACTTCTGGTATTGCTTGGCGAACTTTGACTGCAAGATTAGCATCTATAACTTGGTACTCACGATAACCTCCTCCCCGCACTGTAGTTACAACAGCATCACCTACTTGGAAATCTTGAATATTATCTCCTACAGCAACAACTTCACCGACAGCTTCTACACCTAAATCAAAAGGAGGAGTTAAGTTAACATAGGGGACTTTACCTTGGCAAAGTAAGGTATCAAAACCAGCATTGATCCCAGCAAACTTATTTTTAATTAAAAGCTGATTATTATCAGGTATAGGAATAGGAATTTCTATAATTTCAACAGCGGATTTAAAATCTTGACTAATTTGCTTCCCTATTAACTTTCTATAGGTTTTTGCCATCCTAATACAAATTTTAAGTTTAGCTTTTATTTCTGAAGACGCCAACTAAGTAAATTGTAGTGGGCTGATAAGACTAAATTTGTGCATTAATAAACCGCAGAGAACACACCAGATAGAAAAAGAGATTTATTGCACTATTTTAACCTTGCCACGCCACTACTTACTGTTAACTGCTCACTGATAAGGCTTTATCCCACTCCAACTGATGAGCTAAACCATACTTAATAAAATCTTCTTCTTTGGCTTTATCACTTTTCCCAAAAACACCCAAACTGTAAGGATTATCTTCCATTCTTTGTGCGACTTGCTCTTTTTCAAACTGAATCGCTTCTTTCCTAGACCAATCCGGTTTAAAAAAGTCCACAACTAAGACAGTTCTATCATAATTAGTGTAATTATGCGGACAGTGGGGATAGCTATGATCTAAAACCATGAATTCCCCTTCATGCCAATAAAGCTTGTCATGGCATATTTTCATTGCCACATCCCCTTCTGGCACAATCAATCCTAAATACCCACGATTCATGTGAGGATTATAGTTCACATGCAGCTTAATATCTAAGCCTGGATGGAATGTACCAAAATACACATTTCTAAGAATATTATCTTCAACAAAATTGACTTTCTCTATAACTTTAGCCAAATTTGAAAAATATTTTTCTCTTAACGTAACTGCCTTATTTACAGCCTCATCTATTGCATAATCTGGGTATTGAATTTGATGAACTTGAATATATTCTTCAATAAACAAACCTTGAAATAAAATCCCAAAAGCACTATATTGTGCACTACCTTTGGTTTTAATCGTTTTACTCTTAGGCCCCAGAACATCATAAGTGAACTTTAATTCTTCTGGAGATGCATTGTGAATAAAATGTGTAAACTCATCTCTAATCACTTGCCAATTCTCTTGAAGGCTGTTGAGAAAAGGAAATTGCTTTGGATCAAGATGATACTCATTAAAACTTTCCATTATCTTTTCTCCTGAAGACGATTGCATAAAAAACTGTTACATAGTGGTAGTTAATTGTAAAACTTTTGATAAGTTTGTAGTTAGCACTTTAGTGCTTAAATATTTAACGGTTAAAGTCTTGACTGCAAACGCCTTTAACCCTTAGTGCCTTAGTGTCTTAGTGGTGAAATCACCAACCACAAAGACTCCAAGACACAAAGAATATTTATCCTTTTTGGTATACAAAGTTCCTGAGCGCTACGTATCATTTTTGAGCATTAAATAAAACTTTAGGTTCTGTACTCATTTTAGTCCGAGGTATACTGTGTCTGAAGCTCCCGTATTAGATAAAATTATTAAAAATGTGCGGGTAGTGCGTCCCCATCAGGATGCAGTCGAACTGGTTGATTTGGGAATTAAGGATGGGAAATTTGCCCAAATTGCACCTTATATTAGCCCAGACGAAACCAAAGAGGTGTTTGATGCCCAAAATTTGCTGGGGTTTCCTGGGGTTGTTGATGCCCATATGCACATCGGTATCTATCAACCACTTGACCAAGATGCGGTGACGGAAACCAAAGCAGCAGCAACTGGAGGTGTGACTACCAGCCTGAATTATATCCGTACAGGGCAGTATTATCTCAACAAAGGCGGCTCTTACAGAGATTTTTTTCCGGAAGTGTTGGCACTATCACAAGGGAATTTTTTTGTTGATTATGGTTATCATATTGCCCCAATTAGCGCGTCTCATATCGATGAGATGCAAATGCTATTTGAGGAATATGGGATTGAATCATTTAAAATTTTTATGTTCTACGGTGGCTATGGTTTGCATGGTCTTTCCGATCAACAAAATCTATTTTTGATGATTAATAAAGAGGAAAGGTATGACTTTGCTCACTTTGAATTTATCATGCGTGGTCTGACCAAGCTGAGGGAATTGTATCCCGAAGCAAGCGATCGCCTGAGTCTCAGTCTCCATTGCGAAGTAGCTGAAATCCTTAACGCCTACACCAAAATTGTCCAGCAAGACTCCAGCCTCACTGGTTTAAAAGCATATAGTGCAGCGCGTCCGCCTCATTCTGAAGGGTTAGCCATTTGCATTGCTTCCTACTTGGCCCACGAAACTAATTGTCTTAATATTAATTTGTTACACCTCAGTTCCCGCAAAGCAGTAGAAGCTGCTTTGATGATGCAAACAATCTTTCCTCACATCAATTTTCGTCGGGAAGTAACTGTAGGACATCTTTTATTAGATATAGATACACCTACAGGCAAATGGGCAAAGGTGAACCCCCCCATTCGTTCCCGTGCAGAGGTAGAATACCTGTGGCAGGCTGTACTTAATCGCCAAGTTGATTGGATTGTCAGCGATCACGCTTGTTGTTCAGCCGAAAAGAAAGCCTCTCAGAAAGATCCGAATAATATTTGGTTGGCTAAATCTGGCTTTGGTGGCACAGAATACCTACTTTCCGGTGTTTTTAGTGAAGGTAGCAAGCGTGGTATGTCTTACAATCACATGGCCGAGTTATTAAGCTGGAATCCTGCACGGAGGTTTGGGTTAAGTTCCAAAGGTGATATTGCTGTTGGTTACGATGCAGATTTGGTGCTGTTAGATCCTAATGAAACCTTTGTTGTCCGCGCGACTGAGTCGGAGTCACAGCAAGGTTATACCCCCTTTGAAGGATTGGAGTTAACTGGACGGGTAAAAACAACCTTTTTGCGAGGGAATTTAATCTATCACAACGGACAAGTTCTAGGTTCACCAACTGGACGCTATTTGAAACGCTTGATGAGATAGTAGTCGAAGTGTCGAACTAGAAGGTGGAACCCTTAAAGAATACCCGAAACATTACTTTGTCTAATCATTAGGTATCTCCAGGTGCATATGACAAGACTGTACTCACTTTTGATAAATCTCTATCAACTCGAATCAAAAATAAGCAGCCATCATCTGTTCTGTGTTTGGGAATAGTACTAAAACTTGGACAATACAAAAAGTGGTCTTTTAAGAACCTGTAATCTCCTACATCACAATATCCGGCTAGGCAATAACCTTCTTCGTTATAACATTGTATTTCTGGATATTTACTTTCATAATGGGGCAAGATAGCAAGTAGCCACACTCCCCCTCCATTACTATCTTTCCTTAGCCACTTCTTATTTGCTTGCACAAATTGCACAGTCTCTGTCTTGCCCCACGCTAATAATTTACTATCCAATGCTGGAATAAAATCACTTAAATTAGCATTTGGATGATTGTTTTCGGCATTTCTATACTTAAGAAAACCATTCTCCATCCAGAGGATTTCAACTTCTTCATCACCTAACACTTTCCAAGGCCCAAATTTTACTCCTGCTGGAATAAAAGAGTAACCATGCTTGCTTAACCGCCACTCGCCTACTTGAATTGCACCCTTAAGGACGAATATCTCTAAATCAGCTGTAAATATACCAGAAGGAGCTTCAAACTGGGTTGGTAGAACTACTCTAGAAGTTGATGCACCACATTCATCATGCCATGTCAACAACCGACGTCTCCCAGAAATTACTTCCTCTGGTATTCCGTTAATTCGCCACTTGCACTCTTGTTGCACAGCATTAGTGTCAAAAAATTGGTATTGACGAGGTAAATATTCTTTGGAAATGGCAGTGCGTCTTCCTGAAAGATTCATGCGCCCTCTACCATCTCCACCCCAATCCTCTTTGATAGATGGTGTATGTAAAAATTCATCCGGTTGGTTTTGCATGAGTGTGGTCGAATACTTCTACTTTTATTATCATGCCAGCAGAATAAAGCAGAGCGATCGCATATGAAACTAATATTTAGAATAATGATTGAATCGGAAGACCAAATCCCCAAGAATTCCTAATTATTAAAAATAAAGCTAGTACCCCGAGAAAAAAAGCAGTTGTTTGCATATCTTGAATAAAACAAGAAAGTTTTTCCCGCCAGAGTCCATAGAGATTAACTAAGTATAAAGGTAAATCACTAAATGCAATCACAATAATTGCTCCTAATACATTGAAGTTTTGATATGCTAAAGGTACGCCCAAAGCTATGATTCCGAATCTAGCAAAATTACTCTGGGCTGAATATAGGGGCTTCCCAATAGCTAACAAAGCAGGACTGGTAGTGTAAAATAGCAAAGAAAACCAAATGCCACTACATAAAACAGGCATCATCCAAGTGGCTGTTGCGTATCTTCGATCATATAAAAATGCAACTACTAAATCTCCAACAGTTATTAAGACTGCTAATATAATTGCAGATCCTAATAGAATTAATCGCCGTTGAGGTAGAATTTTTTGTCGCAAAGTAGCCCTCGGTAAGTGAGATTGTTGAGAGATTGCAGGAAAAATAACTCTAAAGCTAAGTTGTCTGATCACATCTCGAGGAATACTGGCCAGAGTATACGCTACTGTGTATATACCTAATATTTCAAATGACAATAGCTTAGCTAAAACAAGGCGGTCAGTTTGTTCAGCAGCAAACATTAATGTTGATGCGATAAACATCCACTTACTAAAAGAAAGAATTTCTTTAACTGCTTTTGGTTCCCATGCCAAACGATTAGAATATTCTGGTATTAACCAGTAGCTACTAACCAATTTATATATTCCTGAAATTACTATTGCGATACCTAAAGACCAGATAGTTGGATACAACCAAACCAAACCTATGAGCGTAGAGAAATAACATACCTGAAAAAGAAGTTCATAAATAGAAAGTTTACCCAGTTTCATCTGACGATGCAGAGTGTGTAAACTGGTAGAGTTAAAGCCTTCAATAAACGAAGTAAATACAACAATCGGAATTAACCATAGTAAACGTTGGTCGTTGTAAAAATTAGCTATTGGAAACGCAAGAATTAGACCAACAAACCAAATGACTGCACCACGAATTACTTGCAGAGTCCAAATAGTATTTAAAAAAGTCGGTTCATCACCTCTTTTGCTATTAACTATATTTTGAGCAACACCTATGTCTGAGAAAAGCTCCAGACCCATTCTTAAGGTATTTACTAAAGCCATCAAACCAAAAAACTCTGGTTGTAGTAAGCGAGTCAAAATTAAATTATTGCCAAATCTTAGAATTTGAATACTTCCGAAACCAACAATAGTCCAGATTGCTCCACGAATAGCAAGTTTTTTTATAGATGTCATATTTTTAAAGGCAAATACTTAAGCCGTAATATCTACTGTCTTCACTTTGTGTTCTCTGTGTCTCAGTGGTTTATCAATTTATTTCATAACAGAGAACACATCTATATCAACTTGAAACAGAAGTTGTTACTGTTTCACATGCAGTCAAAGAAACTAGATTTTCTGGAATACAGGGACGAATTGGTTCTACATGTCCATTCAAAGCACTTTTCATGAGACGATACAATCGTGCAACTTCATAGTGGATGTTAAAATCTGTTTCTACTTTGGCTCGACCTAACGTGCTAAATTTTACTCTAAGTAAATGATTGCTCAGTAATTTTTCTATACACTCTGCGAGTATATTGGGTTCACCAGGTGGAACAAGGTAGCCATTCACGCCATTTTCTACTAATTCACTGATGCCTGCTATCTGGGTAGCCACCACAGGTACACCAGCTGCCATTGCTTCCATCAATACTACTGGTATTCCTTCTGCAAAGCTAGACATCACAAAAACATCTGTTTGCTGAAAATATTTGCGTACCTCAGCCTGAGATTTATAGCCAACAAAATTGACGTTTTGAGTTAATTCCAAATCAATGGTCAATTGTTCCAACTTTTGACGGTCTGGGCCATCACCGACAATTGTTAAGATGATATCTGCATGAGTTTGTTTTAATAAAGTTAAGCTCTCCAGTAATATTGGTAAACCTTTCGCCTCTGCGAGTCGACCCACAAACAGTAGGCGTTTTCCTGATTCATTGTGAGAAACCATATCAAACAATGCTGGATCAATACCGCAATGAATAATATGCATTCGATTCCACTTTTCAATAGGTGCAAAAATCATGCCCTGACTACGAGCATAGTAACTTATACAACATACAAATAGCGATCGCTTGATTTTTTCATCCAGCCGCCATTGATATGCACGCAAGAAGATATACGGGCCATGAAGTGTAAAACTGTACGTAAAACCACTCATTTGGGCAGACAGCATGGCAACAGTACCACTAGCTTCCGCAATATGGTTATGCAGATGGTTAATTTGTCTTTGTTTAATTTCTTGAGCTAGAATACCCGCTTCTAAGAAGTAGAAAAATTGATATAAGCCGCCTCGTAACCCTGGCTGACTGGTTATGAATGCCAGTTTGATAGCCTTGAGATATCTTTTAGGGGAAGCCAGCAGTAAACTCAGGTGTGCCAAAAGTAAATGGATTGGGTTTGGGGGGAGAATGTAGAAGGTGCGATCGCGTTCTTGTTTTTGTTCTGGTCCAACCATATGTCTATCATCTGTGCGCCTAACGGAGAATGTGTGTACATCCACACCCATTTCTCGTAGGGTTATGACTTCTCTCTGGATATATGTGTCTGTCGCCCTGGGGTATTCTCCAGTTAAGTAAGCAATACGCATACAATCAACCTCATAGTGATTTTTAGTTATTAGCAAAAATATAAACAACGCAGAAATAAAAGAAGCTTAGACATGCAACAAACCAGCATCGCTACAACTACGTTCTAAGGCAGTAACCAATGAATACTTTGGTTTCCAGTGCAATACTTGCTGGGCGCGAGTGTTGCTATAGTGTAAAGGCTTGAAGCGGGCGTGCAATCTTGCTGGTATAAGAATGTGAGGTAGTTGTATCTTACCGGCCAAAAGCAATTGGTTACACAGGCAAATTGAACGAGCCATAAGGCGCATTACCGTCCAGCTGATGGTAATAGTACTAGGTGAATTTGGTATTATTTTTGCTAATTTCTGTGCATACACATCCTGAGTTGGCAAATCGTTATCGACGATATTCAGAGTTTGACCAATCGCCGCGTCACATTCGGCGGCTGTGACAATCGCTTCTGCACAGTTTTCTACATAAACCAGAGGCATTTCAGCCTTAGCACCAATGCGAATCCAGAAGCGATCGCTAACTTTAGCACCAACAAGAGCATTCCACAAATGTCCTCGCCCGTAAATCATCCCAAGGCGGAGAATCGTCACCTTTCCACAATATTTTGCCTCAAAATCACGCACAATCTCTTCTTGCATCAGCTTCGTCTGGGCGTAGACATCCCGTACTGGAGGTTCGCACTCAATCGGTGAATCTTCAGTAATGGTTTCACCAGACTTAATTCGCAGGTAATCAAAAACTGCAAAGGAACTAATAGCCACTAATCGTAACACCCCGGATACAACCATGGCCTTCAGTAAGTTCTCTGTCACCACCACATTACTGGCATACTGAGTAGCAAAGTCACCCTTTGTAGTTCCTGCTATATGTAGTACCACATTCACACCCTGCAATGCAGCAACTATGTTATCTAACTTTTGTTCCTGTAAATCTACGCGTACTAATTCCAATCCTGGATGATTACACCAAGGCAGATTTTCATTACTTGTTTGTCTTACAACAGCGCGCACCTGAAACCCACGTCGCAGTGCCTCAGCAACAGTATACTGCCCAAGGAAACCAGATGCTCCTGTCACCAGTAATTTCATACACACATAGCCTCAGTATATTTTCAAGCTTACGTCGAAAGTGAATTGCACAAGCCATTTGGCATAACGAACACCGATAATCTATCTGTGTGTATCTGTGTGCATCTGTGTTCGTTATTCATTGACTTTTTGTGGCTGTAAGTCATTTCATTAGTCCAATATTTTTTGGGAAGGCGAACACCGATAAACACCGATAAACACCGATGATTTATCGCCTTGCACTGTGTACCCTACGGGAAGCCGCGTCAAGTGCGTCTACGATTTTTCAAACATAAACTTTGGCGCAGATACAAAAAATTTACTTTGCCCAAGGCATTGGTTTAATAGGCTCAAATGTAGTGGTCAATTTATAAGCAGAACCTGTATCTAGGGAATTTTGAATCGCCAGTACAATTTCATTGTTGTGCAAACAAAATTCAGGCGACAATCGGCAAGGTCGCTTTTCAACCATTGCAGCTGCCATATCTGCCACACCTCGACAAAAATCCATACGCTGAGCGCCTTTATACCCAAGGTAGGGAGCAGGCTTCACTAAGCGATAATTTTGCTTGCAAACGCCTTCTAGTCTCTTGCGACGAATATTCATACTGCGCCGGATGTATACTGGCGCTCCGTAATACCAGGAATCATGAATGCCAAGTATACCCGTATCACCAATAATCCTTAAAGAGTGGTCATGGGGCGCCACAATACTGCAAGTTAATCTGGCAACGACACCGGAGGCAAACTTAATGCAAGCTACAGAAAAGTCTGGAGCTTTCACATCTAATGGTATATCAGTTTGTTTATCTGGAATTAGACAAGATGAAAAAGCAGTAACTGATTGCGCAGGGCCAAAGAATGCAGTCAGCCATGTTACATAGTAGCCAGCGTGTTCTAAAGTGCAACCAACTTCAAACTCATCTTTATAAGGCCAAGGAGTACCAGATTCACTCACCCATCTTTTGTAAGGCATGAGGTGGACTAGTCCATCATCCATTTCAGCATAGACAAGCCGGACTGTGCCAATCTGATTTTCTCGCAGTGCTTTCCAAATTGTCTGAGCTGTTTCACTTAATAAACTGCATGGCGCTGAGGAAAGATATAAATCCTGCTGTTGGGCTAATTTGACTAATTCCTCAGCTTGCCACATCTGCATTGCTAGAGGTTTCTCAGAATAAACGTGTTTACCAGCTGCTAAACAAGCTTGAGAAACAGAGTAGTGACTGCTGGGATTAGTTAAATTTAAGACGATATCAACTTCTTTATCATCAAGAAGTTCTGTTAGGGAACTGTATACACGAGGAATAGCATAATATGCAGCTAATTTGTAGGCACGCTCACTGATCCGATCCATTACCCCTACTATCCGTAATTGCGGATGAAGTGAAAGTGTTTTCAGGTAATAATCTGCTACATAGCCACAGCCAACAATCGCAATGGATTTTCGATGTTGCTCATCCACGAGCTTGGCTTCCCTCGGTTTGCTGACAAAATTAGCAGCTTTGGTCAAAGTTTTAAACAGCATTAAAATGCTCCTTTGTATTCGACTATAGTTGGCTGTAGTTTGAATAACTTGAGTAAGTAAAATTGGCTCTGACCAACTAATTGAGGATACTTACCTACGATACAAAATAAGCCGTAGGTGATCGCATCTTTTGCACCAAAACCTCTAGACCTTGTATACCTGTATGCTCGGTAGCCAGAGAAAAGATTGGCTAGTAGTAGTAACAGTATACTTAACCCATGAGTCGGGAAGAAAGTAGCGATCGCCAACAAAGGCAAAACCAAACTCCATACCCAAATCCGCAAACTTTCTTTTAGCCAATGCCGTTCGGGACTGCGACCGTGTAGCCAAGCTCCTTCTGCATAACCATAACCACTGCGAACTGAGCGTTTCCACCACTGACCAAAACGAGTCATTTGCCCATCATGCCATGACATGTCTGCATCGACACGTAGAATCTTACCACCAGCTTGTCGCAGGCGCACACACAGTTCTGGTTCTTCGCCTGCAATCAAGGATGGGTTGAAACCTCCTACATTTTTAAAGGCTGCTACTCTCATCATCGAATCACCACCGCAGGCTTTAGCCTCACCTACAGGAGTATTCCATTCAATATCTAACAGGCGGTTGTAGATAGAATTGTCTGCAAATTCCTCCCGACGGCGACCGCAGACCACCACAACTTCTGGATGAGTTTCTAATTCAGATGCTGCTGTTTCTAACCATCCCTCGACAATCCAGCAATCTCCATCTACAAACTGCACATATTCAACTTCTGGCTTGACTTGCAATAGATACTCAAATCCAGCATTTCTAGCACGACCTGCGGTAAAGGGAATAGATAAATCAAGTTCCACAACATGAACGCCAAGAAAATGAGCCAACGCCACACTCGCATCTATTGATCCAGAATCAACATAGACCACTGTTGTCCCTTTTGCGATGACTGATAGTAAGCATTGATGAAGACGTTTTCCTTCGTTACGTCCAATGACAACAACTCCAATTAAATGCAAATTTGTACCTCCTATAATTAATTAATGAACCGCCATAGACGCCAAGAGCGCCAAGAGTCAAAACACACACTCTGCGTTCCTTTTCGCAACCTCTGCGATCCTCTGCGTTTTATCAAATATTTAGGATGTTATCAATTTTCGTTTCTTTTGCGATTGTTTCAATAAAGCTGATTGCGGAGGCTGAAACCCTAATGTGTGATAATGACTTTTGTTACTAAGAGTAAAAGCGATGGTAATAAACAAAACCCAATAAATATTAGGTTGATACAATAAACAACTTTCTGTTATATTATTAATAATCAAAAATATCAAATACGCTAAAGGCCAAATTTCTTCAGGTTTATTACTAGCATATCCAAACTTTAGAGCTTTAGCGAAAGTCCTGAAATAACAAATGAAAAATAACAATAAACCAATTAACCCAATATCAAGTGCCGTATCAATAAAGCCATTATGACCGTGAGGTGGAACCCAGCCAGTACCAATTGCTTGGGTTGCTTCAAATGCGTAATTACTTTTAGGAGCCCAAAATGCACCACGTCCATAACCTAAAAATGGTCTTTCCATTAATCGATTTAATGCCACCTCCCAAATAATTGTCCTGCCTGTGATAGTTGGATCTCTGCCTAAACCAGTAATTAGTTCTACCCAATAAGTAAAAACTAGTAAAGAAATACATCCTAAAAATAGAATTGTCAGGTCAAGAAAAATAACACTGACTTTCCCTTGCCAACGAAAATTTTTATAGAAACTAATGATTGATAAAAGTAGAAAACAAAGAACTAAAGAAGTTCTAGAAGTTGATAACAATATAAAAAATAAAGATAAAGCAAATCCACCCCATCTGTATATTAGTAAGCTATCTTTAGATAAAGATAAAAAAGCTAATGAACTTAAAACCATTAAGCTACCAAGATAATTTTTATGTCCGTATACCCCTTTCCAGGCTCCTGGATGATCTACCCAGTGTCTACCAATACCAGGAAATGCATATACAAAAATGAAGCTCATAAACATACCTATTAATAGAGTATAGGTAATAATTTTGATTTGCTCTTTAAAGCTAAATCTGATAGCAAAATATAAAGCAAAAGTGGTCATCATCCAGATATCTCTAGCATTAAGTAAGGTATAGTCTGGAAGCTCTGACCAGATAAATGAAAAATAAGCTAATACCGATAATATAAAAAGAATTTTGTTACGATTGATGATCGCGATCGCATCCTGCCAAACCAGAACAATTAGAAAGGTAAATATCCCCCAAAGCGAGAATCTGATAAATGAGACAAAGATTTCCGGTAGAATTGTACCCATTGATTCGGGACTAAATATCCCTGAAAAAAAACTTAAGCCTAAAATAAACAACCCTTTCTCGGCGAATTTGAGATAATTAACGATAATTTTTTGATGATTCATATCATTTTGCTTAAACACTTGTATGTTCGTTGAGGTCGGTAATTGGTAATGGGTAATGGGTAATGAAGATACTGATAATTTTCCAATGCCTAATGCCCAAGCTTTATCTAGTAAGCAATTAGCCGGACTTGATATCATTTAGTCTTATCCAAAGAAAGATAAATTTGGTTATATGTATATTTACAACATTGAGTTCGTATGATTAATTTTAATTCCTGTTTAACCTCACCCCGCCTTCGGCACCCCTCTCCGAACTCGCGGAGAGGGGTAGGGGGTGAGGTTTTTAAACTTACTTATGTTTTGTCTCTTTCAGTGCGAATCCACAGGCTTTGAGGCTGAACTAAAAAATTAAAATACACAGGAAGCTTCCAAAAAATATAGACAGGAATCGTTAAAAGCTCGTGTAAAGGTAAATCTTGATAGGCGAATTTACTCCAAGCTATAAAGATTGACATCAAGACACACAATCCAGAACAGATAACGACGATTACTGGTATCCATACTCCTGTAAGTACGCCAAAAAGTAGAGAAAAGGTCATCAATACTGACCAAATCATAACTAGCAGAGATAGAGGCGGTACGCATAAATCTAGAGTAGTTACCAACAAATCTAGCCTTTTTTGATTGACTACTTGTTGCAGCAAACGGGGAACGTAAGTCTGCATAATTTGCAAATGACCGTGTTCCCAGCGAGTTCTTTGAGTTTTGGCTGCTTGTAACTGCTGTGGTAAATAGCCAGTAACTTTTGCTTCTGGACAAAATAGTGGTTTGTGTCCTGCGATCGCCAAATCTAAGCCTAGTTTTAAGTCTTCGACAATGTGACCACTTGCTAAATTGACTGAGCGAATAACTGACCAAGGGAAAGCCATACCTGTACCATACAACAAGCAAGGCATTCCTAAGCGAGTTGAACCCAAAGGACGAACTAAGTTTTTGATGATGATCGAAAATTGGGAAACAAGGTCTTTCGATGACTGAGAGTTTTTCTGTCTCAGCATTAAATAAGTAGCTTGTACTGGTCGATTTGTGGCGATCGCATATTCACTCAGTTGAGCGATCGCACCCGGATACACTGTACAATCAGCATCAATAATCACAACTACGTCTGGTGGTTCAGACTCTATAAACTGTAAGCCGTAGTCTAGAGCGTATCCTTTACCTTTACAGATGGAGTCATGGCGTTCAATCACCATAGCACCTTCACTACGCGCAATCTCAGCTGTCGCATCACTGCAATTGTCAGCAATCACAATCAAACGGTCTTGTGCTTTCAACGCAGGTATGAGTTTTTCCAGCGTCGAACGAATCACAACTTCTTCATTATGTGCTGGCACTAACACAGTAACTTGAGTATCTTGCCATTGATGTGTGCGATGCCAAGAGGCGATTGGTAACAAAGCAGCAGTACATTCAACTAGAAAAAATAGGCAGATAATCAATAAAACTAAAGTGCTGATTAACAGAAAAACACCACCAAACAAAGCCAAAAACTGACTAATTGACATGGCACTGCTACCTCTATTAGTGATATCGAGTAAGCCTAAAATCCTGCCCAGAACTCAACTTCAGCGGCTAATAGCTCAACTCCATTTTAATGGAGTGAACTTCCTATCTAGTCTTCTTTAGAAGACTTTCGCTATCAGCCTGCGATTTGAATCGCAGGCGGGTTATTACTTGTTGCATAAGCCGGGGGAAAGGGTTAAAAAAATTGAAAAATCCTTTCCCCTTCTGCCCTATTGCCTTCTACTTAATAATCTTTGCCGGAATACCAACTGCTGTTGCTCCTGCTGGGACATCGCATAAAACCACAGCATTAGCACCGATTCTGGCATAATCGCCAATGGTGACATTGCCTAATATTTTTGCACCAGCGCCAACTTCAACTCCTTTACCTAATCTAGGCGCATCATAGGGACGATCTGGGTAACGACTTCCGAGAGTAACTCCTTGACAAATTTGGCAGTCATCATCAATGGAGGCGTAGGCGTTGATGATGATTGTTCCTTGATGGTGAATAACCACACGACGACCAAGCTTGACTGTGTAAAGTAGTTCAATTCCGTAGTGATTGCGAATTCTGCGATATAGCATGAGATAGAGAATGCTAAAAGGTATTTGTAAGAGTTTGGGTTTGATTTTCTTACGCCAAACTCCAAAGCGATGAACAGCTACACTGCGGAACCCAGGTAGAGTCCAATCACGCCCGTGGGCTATCCAGTCTTCTTTGATTTGTTGCCAGAGACTTAAATTCGAGTCTTCTGCTGGTTGTTTATTGGCTATCCAGTCTACTTGAACACTCATTGTTTGGGTAATTGGTAATTGTTCTCAATGTGGAAGTTGAAAATAGAGGGCTGTGCGATTGGGTTGTATGAAGCGACTAATTTCGGTGCGGAGGATATGCAAGAAACTAGTTGTGACATGAGCGGGGATGCGTTGTGTAGCAATAAATCCAGCTTGTTCACACATTTTTTTCAATGTCACAGGGGTAAAAGCATTGATATGTTCAAGGGGGTGAACAGCATGAAATTCTGCAAAATTTTGAGGTTGACTAATTCCTCGACAGTCAGGAACTTCGACGATTAAAATTCCTTTGTCAGCAATTGTGGTTGCTATTTTGCGTAAGGTTGCCAGTGGGTCTTCGAGATGTTCTAATACTTGAAACAGTGCCACAGCATGTACTTTATTGATCTGAGCAGATTCTAGAGCTTCCAAATTGTTGAAAACAGAGATACCCATTTTTGCAGCTCGTTCGCTACGCCTTCTGCTGAAATCTATTCCATAGACATCAAAACCAAAAAACTTTGCTAAACAGAGGAAGTATCCATCACCACAACCATAGTCTAGAATGCGAAATTGTTCTGTTGTATGTGGTTCTACTAGTTTTTTGACGCGCAACAGATGCTTGATAGATTGTCGCCCACGTTCAAACAGAGTATCTCGTTTGTTAGTTATTTGATAGTGTGCTTCCATATGTTCGATTTGGGCATCATTAATCCACTCGTCATACAGCTTATTTAATCCTTGGGGTGTGAGAATCCGTTGATGGAAAATCATGCCACAAGTTTCACAACGCACCAAAGAAAAGGTTTCTTCTACCAGCAACGGCACTAAATCTTTGCTATAGTGACATCTGTTAAGAAAAGAACGAGTAGGTTCATCAGTAAATTTTCCCTGCCACAAGGGATGAAGATTGGAGGAACCACAACTGATACAATGCGATCGCTCTCTAAATACAAGCTTTTCGTTAGAAAACTGTTCTAAACGGTTCTTGTTTGTGGTCATGTTGATAAAGTTCCGATTGGAAAAATATAGTTTGTTTCTCTCGGAAGCCACCCTTTGTCTAGTCTTTTTTATCTGCAATCAAATTCCTATTTCAGTTGTTGTGGTACTCTCTCCAAGTCTGCGGTACTATTTCTATCCCGGAGGTTGGAATAATAAAAGTAACTGCTAGGTTCCTGCTTGGCGTTAACTGCATTAGCAACTATTCCCAAAACATTTGCCTCAGAACGTTCTAGTAGAGACTTAGCAGCAGCAGCACTAGGTGCATCTAAAACCCCAGGGCGAGTTACCAGCAAAATCCCGTCTGCCATTTTTCCTAAAACTGCGGCATCTGCAATTCCTGCAAGAGGTGGAGTGTCAAATATCACATAATCATAGTTTTCAGCAAAAATATCTACCAAAGAAGTCATTCCTTCAGAATCAATGAGAGCCAAGGGGTTAGGAGGTATAACTCCAGCAGTCAGCACAGCTAAAAACTCTGTAACTTTTTGCACAGCTTGGGAAAAAACTCCTTGATCAACAAGGAGGTGGCTTAAACCCACCGAGTTGATTAAACCCCATAAATGATGTTGCGTTGGTTTACGCATATCTGCATCAACTAGTAGAACTCGCTTACCTGATTGAGCGATAACCGCAGCTAAATTGGCAGAAACTTCTGATTTTCCTTCGGCAGTTACAGAACTTGTGACTACTATTTTGCGAACTTTTCGATGGCTAATAAATTTCAGGTTTGCCTGAAGCATTTGGTAAGCTTCATGAACTACTGTGCGAGGTGAAGTAGTGGTGATAACTTGAGGATAAACACCAGTTTCTATCTCTTGGACACCACTAACAGAATTATTCAGTTTATATTTGGGAATTAAACCCAACAATGTGTAACCAAAAAATGTTTCGGTTTCCTTGACTGTTTTCAATGATCTGTCGATTAAGTCTACAAAAAATGCAGCAGCAATACTCAGTAATACGCCCGCAAATATACTGCCACCTGCTAACAGTATTTTCGTTTTGGAGATCACTGGCTTTTTCGGAATCTGTGCTGGTTGGACAATTCTGGCATTTCCAATAGTCTGCTTTTCTGCTACCTGAATTTCCTGTAGTCTGGTAACAAGATTTTCATAGCCAGTTTTAGCAGCTTCTAATCTACGCTCTAAAGCTTGTTGCTTTTTCTCTAAGCTTGGCATCATAGCCAATTGTTGTTGATAATTCGCTCGGATATTAGACAAAGTTCGGATTTTTTTCTCTAATCCCTGTCGTTCTGCCTTGAACTCCACATATTTATCAGTCAGTTCTTCCCGAATCTTACCTATTTGCAATTTACCTGGAGAAACTATTGGAATTCCTGAATATTCCTGAGTCCGTTGTTGTAATAAAGAATTGAGAGTGGCTTGTTGATTTTTTAGGTCAGTAATCGTTGGATGTACCTCAGTATAAATTGCTCGTGCATTTGCTAATTTGGTTTGAACTTTTTGCAACTCAGTCAAAACTTCTTGAACACCAGGTATTTGACTCAAGGAAGTAACTGTAACTGCCTGATTTTCACTCACATTTAGTTGACTGGCTATCTGTTGTTCTTGGGCGCTCACATCTGCTAAGGCAGCCTTAACTTGATTTATTTCTTGATCAAGTTTGGAAATAATATCAATAGCTGCGGTTGATTCTTCTGCAAGCTGAATCACCTTGTTTTGGATTTTAAACTGACGTAACGCTTCGGCTGCACGTTCTAATTCTTGCCGAGAAGCAGGTAGTTGCTCTTTAATAAATTCACCCGCAGCAGAGACTTGGGCGCGGTTAGTTTGAATGTTATTCTCTACATAAGACTTCATTAACTGATTGACTACAGCTGCTGCTAATTCACGATCATTTGAGGCGTAAGAAACTCTAAGGACATCTGTTCCTACAATTGGTTTGACGTTGACTTTGAGTAATTCTGGATCAATTAGTTTTCCTTGGTCATCTTTTAACTGTAAAGCAGTAATAACCTCTTGTAACATTGGATGAGAATTGACAATTACGGCTTGGGTTTCTAGAGGATTACCCTCGCGCATCAAGGCTTCTAAATCACCTATTTTTTCTCCTACTTTGGTGAGTGATGATGTGCGGTCTGATTTGAAAAGTAGTATACCATCTGCTTGATATTCAGGTTTTTGCATGAATAAAGCTGAACCTGATAAGCCAATGGAAGCAAGAATGATTGTTGTTATCAATCGCCAACGGCGTTTGAGAATAAGCAAGTACTGTTGAATTTCTGTTGCTTGTGTGTAGCTATTATTCTCCATACAACAAGTTTCCTTGTGGTGGTTGTATACACATGCGGAAAATTGAAAATTGGTATTATTGGTAATTGTCTAGAGTTTTATTTGATTAACGAACACAGATACACACCGATGAACACAGATAGATTATCGCTGCGTATCTGTGTACCCTACGGGAAGCTGCTTGCGCGCCTACTATTCTGAAAACATGATTGTTGCCATAGTTTTAATTAACAGTCTTACGTGATTTTATAATACGGATATTCTTGGAACTCAGTGTCAGAAGGCAGAGGACGAATTATTAGTCTAAATTTTTGAAATCTTCTGTCCTCTGTCTTTTAATTAATAAGCACCTGTTTTTTGCAGCACGACTCTCACGGTTTCTAGCAAAATTTTCAAATCGAGCCAGAGTGACCAATTCTCAATGTAAGTGATATCTAATTTCACCCCATCTTCAAAGTTGTCAATATCAGAACGACCAGAAACTTGCCATAATCCGGTGATACCAGGCAAAACTTCTTGGCGAATAAAGTGCTTGGTTTTAAATCTTTCGACATCTCTACTAGGAAGAGGACGAGGACCTACCAAGCTCATTTCCCCAACTAAAACATTTAATATTTGTGGCAATTCATCTAAACTATAAAGGCGCAAAAACTTACCTATCCGTGTAACCCGAGGATCATTTTTGATCTTAAAGAGAACACCGTCTTTGATTTCATTGTTGGTTTCAAGAGATGCTTGCAGTTTTTCTGCATTATTAACCATTGTCCGGAATTTCCAAATTTTAAAGTTCTTTCCGTGCAATCCGACTCGATTTTGGCGGAAGAATACTGGCCCTGGGGAGTCTAATTTAATGAGTATGGCTATTGCTAGGTAGATAGGAGATAACAATAATAACACTAAGATTGAACAACTCAGGTCAAAACACCTTTTGATCCAAAAATCACTACCTGCGATAATTGGTGCTGGAATTGTCATACAAGGTACTTCACCCAGCATCCAAAATACTGATTTGGGATAGCAAACATCAGTTTCCATTGGTAGAATTCGTAAAATAATGCCAGCAGTCTGAAAGTGCCAGCAAACATATAAACGATTTTTGATAGCATTCCAAGAAACAAATGCTTCTGTTATACCTTGTTTGCGAAGATGCTCAAAAGTCGCTTCTCGATTAACCAAATCTAGACAGCTAGGATCAGCAATTCCCTGTACTGTGTAGCAATTTTCTTGTTCAATTAACTTTATATGATTTTTTTGGTCTTGGCTGTCAGTAATCAGAAAAACTGAATGACGAATCGCTCCCTGACAACGAAGTTGTTTTGTCGCAACATCAAATATGAAGCGATCGCAACAAACAAACACTACAGAACAAAACCAAAATATCAAAAAAGTAGAGCGTGAAACATAACTTTCTGGTTCGTAAAGAAAGGCTATGAATAATAGTAAAATTTCTGCTAGTGATACTGCTTGAATCAAACCAAAATAATTACGGCGCTCTTTTCCAGGTTTATAAAGTCCTTTAACTGCTATGACACTGATTGCAGTTACTAACATGAACATGAGTAAAGGGATTTGTTCTGCCCACAGATATTCTATACTTGTTCCGTAATATGCTGCTAATGTCCATGCAGAAGTCAAAGCAATAACATCTAAGAAAATTAAGGTTACTACTCGCAGTATCCTAATTTTTAATCCTCGTTGTATGGTAGTACCTTTAGCTGACCTCAAATCCGGTTTAAAAGTAGTGACTGTGAGAGTATTAGTAGTCATAATTTTGACAACCTCGATATTTTGGTAATTTTAGAAATTCCCACGAAAAACAGAGCCATGCTACATTAAATCTTTATTCAAATTTGGAAACTCCTATACGTTGTTTTAGTACTAACCAAACAAACAAAGGATTACCAATGATATAGCGTTTCCATAAGCGTTGGGGTTCCACTAGTAACCGGAAGAACCATTCTAAGCCAGATTTTTGCATCCATAACGGCGCTCGTTTCACCATACTACTGACTAGTTCAAAGCTCACTCCAATACCAATGGAAATTGGTACATTTAAAGTTTTGTAATTGTCATAAATCCAGTATTCTTGCTTGGGAGAACCCAAACCAACAAAAAGAATATCTGGTTTTGCTTCTCTAATTTTAGAGTTAATAATTGCTAGTTCTTCTGGCTGTGATTCAAAACCATAGGGGGGACAATATGTGCCGACTATTTGGAGATTGGGATGCCTTTTTTCTAGAACTTCTTTTGCTTTGACAGATGCTCCAGGACGTCCTCCTAATAAAAAGATTTTTAACTGTTTTTCAGCTGCGATCGCACATAATTTCTCAAACAAATCTGTGCCATTTACCCGACCCTTGAGTGATGATTGCAAAAATTTCGCTGCCCACAATAGGGAAACTCCATCTGGTACTACTAAAAAAGCTTGACGATAGTATTCACGAAAACGAGCATTGTTTTGTAGTAGTACAATATGTTGTGCATTAGGGGTAACAACATATTTTGGTTCTTTACCTACTAATACGTGTTCGACTATCTTTTCAACAACTTCATTAAAACAAAGTTGATCAATTTCTACACCACAAATATTGATCTTCATGGTTCACCCTGGATTAAGATTGTCAAGTATGCTTCACATACTTGAGTAGATAGGAAGTAGTTTTTGGAATAAAAAATTGATTATCGTTTTGGAGCGTGATCAAATGCTCTGGCGATAGCATTCCAAGCCAGTTTATATTTCATGTTTGAGTCCAAAGGTAAAGGACGGACTGGTGATTTATCTGAACGGGGATAAAAACTTGATACCCAAGTGTATTTGTCGCTCAATCCCCAAGTTAAAACTGCAATGACTGCTCGTTCATCTAAGACAATATTCAAATAGTCTTCATAAAGACCTGCGATAATGCGATCGCGTGCGATCGGATCTGAAGTTAATTCCTGATCTACCACATCTAGTTCAGTAATCAGAATTTTGAGACCAAGACTAGCCACATCTGCAAGAAAACTCCGCAATTTTTTAGCATTAAAGCCTGGTATGTGACCCATGAGATGCGATTGTATACCCAAAGCATGAATCGGTGTTCCTCTAGATTTCAATCGCTCTAAAAGTTTGAGAACAGCGGTTCTTTTGGCTCCATCTTGGTAGCTGTCATACTCTAGTCCATAGTCGTTATAGACCAACATGGCTTTGGGGTCACAAGCCGCCGCCGTCCGAAAAGCAAGCTCGATGTAATCTGCACCTAAAAACTCTAGCCAAGGCGTTTTTCGTAACCCGTCAGTTCGTCCATCATCTATTTCTATAGCCTCGTTCACTACATCCCAAGAGTGTATTTTCCCTCCATAGTGCTTAGTCACAGTTGTAATATGTTCCAACAACAAGCTTTCTGCATTTTTGCGGTTAGCTACTTCCTTAAACCACACAGGTAAAGCTTGATGCCAAACTAAGGTATGTCCGCGAAAAAACATGCCATGACGCTGTGCAAATTGAGCTAACCAATCTGATTTAGTAAAATCAAATTTTTTGGGATGAGGTCGTATACTATCCCACTTAAGTTGATAATCTGGAACCAGCATATTGCACTCTCTAACAAAGCTGGTCTTTAAATTTGTATTTGACACCAAATAATCTTTGACAGCGGCGGCTCCATAAATTAATCCCTTGGCCGCTGCACGAGCTTTCAAAGATTTTTTTCCAGCTACTTTGAAGTCCTTGTTTGAATTATCAAGCGCTTGACTGTAAATGAAATTTCTATTTTCTCCGATACTAACTGCGCTTGCTCCTGTCAAAATTGATAGGCTAGCATACAAAAAATAACGTCTGCCTAATGACATTTTTTTGAACATATATAGACTAGACAAGGGACTTTTATAGAAAAATGCACATATAGTCGGATAAAATGCCTAATATGCTTTTTTTAGCTGATTTTTACATTCGTTTTCTAGCTTATATCATGTCCGCTTAAGAACTTATATTATCCTTTGGAATTGATAATTAGTGATCATTGGTTATTTTTTAACAATGCCCATGCTTTAGATCATAATCAATTAGTTTTATATGATGTTATTCAATATTAAAAATTCTTCTAATGGAGTCAATTAAACTTTAGATAGATACTAATTAACATTGTTTTTTTACAATTAGATACTTTTATCCTGTCAAGCAAACTACTTATTAGCAAATAGATAATAAGCAGGTCATGTTGACTGAACTGAGATCAATAAGACCATCTAAGTCCAAATCAATTGCTATAGTCATATTTTGATGAATTTTAATTGATATAAAATCAGGTAATCAATCTGGCAACTTATTTCTGAGATTACCATTCTAAGACTATACAAATAATTAAGTCACTGTCAGCTACATCCTTAGAAATAAAAAGAAATGATTGTTGTAGTCATCTACACTATAAATACACAAATGTATCCATTGGTAGATTAGCAAACTAATCAAGTTTACTATCAGATCTCCAAGCAAATATTATATGATTTTGTGCTTCATAGATGAGATACTTGGAACCAATCTTAAATTTGCAATTGTCAAAAGAAGTAAAACAAAAACTTAGTTATTGACTAGCTTTTAAAGCCAAAAATGCTGTGATTTAGTTGCTGCTACAAAGCATTTTTGCTTTTCCGATGGTTTTCTAAAAGCTATCCATATCATGCAACAATATTACAGTAATGTTCTTATTTATTTCAAGTAGTCATTTTTCATCATAACTAGCGAAAATTTGCTTTGATTGATTAAATCATTGCTGATAATGATGATTCCATTGAATAATTTTTACTTTGCGAATCATATTTACCATAAACCAAGTAAAGTATTGTCAAGATAAATATTGATACATGCATCAAATATAAGTTTGACAATAAAACATTGCAAATAATCAAAATCAGTAAGTAATTTAAGTAGCTTTTATCAATGTCTGCACATGAAAAATATAGAAAATTACAATTAAAAATAGGCGTTGCATATTTGCGGGATGATTTTATTTTCTCTTTTAATTGAAAAACTCAATTCTTGGCGTTCTTGGCATCTACCCTGCGGGAAGCCGCTACGCGTCTATGGCGGTTCATTATACCCTGCGGGAAGCCGCTACGCGTCTACATCCCCATTTTATGCAACGCCCAATTAAAAATATATCAATGCAATATATTCTAAAAATTAAAGTTTATCTGGAAAATATCAACTACAAAAGCTAATGAGTGAGATAAATTGCTTGCTAAAGCTTTTTTCCAGCCTTCTCCCCTGTTTATCGCTAATTCATTGCAGTTATTGCACACAAGCTCCCTGGGCGTTGCATAAAATCGGGATGGATTCTTGAACCGCGTTAGACGCGAAATGCATGAAGCGGGATATGGCGTAGGTGCAAGATATCAGTGTGACACAAAACTCTGAAGTTTCACGGAAAATACTTAATGATTATTACAGTAAAAGCATGTTTTATACAGTTAATAACTGGCTAACTCAGTTCTTATCTAGAAGGACTAGAGCCAAGTATTGTTAATTTTATTACCATTCTTCAGCCCAATAGACAATCTGTGAAGCTGACAGATCTATGGCGACACCATAACTATCACCATGATTCCACTTAAAATTAGAAGCACTTCTATCGTTTGCGCCCAATACTAATATTTCATAGGAGTTAGGGAAGGAATCTTCTTGAGAGTTACTAGTATAAAAAAAAGTTGTAGGCACACCATTAGGTAGGTTGGCGTGGTCATTGGTGTTACCACCTATATATCTGTGCTTAGCTATAGCTTTGTATTGATTATGTAATTCCTTGACCTGTTGTTCTGGAAGTTTCAACCTAAGTTGAAAAAAATTGTTTTTTTGTCCTTGTAACAAACCACGAGAGTAAGCAAGACGAACTTCCGAGCTATTAGGCGGAATATGATTAGGAAAATGTCTGACTTGATTTTGATTTAACCAAAGTTTATGACGAATTTCTTGGTAACGTGAGGGATCTTGTATAGTTCTAACTTGATTGTTACTGTTAAAAGCTTGTCTGAAAACGAAACCTACCCCAACAATACCAATACTGCCAAGGGAAATGAAAGCAATAATGGCAATTTGTACAAGTTGTGCAGACGCATAGCGTCTTGTTGGCAAACTTCGTTTCATTGCGTTGGGTGTTAACTATGGTTGTATACCCAACTTTTATCGAAATTCGTAGAATTTCGGAAGAGTTTCTCAGTGCATTTACGCAAAATTTACAGAAAGTTTACTATAGCACTGTAATGGAATCAGTGATCAGTTATCAATTGCTAGCTGTTCACTGATACAGGCAACCAAAAATCATCCCAGCCAGTAGGATAAAACCAATCCAAACATTTTGCCGGAACATTTCACCGTATGCAGAATTAGGTAAATCCTGTTGATTTAAGCGAACAGACTGCCAAACCCAGCCAGCAGTGGCAACTACAAGACTGAGCCAAAAAACTAGGTGAAGCTGAATCACGATTCCCAACCAAGCAAGACACAATATAGTGCCAGCAAAGAAAATTCCAACAGCGATCGCTGCATAATCACCAAAAAATAAAGCACTGGAATTTACACCAATACGCTTGTCGTCAGAGCGATCGCTCATGGCGTAAACAGTATCAAATCCCAGTGTCCAAAGTACAGTCGCTCCCCAAAGTAGCCAAGTCGGTTGAGAAAGATTCTGTGTCACAGCACTCCAGCTAATTAACACCGCAAAACCCCAGGCAATTGATAGCACTAATTGCGGAACCGGAAACACCCGTTTGGCGGCTGGATAGAGCAAAATTACTGGAACTGCTGCCACAGACAACCAAAAGGAGATTGGGTTAAGATAGAAAGCAAGAACCGCTGCACAGAAAAAAGCCACTATTGCGATCGCAATACCGACTTTTACAGAAAGGGCACGGGAAGCGAGGGGGCGATCACGCGTTCTTTCTACTTCTGGGTCTATATCTCTATCCCACAAATCATTGACAACACAGCCAGCAGCGCTTGTAGCAAGTGTTCCTAAAATGATCACGCCAACCAATGGTAAAGGCGGCTTTCCACCAGCTGCTAAAAATACAGCCCATAGGGCAGGAATCATCAAAATTAGTCGTCCTTCTGGTTTATGCCACCGCAATAATCGGATGATCACAAGCCAAGTAGGTTCCTGGTTGCGTTCTGGCGTACTAAGCATAGGGGATGGAGGATAAAGAATCGGGGGAAGTGTGAGGGGTGGGGGGAGTGTGAGGAGTGGGGAAATAACCACTAACCACCAACAACTAACCATCAACTAATTCACACATCTTCACATATATAGAATAACTTTATTTGATATTTATAGAAGCAACTGCTAATGTGGCAACTTTGACTCAAAATGAATAGTCAAATTTGTGGATCTTGCAGGGTGAGTCAAAAGCTCAGGCACAGTCAAGCATCAGAGTCAATCTGAAAATCAATTGGTGAACAGACACTACTTTGTGATCGTCCGCAAGTCAGCTTTTACCTAACTTTTACTTCATTTACTGAGAGAACGCTAAATGGTCAATTTGGTTTCTGCTAGCTGGGGGAGTACACTCACTCAAACAGACAAGCAACAGCGAATCATCGCTGCAATCGATTTGGGAACCAATTCTCTGCACATGGTGATTGTGCGGATTGAAGCAACACTACCAGCATTCAGCATTATTGGTAGAGAAAAGGAAACCGTGAGATTGGGCGATCGCGATCTAGTCACAGGATGCTTAAAAGCAGAAGTGATAGAAAGAGCGATCGCCTGCTTGCGACGTTTCCAAGAAGTTGCTAAAACTCTCAACGCCGAAACAATCATTGCTGTAGCAACTAGCGCCGTACGAGAAGCTCCCAATGGAAAGGAGTTTCTACACAAGGTAGAAGCTGAATTGGGTTTGAGCATTGATTTAATTTCCGGTCCAGAAGAAGCACGACGGATTTATCTGGGTGTACTGTCGGGGATGGAATTTAATAACCAGCCCCACGTAATTGTTGATATTGGTGGCGGTTCCACAGAAATTATTTTGGGAGATAGTCACCAAGCACGAACTCTTACCAGTACCAAAATAGGTGCAGTTCGCCTCACCAATGAATTAATTAACACTGATCCCATTAGCAACGCTGAGTTTCAATACCTGCAAGCTTATGCACGAGGGATGTTAGAACGTTCCGTTGAAGAGGTACTGGCAAACCTAGAGTTTGGTGAACACCCGCGCTTAGTGGGGACTTCCGGTACTATTGAAACTCTGGCAGTAATCAACGCCCGTGAAAAATTGGGTTTTGTTCCCTCAACGCTGAATGGTTATCAGTTCAGCCTAAAAGACTTGCACGAGTGGGTAAATCGCTTGCGGAAAATGACTAACGTCGAACGGGCGACAATTCCTGGAATGCCGGAAAAACGGTCAGAAGTGATCCTGGCTGGGGCAATCATATTACAGGAAGCAATGAATCTGTTGGGGCTAGAGTCGATTACAGTCTGTGAACGCGCCCTGCGTGAAGGCGTGATTGTCGACTGGATGCTCACCCACGGATTAATTGAAGACCGCCTGCGCTACCAAAGTTCGGTGCGTCAGCGCAGTGTTCTCAAAACTGGTAAGAAATACCATGTCAACTTAGAACATAGCGATCGCGTTGCTATCTTTGCCTTGAGTATATTTGATCAAACCCAAGGTATACTCCATAACTGGGGAGCCGAAGAAAGACAACTTCTTTGGGCTGCGGCAATCCTACACAATTGTGGACATTTTGTCAGCCATGACTCTCACCACAAACATTCATATTATTTAATTCGCAATGGCGAATTACTTGGCTATACCGAAACCGAAATGGAAATCATCGCCAATATCGCCCGTTATCATCGCAAATCTCCGCCTAAGAAAAAGCATGAAAATTTTCGCAATTTGGTGCATAAAGAACACCGACAAATTGTTAGTCAGTTGAGTGCAATTCTCAGACTAGCAGTTGCTTTAGATCGTCGGCAAATAGGAGCAATTCAGCGATTGCAATGTGAATTTATTCCAGCTACACGAGAATTAAAAATGCAAATTTTCCCGTCTCGTCCTGATGATGAATGCTCCTTAGAACTCTGGAGTTTGGATTATAAAAAGGGAGTATTTGAGTCAGAATTCGGTGTGAAATTAGTAGCAACTTTGGAAGAACCTGCTGTTGTAGTTGGTTAGCTAGTTTGTTTATTGAGTCCAACCGACAGCCTGGGATTTAAATCCCAGGCTGATAGCTGAAGTCGTCTCAAGACGACTATAAGCATTCCTAAATTATTCGTGAACAACAAGCTCCCCGACTTCTTGTAGAAGTCAGGGAGGTAGGGAGGTGAGTCTCTCAATTTTCAGAATTCCTACACGGGTTGCTATAGATGGATAATGTTATACCAATTTGAAAAAAGAATGCGACATATTCCTTGGTGGGGGAACCCTAACTGGGGTGTCCTTACGGATGATTAATGTTTAGTCTACTTTAGTAGACTTTTGCTATTAGCCTCAGAATAAATTCTGAGGCTGAGGTGAGATTTCTGATTACAGTCCTAACCAATCTTTGATTTCTTTAATCAACCATTGCTGTTCTACATCAGCTATTTCCGGACTAAATGCACCAAATTTGTATTTTTGAACTCCAGCTTCAATACTAACTGCCATCAAGGGTTTATTATTCAAAGAAATTGTTTCACGGCTGACACAGACATCGTGAATAGCTGCAGTATTTCCTCGCTTTCTACGATAGCATTGACCAAATAATTCCCACTCCATGAAAAAATATTTATGATCAAAACGAATATATACTTCTCCAAAAGCAGGAAATAACAACATACTCAGTGGTAACAACCCAGCTATCCAATGAATTAAGAGAAAAGGATGGAAAACACCTTTTGTAAACAAAAGAAGAATTCCATACCATAGACTCACAAAAAATAATAAAAAGCTATCAGAAGATTGTATACCTCGTGCTGGAATTTTAATTGCTAGATAACTGGTCGTTTTTTTGAGATGAATTCGGCTACCATGAGGTTGAGAAACTACACCAGAAGAGTGAGTAGTGAGGCGATTGTTGAGACTTTCTAAAGCTTGATGTGCTGTTTGAAATCTTTGCTCTACATCGGGTTCCGTGAGTGCTGCTAACCACCTTGTAAAATGAGGGCTTAAATTAGTGCGATCGCTAAATTGAATCCGCATGTTTCGTTGGGGTAAATCTGCGGGAGAAATACCTGTAACTAAATGAATTAATGTTGCTCCTAAAGCATAAAGATCAGAAGCAGGAACTGCTCGACCACCAAATTGTTCGATGGGTGCATATCCATAAGTTCCTACTACTGTAAATGTAGCTCCTTGGGCTGTAGCTCGGTCTTGTACCGCACCAAAATCAACTAAATATACTTGTTTGTCTTCACCCAAAATTAAATTACTTGGTTTGATATCACGATGTAAAACATGGGGAATTAAAGAGTGTAAATAAATCAAAATTTCTAAGACATCACAAGCAATTTTTCGGACTTTTTCCTCAGAAAACTTCTGTCGTTGATTCAGTAATTCTTTGAGAGATAAACCAGGAATATATTGTTGAACTAAAGCAAACCAAAGAATACGATCATCAATAGAAAAATAATCGCGATACTTGGGAATCCGGGGATGACTTAGTTGTTTAAGTACATCCGCTTCTCGCTCAAACAATTTCAGATCATCCCACTGTACCTGATCACCAAACCCCAAGAACTTGACTATCACTAATTCTGCTGGTTGAGTTGCGATATCCTCAGCTAACCAGGTTTGACGACCTGCATTTTGTCCCAACTTTTGTTTGAGTTGGTAGCGGTCACGCAATACTTGCCCCGCTTCAAGCATGGATAAATACTCCAGTCAAGTGATTTAATATCAATGTAACAAATTTTTAGAAAATAAATGGTAAATTCACTGAATAACTAAGACGTAGCAATGCTACGTCTGGTCATACCCGTGAATTGTAAATTCATATCTTGATTCAGCAACGCCAATTTATCTGTGATATCGACTTTGGTTAATCAAATAAAAAATCTCACAAGAATAGCCCCTCTCCTTGGCAAGGAGAGGGGGGGTGAGGTGAAACGGGAATTATAAGTAATCATGCGAACTTGATATCAGATATTAATAACTATTAAATTCTGAAAAGAGGGATTGAATTTCATCCCTCTTATTCCCAATTTATGGCTAGCTAACTAGTTCCTTGACTTTCTTGATAATGCTATCAGGATCTAGTCCCTGATAGGGGAACTGTTCCCACAATCCACCACAACCTTCTTTATGAATACCCAAGTGAGCAAATTTTGGTGTCAGTCCGCGTTCTAGTAACCAGGAACCGAAGCGGCTACCCAAACCTGTGCGGCGGTTGAGTGCTTCTACAACCAAGACAAAGGGTGCTTTACCAACTTTAGCTAGCATCTCTTCATCAATAACGTTGAGTGTCGGCTTATTGATCAAACCAACATCAATTCCTTGCTGTTTGAGTTTTTCGACAGCATCGAGGGCGCGATACAAACCATCACCAAAGCTGATAATATAACCAGCAGTTCCTTCCCGCACAACTTCATCTTTCCCAGGAACAAAGGTGTAACCTTCGCCATAGAAGTTCTTACCATTTTCATCTAAAATCTGGGGAACTTTCGAGCGGGTAGAGTAGATAAATCTTAACCCAGGGTCAAAAAATACTGCTTCCACGCAGGCTTTCATCTGACCAGCATCGGCTGGAAAATACAACCGTGTTTCATAGCCGTCGTCTAAGCCGTTGTCAGCGAACATATTATTTAGACCAAAATGGCAGGTGTTGTCTGCCATGTCGTCTACACCGCAGTGAGAAAAGTGACACAGGACGTTGGAATAGTTCAACCGCGCCATAGTGATTTCGGAAATACACATTTCCAAAAAGGCGCTAAAAGTTCCGAAAATGCCTTGCTTGCCTTTTTCCATACCGAAGCCGGCGGCGGCGGAGAAGTTACCCCGTTCCATAATGCCAGAAGCGACAAAAATATCTGGATAGGCATCATGAATTTTTTTCAAACCGCAGGAACCTTCGAGGTCACTATCGATACACATGACCTTTTCTTTACGTTCTTCGGGACTCATGCGGCTGAGGACAGATACCACAGCATCACCGAAGACATTGCGGTTAGAATCCCATTTTTCACTCACACCCAGAAAAGTGTAGGGTAGTTTGGGTTTTTGGATGTTCTTGAGGTATTCGACAGCTGCGGTTTGTCCGTGCTTTTCTAAGTAGGCGATCGCTTTATCGACTGGAATCACATCATGACCGTGGGTTGATCCCTCAATACCATCGATCCCTACAGCCATTTTTCGCTTGTTGACTAAAGCAATTGGACCATCGGTAGTTACTGCTTCGCAAATGCGACGGTATAAATCATCTATGTCTTCCGGATCTCCCACACTGACGTTAACTCCGTGACCTGTGAGGGTTTTAGCAACACTAAAACCAGGCAGATACTCAGAAGGATGTCCAGCAATGGTGACATCATTATCATCAATGATCAGTTTGACATTGAGATTCTTTGCAACTGCCAAGCGTGCTGCTTCCGCATCATTACCTTCTTGCTGTGAACCATCAGAACCAAGGCAAATCACCACTTTGCCTGGATTGGCCATTGCCACCCCATTAATGTAGGGCCAAAGGTGTCCTAAACGCCCAGAACTAAATTTGACACCAGGTGTCAATCCCAACTCTGGATGTCCAGGTAATCGAGAATGGGCTTCACGATAGTGAGCAAGTTGCTCAAAAGGTAGATCACCATGCAGGGCAGCCATGAGATACTGAGTAGCAACTCGGTGTCCTGCTTCATCAAAGAAAATCGGTACAAATTTATCTGGTGCGCCTCTAAATAGTGCATCCAGAATGACCACCTCTGGCACTGTGTCGTAAGGACCACCAGTATGCCCACCTACACCCCTAGCTGCTCCCGTTGCTGTGAAGAAAACAATTGCATCACGGCATAGCTGAATATTAGCTTTGAGGGTTTGGCGCTGCTCATCGGTGAGGGTAGGATTCCTTGGGTCTAATGCCAGGGGCTTGTAGGCTCCTAAATCAATCGGAAAGCTACGTTCTACAACATTAGTCATGACTGATTTTCCTTGATTCACTCATTGCCATCATACATTTGTTGAGATAGACAGTTGAACAATGAAGGATCAAAAGTCAAGTGTCAATCGTCATTTGTGTTTTGTTGATCCTCTCCCTTGTCCCCAATCCCCGATCCCATGTTCTCCACTCGCTTTATCCGTTTCTTTCGCCATCTCAACTTTCAGGTTCTCCAACAAGTTGTCAAAGAAAGTGGCGAACACAGATTACCTGGTTTAGCTGCGGAAATGGCTTATAACAACTTGCTAGCCTTATTTCCAACCTTAGCGGCTGTTCTCACAACTATTGGGATGTTGAATATTTCTCAAGATCAAGTTGATGCTTTAGCTCACCAAGTACTTAATTTTGCCCCAGAACAAGTTCCACTGCTACTAAAAGAATTTACTGGACAGATAAAACTACCTCAAAGTAGAGAAGTAGTTTATATTAGCTTTCTCGTTTCCCTCTGGCTTGCTTCTGGAGCAACTAGTGCAGCTATGAACGCCATGGATGAGATTTATCAGATTCCACCAAATCTCAAACAACCTTTTTGGAAAGCAAAGTTAATTTCTTTGCTCCTGACAATTGCTACCATTGGTTTAGTTTTAACTGCTTCTTTGTTAGTATTTATCAGTGACCTGATTGTGCAATTTGTATTAGATAGTACACAAATATTTGGAGCAATATTTTTATCTGCTTGGTCTTGGTTGCGTTGGCTTTTGACCTTGATGATTATCGCTTATGCGTTTAGCATTATTTATCGTCATGGCCCTAGTCAATGGTTTAACGGTACTCCTATTATGCCTGGAGCAATTATTGGAGCTTTGTTGTGGGCAGGTGTTTCTAAATTATTTCGAGTCTATGTCAGCAATTTCGGAAACTATAATTTGACCTATGGAGCTTTGAGTGCAGGGATTGTGTTGCTGTTGTGGCTCAATCTCAGTTCTTTGGTTCTACTAATAGGGGCGCAGTTAAATGTCACTGTGGGTAAAGCAATGAGAGCTAATAATCACAATTATTTTTAACTCCCACTAACCTTGCCATGAAAATATCAATCTTCTTACACCCTTACAACACTACACCCATTTTCAAGACAGTGATTCGCTGAAATAGAGGAATTATGATTATTTCAACTATTTATGAAATAAAATCTTCCAAATTGAGTCAATTAGCTGAGTTTAATTGCATATTGTTGCTCTAGAAGCAAGAAATTTTTATTTATCTATTCAGATGAAGAATAAAATGATAAGTTTTTCTAACTTATGTATTGATGATCCATAGGAATGAGTTACTGACGAAAACTAATAATTACTTAATATTTATATAAATACTTTTTAGTAAGATGGTATATCATTAACGGAACACCAATGTCTAAAATAATTCATAATTATTGGCAAGGTGACTACTAAATTCTTGCTTTTAGGTAGCAAAGGAGCTAATTAAATAGATGAGTTACTACGACTTTGACAACCATTTTTGGTCTCCACAACAAGTTTGTTGTCAATCGAAAGTATCGAATTTTAAGAGAAAAATAAATAAAAAATTTACTACTAAAATAGTATTGTTTGGGATTTTTGTTTTAGCATCTACTGCTATTTCGGCTACAGTATTAATCAAGAATCAAGCTGCTAATAATAACTATACTTATGGCAATAGCTCTGAAACTGCATGTATTGTTTTAAGACGCGAAACATTCCGTATGTATTGTTCTCTACCACAGCGGTGATAGTATTTTGGATTGGTTTTTACAGAAATGTTTCAAATTGTATGAAAAGAACTAACCAAAATCATTCCATCCATAGAGAACATCAAGACATTTGTGACCAACGTCTTGACGTTGTTTATGAACACGACAACATTTATACTATTTATACTTAAAGCTTGATTGTAATCAGCGATCGCTAAATCATATTTACCTTGTCTGTGGTAGGCGATCCCTCTATTTATATATGCATGAATATTTTTACTAATACCAATAGCCTGAGTGTAATTAGTGATGGCTTGGTCGTATTTGCCTTGTCTGTAGTAAGCAATACCTCTATTTATATAAGCATTAATATTGCGAGGATTTTTACTAATCACTCGATTGTAATTCTGAATCACTTTTTGTTGATCACCTTTATTTGTTTTTTCCTTCACCCTCGTGTAGAAGTCTTCAGTAGCGATCGCCACGGGTACAGGAGGTTTAATTTGGCGATCTTGTTGAGTGCTAACTGTGGTTGTCGTGGAAACCAACACCGGGGGACAGGGAGTTGGAGGGATTTGCGGTGTGACTAAAGATAGGCGATCGCTACTATGAGATTGTTGAGAACTACAACTTTGAGCGGTCAAGGACTCTCTTTGAACAACGATAGCAATAAGACCCAATAAACTAAAACCAAAAATAAAACTTCCACGTAAGACAAAGTTTTTGTGTTTTTGCACAACACTCTGCTAAACAAACTCTGTTTCCACCTGGTTTAACCAATTGTGATCAGAATTCAGTATCTGTCTGAGCAAGTCAAGACACGGATCAGCATTCCAGAGATATTTGGCTTTCGGATGCTTTTTCCACTCCATCGCTGCAGGTGTCAACCGCCTTTGTAGAATTAAACTTTCGTGATTTTTTTGTTTCCATTCCAGCAGTTTCTGCCATCCTTGTAACAAAGCATCATCAGCTAGTTCTACATAAGCTTGACCTTCATTATTTTGTCCTCTCACCAACAAGCCTACCTCACAAAAGCGCTGAATCACTTCTTGGACTTGAATATTTGCTGGTTCTGAGTACTCCAATTCCGATAAGGGGACTCGTCTGCTGCTTAACTTTCCATCACTCACAGCGATCATTCGCAGCATAACATTGCGGATAATTCGCTCGTAGGATTTATGCTGTTGGACTAATATCGTATATTCACTATCAGCTTTTTGAACAAGACTTGACACCACCCCACCCATTGCTTTGTAGTCTTCCTGGAAATAATAATTGCATATATTACCCACACACCGCAGTAGAGACGTAGCAACGCTACGTCTCTACACACCCGTAAATTGTAAATTCATATTTTGATTTAGCAACGCCATATTTTTTATTTAACTGCTAAAAGCAAAAAACAAAATAACCAATTTATTTAAAAGTATTCAAGTATGGCTGTGTAATTTTAACGAAAACTTTAATTCTTTGAATAAAGCAAATATAAATGGCTCTAATGCACACCGATAACTCATCTGTGTTTATCGGTGTGCATCTATCTGTGTTCGTTAACTAAATCACATCCCCACTACAAAAAATTAATGCTGACAGGAACCTTGTTTATGGTCTTGACCATTACCGTGTCCCTGACCATGCTTGTGAGAACAGCTCTGTAAATCCTGACTCTTCAACTTTTCCGTGATTTCTTGTAGAGTCTCATCCTTAGACTTTAAACCAATCCAAGCATCGATTTTTTCTGCATCAAAACCCACCTCACGGCGATCGCCTACTTCGATCAACGGACGACGAATCAACAGTGGATCTCTCAGCATCATCACTAAAGCTGTTTGCGGATCTACTTTTTCAGGAATAACCTCACCCGATTGTACACGGGGAGCAGCACGGTTAAACCATTCGGCTACAGGGCGATCGCCAAAAAATGAGTGTAAACGTTCAACTGTCCAAGGTTCTGTTAAGAGGTTATACGCCACCACTTCATGACCTGCGGCTGTCAGCAAAGTCTTTTGTTTTGTATTGTTTTTACAGCCAGGTTTTTCATAAAAAATTACCCTTGCCATTGCAGTATCTCCTATTTAACAGTTAACAGTTAACAGTTATCAGTTATCAGTGTTTCTTAATATTCACTGTTCACTGATTTCATGTATTCTGATACACAAAAACCTTTCCCCTCTACTGCAAAAGACAATAAATTCGTAGTCAGCTATTAAGCGTTAACTACAACTAATAACTAATATCACAATTAAATTTTAATTAAAAACCAAAAATATTTGCTATTAAAAATTATTGCTTTAAATAAATTAGAATTTTTTTGCTGTGTGAGAGACTACATTATACTCAAAACGTTGCTTTGGATCAGTTTCGCCATAAATATTAAAAGTAACAGTTGGTTCATTACCTAATGCTTCTACACAATGAATAGCATCAGGTGTAAAACTGATAATATCACCAGGTAATAAAGTTAACTCTCCTGTTTGTTCAATCTTTGCTGTAAATTCTTGGCTGGGATTGCGACGCCAAAATGTATTTTTTTCTTGCCCCTTTAATAAAGCGACCACACCCCAAGTACCATGATTATGAATATTAGATTTTGTCCCTGGTGCAAAAGTAACTGTTTGCAATGTTAATGGGAAACCTAATTCATCGTAGAGAATTAACACCGATGTTCCTGTTTTGGGACAAGGTTGCAAATACTGACTTTGTACCCAATAAGAATTTACTAATAATCGCCTGACTAACATCTGAATTTCTGGCAAGCGGCTAGTTTCATCTTCAACATCATTCAGAATATCTTCTAATTCAGTCAAGAATCGATAAAGGCGATAATTATCTCTAAGTAAGTCCCACACTCTGGGCGATTTACAAGCTTGATACTCTCCATCTCTATTGACATGCCAATCTCTATTTTTCATAGATCACACTGGATATAAATTGTTTGAGAAATCGAACACAGATGTAGACGCGCTTTGCGCGGCTTCCCGCAGGGTACACAGATAAATTATCGGTGTTCATCGGTGTTCATCTGTGTTCGTTCATATCAATCCTCATCTTCTTCTGCGGGTCGAGTCAAAATATCAAGTAAAATTCCTGCACCAAAATCATTTTTATCATCAATAGATTTAACCTGAGTGCTGATTTCTTTAGCTTTTTCTATTTCTCCTAGTTTTGCTAATACCAATCCAGAAGCCGCATAAGCATTTAAATACAATCGAATTTGTGGCTCTTCTTTGCGCTTAATTAATATTGGCTGGAGTTGTTGCCAATCATCAGGTAACTTCTCAGTCAATTTAATTTTATCTATAACTTTAATAGCAGTTTGCAGTGCCATTGTGTAATTATATTTGTAATAGAAATATCTATAAGCTGCTACCAAAACCTCAAGATTATCTCCTGTTTTAGCTAAAGCTTGATTCATATAATTTTCAGATGCTGAAGTATTTTCCCAATTCTCAGTCGCTAAAATTAGTAATTTTTTGATTTCCTCTGGTACTTGAAACCAAGAAAACCTTTCCGTATCAACTTGCATAAAAATCTCCTTTTGGTAATGGGTAATAGGTAACAGGTAATGGGAAAAACAATTACCAATTACCAATTACCAATTGTTAAAACAAAGTCAGAATGTACAAAAGTGTGAAGAGAATAATCCAAATAATGTCTACAAAGTGCCAGTAAATTTCTGCCATCTCAATGCCAGTATGTTTAGTGGAACTATAGTGACCAGGACGACGCGATCGCCACAATACACCCAAAATTAACAGCAGTCCCACAAACACATGCAAACCGTGGAACCCAGTCATAATGTAGAAACAGTTGGCAAAAACATTAGTCGTCAAACCATATCCCAAGGTCATGTATTCATAAACCTGACCCGCCAAGAAAATCGCACCCATGAGTGCGGTCACGATATACCAAAACCGCATTCCTTTCACATTATTCTTTTTAATCGCCGTATCACCAAAGTGAATGACGAAACTACTAGAAACCAGAATAATTGTGTTAATTGTCGGTACTAATAACTCGACTTCCGTTCCCTGTGGCGGCCAAACTTCTGTACTTCCACGAAAAAACAAATAAGTAGCAAAAAACCCGCCAAACATTAAAGACTCTGAAATCAGGAATGTCAACAATCCCCAAACTCGTAAATCCTTATGTTCCTGATGATGACTTGGACTAGTCGTTGTTGCGATCGCCATGAAAAAATCCTCTTTCTTTATCTCTTTTTTGCGCCTTTATGGTTGTTAAAAAAAACCACAAAGACACAAAGACACTAAGTACAGCCTTTCATAAACTCGTAGCAAACTCTAATGTGGAAAAACTCTGCTACAGGCGTGCGTTTCCTCCGCGATCCTCTGCGTTTAAAAATGCTACGACTTTAGGCAAAGCTGTACTAAATTGTGTAAAAATCATGTACTGGGTTCCGTGACAGCAACCGGCTGAAATTTACCATCATGACCGTAGTCATAAGGGCCATGAGTGACCATAGGCAACACTTCCCAATTCTCAATAGCCGGTGGTGAACTAGTTGCCCATTCCAAAGTCAAAGCATTCCAAGGATTATCACCCGCTTGCTTCCCACCGATCCAACTCCACAGCGCATTGATCGTAAAAGGAATCACTGATATCCCCAAGATGTATGCACCAATCGTACAAATTTCGTTGAGGTGGGTAAATTGCGGATCGTACATCGCCACACGCCGCGGCATACCTTGTAATCCTAATTCATGCATCGGTAAGAAGGTCAAATTCGTACCAATAAAGGTCAAGATGAAATGAATTCGACCCAAAGTTTCATTCATCATCCTTCCAGTGATCTTGGGGAACCAGTGGTAAATTCCCGCATAGATACCAAACACAGAACCACCAAACAACACGTAGTGGAAGTGGGCGACTACATAATATGTATCGTGGACATGGACGTCAAAAGGTGCTGTTCCCATCGTCACACCGCTTAGACCGCCCATCACAAACATCATCAATAAGCCGATCGCAAATAGCATGGCGCTGGTAAAACGGATTTTACCGCCCCAGAGAGTAGCAACCCAACCGAAAATCTTCACACCTGTGGGAACCGCAACAATCAGGGTAGATATAGTGAAGAACATCCGCATCCACCCGGGTGTTCCACTGGTAAACATATGATGCACCCAGACGAACAAACCCACAACACAAATCGCCAAACTAGAATAAGCGATCGCTTTATATCCAAATATTGGTTTGCGCGCATGGACAGGAATCACTTCGGACATAATACCGAAGATAGGCAGGATCATTAAATAAACTGCCGGGTGAGAATAGAACCAGAACAGGTGTTGATAAATAACAACGTTACCGCCTGCATCTGGTTTAAAAAACGAAGTCCCAAAGTTGAGATCAAACAACAGTAAAACCAACCCTGCTGCTAACACTGGTGTAGATAACAGTGCTAAAACAGAAGTTGCCAAAATTGCCCAGCAAAATAGGGGAACTTGATCCCACTTCATGCTGGGAACCTTCATAAATAGGATGGTGACGACAAAGTTTAGCGAACCCAAAATTGAGGAAGTTCCCACCAAGACAATGGCAAGTATCCACAGTGATTGGGCAATTGGTGCAGTTACCAAACTTAATGGTGGGTAAGCCGTCCAACCAGATTGGGAACCACCAAAGAAGAAACTAGCTAAAATCAGCAAACCTGCGGGTGGGTTCAACCAAAAAGCGATCGCATTCAGTTTTGGGAAAGCCATATCCCTAGCACCCACCATCAGCGGTACTAGGAAGTTGCCAAATCCTCCAATCGCACTCGGAACAATCCACAAAAAAATCATGATCGTTCCGTGATTGGTCATGAAAGCGTTATACAAATTTGGGTCAAGTAAATCTGCATCCGGTGTCGCCAACTCAGCACGCATGGCTACAGCCATCAGTCCACCGATGAGATAAAACAAAAACGCCGTCACCAGGTATTGGATACCGATCACCTTGTGGTCAACATTAAACGTGAAATAGTCATACCATTTCCACGCTTCGGGGTGATGATGAGTACTGCTAGCAACCACAATCGTGGCTTCCTTTCCAGGTGGCTGATTCCGTGGTATTTCGAGAGTCATGTTTTTCTTTCTTTGTTGTTTGTTGTGTGTTGTTTGTTGTTTGTTGGTTTTTCCAATCAACACCAACTACCAACCAACAACTATTGACCATTGACTGGGAAAGAGATTAAATACTATTTCCCGATCCCCATCTTCTGTACATAAGGGGCGAGAAACTCTGATACAGATAATTCGGCGGGATTAACTGCCACAGCTTGTTGTAGTTCTTGCTGCTGTTGGGCAATCCGGTTTTCTGTCAACCAGCTTTCGTATTCTTCGGGAGTATGAACTACTACCTGTGACCTCATGGAACCGTGATAACCACCACACAGTTCTGTACAAACTACAGGGTAAGTGCCAACTTTAGTAGCGACAAACCTGAGTTTGGTAGGAATACCAGGAATTGCATCTTGTTTGAGGCGGAATTGCGGCACCCAAAACGAGTGGATTACATCTGTAGAAGCAAGGTTGAGTTGTACATCAGCACCCACAGGTACGTGTAATTCACCAGCAGTAACACCACTGTTAGGATAGTTGAAAATCCAAGCAAACTGCATCCCCGTCACATCAACAACTAAGTCTGCTGTTTTGCCTTGTTCCTTAGCACCCGCACCAATACCAATATTGGGGTCATTTGCTGGTGTTATCCCAGAAGCATCGCTCAGAGTAGCAGCAATTGCACTTCCCGGCATCTGGTGGGTAACATGAACTGGAGTGTGGCTGTGACCACCCGATTCTAACCCTCCCATTCTGCTATAAACATCCACACTGTAAATCCCCAAACCCAGAACAATTATGGTTGGGATTGCCGTCCAAAATACTTCTAACGGTAAATTGCCCTCAATAGGCGACCCATCTGTTTCATCACCTTTACGGCGACGAAACATCACCAAAAAAATCAAAATTGTTCCTTCTACCACCACAAACAAAGCAGTGGCAATTGTCACCATCACATTGAAAAAACTATCTACCAAAGGCGCTTGTTCTGATGCCTGCATTGGCAGTAGACTATGGTGTTGACCAACCCAAAGGCTGAAGAGTGTGATTAATACCCCAGCAACTAAGGTTAACAGTGAAACAGGAATTTGTTGCATACATGCCTGCTCAGAATAACGTCGTTCCAGGTGTAACCATCGCTAAGTTGTAGGTGAAAAACCAAAAGTTCAAACTAAAAAGAAATAGTTCTTACACCATGAAGTGAAGTGAACCCGTTTGTGTACTAAGAGACTTCTCGATAATTTTCAGCCTCTCTATTACTTATACGGTTTGTGTTTTGTCTTTTTACTTTTGATTTTCACTTTATTTAAAATGGGTTTGACATATGTATCTTACCCTTTAAACCCAAGTTAAGTTACTTTTTAATTGTCGATGTTTTAACTATAAAATCGGCGAGACTTAAACTTGTTTTAATTTGTTTTTGTTGCCAGATTATTTTATTTTAATAACCAACTACAAGTAGTTAATTATTAACATTTTATATTTATAAATTTGTTTGTCATGAACTATATTTAGATTCTCTCTAAATAAATATAGAGAATTCCCCTCTACTCGCGCAAATCATAGAAATACTCTGCGTCTCTTTGCGTTTAACCTCACTAAACTTTTACACAAAGCCATACTTAGTTATTCAATTCAACATGAGTATAGCAGTTTTTTGGACAAATTCTAGAACAAGCACCACAGCCAATACAATTTTCTGGATGAGCAACAGTCATCACTTTCTTTTCAATTTCATCATCATCTTCATCATCTACAAATTCACCCTCTTCATTCATTGCTCGTAACAACAGCACATCATGTCCGCAAATTTTAAAACATCTGCCACAGCCAATGCATTTATGTTCATCTATTGATTGGGCAAATTTGGGTGTCCAAGTTTTACCGCCAAATGTCAATCCTGTGAGTACTGCCATGAACTTACCTGCTGGAATTTATCTACAACTTGATTGGTGCTTTAACGCTCATACTAACATAACTGTAATTATCTTTTTTTAATGTTCAAATCTAACGATTTACATAGTTAAAATTCCATAACTTTCCGATAAAAACCTTGCTTTTAATATTATTCAATATAAATGCAATTATTTACTAATAATGTTTACTGGTTATTTCTATGCCAGTAATTAAATCATGACTGATGATAATGAGATTTAAAAACATCATGAAGTTTATTGTAAAGATGATATTTATTTGCAGTAATACCAATTCAAAAAATGTTTAAGGACAGATAATCCCACCCGCCTAACAGCAGCCTCCCCGATTTTGCTTAGGATTGGTGATGGGTCTAATACTATTACGTGTTGCATTCTTTTTCCAAATTGGTATAACAAATCATCAAAGTATTAGGAGATACAGAAGTATAACCACAATATTGTCCTATTGTTCACTGATTCACCTTGAATAAAAGCAATAAAAATGTAAAATTATTAACAAAATAATAATTTTTGTGAAATATTAATATTATTAATAATTCAATTATCACAGATGAGCGAAATATTAAAACACCTATCTTCTTGTCAAATCAAAAAACTACATATCCATGCTATCTCCTAGAAAGAGATGCTATACAAACAACTGTACAGGATCTATCAGGTTGTGATTTTTACTCAAACAACAAACAAATTTCAACAAGAGGTTTCTCTTAATCAAGAAGATATGTGGAAATTACTGAAAATCCACAAGTTAACAAAATTTATCTTTCGCTCATGATGAACAAACCTACAACAATATCTGTGAAATGTATAGATAATTAAGAATTTAATCAGGCTCGGCTAGGTTATGAGCATAGAATAACTTCCAATAGGATGGAAAGTCCGAATATGGATGTGGGTGGGTTACAACGGCAATAAAAATCTATGTTTTGTTTTGCCGTAATTGATGTGGTTGTGAGTGGTGAGAATAGGGGACACATCCAGGAGAAATCCGAGCCAGACATCTCAACGAGTACATTGGCAATAGCCTTATGCCTTACACAATACCTAATAATAGTTGCGTTGGATGTGACAACTGCCGTCCTCAATGTCCTACAGGTGCTATCAAACTGGAAAACGATAAATACTGGATTGATCCGTGCCTTTGTAACAACTGTGAGGGTTACTATCCCGAACCACAATGTGTGATCGCTTGCCCAACAAATTCTCCCATACCTTGGCACGCTAAAAGAGGGAGATGCAAAGTTGACTTGCGAGAAGTGACTAGTCCAGATTTATTTTCCAATGGCAAGAGTAACCCCTTTGCTTCAGCAATTGTCATTTGGGAAGCTTGCAATTTGCTCTCCCAACGTGCATCATTACCTTGGGAAACAGATGAGCAAGGAAACTTGTGCTATCGTCGTCAAGTCAATCAAGGCAAAGGAGCGATCGCATTTCATCTGACAAAATCACCCCAAAGTAGTGAACCTGTCACAAAATTAGAAGCCATAGAGACACTGGATATCAGGGCTGCTTGTCTACATCTAGTTTTTGCAGCATATGCAACAACCCTAGATCAGCCTTGGGAGCAAGAATTTACAGTCGATGAACGACAGCTTGAGAAATACCTGGGCTTAGAAAAGCGCAAGGACTTAAGCAAAAACGTCAAGTTGACTTTGATAAACAACTTAGTCCAGCAAGCTTGCTCACTCGTCGTTTCCATTGACTGGCCACAACAAGGTATGCTTAAAGGCTTCTCCATCAAAGGAAGCCGTTTGTGGGAATTAGTCCAAGTTCAACGTCACTTTCAAGAAGATAATCTCGGATGTAAATATCTTGTCGGCTTAACCTTCAAAATTCGAGCTGGAGTTTGGGCGCAGTATTTCCTCAACAAACAAGCGTGTAAGGAACGCACAGCATTTTATCAATACGGTAGCCTGCCAAAATCCTTATTAACTACAGTTATGAGCATTTGGCAGCAACACGAAGGTGCAGCAAGATTAATGCTGTGGTTACTATTTAAAACCAAAATGGGGGCTTCCCAACGCATAACTGTTCCAACCTTAATGCGCGTTGCTTACGGCGAAGAGAAAATAGCCCAGGCGTGCAGACAAAGAGAAGAACGCAAACGCCTGCTGCGGACTTTTGAACATGATTTAGAAGTCCTCAATCACCACGGGATGAAATCAGTCTTTGATCCAGTCACCTACCCGCCAACCATCCAACCGTTGTGGGCGAGAATAGTGGACATTCCCGAAGATCCAGACGAAGCCTTAGAATTTTGGATTAACGACGGTAGCGGTACATCACGTCTGACAGACGTCAGTCCCCGTGGCAAATGGAACCTCTTAATGAATGCCCGAATTTTGTCCTTCAGCCTACCACCAGACTGGGAAAAGCAAACAGCCGACTTGGAAAAAAAGCAGCGAACCACAAAAAACAAAAGAAAAACCAAAACCACTGGTGACTTACTGGGCGAACAAATTTTACGGGCGCGCAAAAACCTCAACCTCTCGCAAAGAGAATTAGCCAAACTCGCAGGTAAAAGTCAAAGCTGGATTCGCGACATCGAAAAAGGCCGTCTCAAAGTAAAACTAGAAGACCAAGTAGTTTTACGTAAAGTCTTGGGTCTTAACACAGCCTAATTTTCTTAAAAAATAACTAGCAACTAAAACTCAGTTGCTTTTCTCCAGGGTCATTACCGTAACTGTTTACTTAATTGATATTAAGATAGAAAAGTAATATCTAGTTTAAGTGATTATCTTTTGCAGTATTCTTCACTGCGGGTTCAAAGAGAGACTAGGGGTGATATTTTTTGTTATCAGTGATTAACTGAATTCGAGATTACAAGTTGCCCAATGTCTCTACAGAGTCTCTTTATAATTCATAGTTGATAATTCAATGCCAACTGCCAAAAAAGTTTTTCGGGTTGATGAATTGAATGTGCAAATTTATAGGGGTGAAACTGAATTAGCCCAGAATGTAGCAGAAATTGCACAGAATTATTTACGGGATGTTTTACAACAAAATGGTAAGGCTTTTGTATTGCTAGCTACAGGTAATTCTCAGATTAAATTTCTCGATGCATTAATAGCATTAGATGGCATTGATTGGCAGCGTGTTACTTGTTTTCATTTGGATGAATATTTAGGAATTTCTGCTGCTCATGCTGCTAGTTTTCGGCGCTACTTGCGGGAACGTTTCCACAATCGAGTCAATCTGAAAGAATTTCACTACATCGAGGGTGACACTTTAGAACCTATACTAGAATGCGATCGCTACAGCAAATTATTACAAGCACAACCAATTGATTTATGTTGCTTGGGTGTGGGAGAAAATGGACACATCGCTTTTAACGATCCATCTGTGGCTAATTTCCAAGACCGTTACAGCGTAAAACTAGTCAAATTAGATCAACTTAATCAACAGCAACAAGTAAAGCAAGGTCATTTTCCTAGTCTAGAAGCTGTGCCAAAATATGCTTTTACTGTTACTATTCCCACAATTTGTTCTGCTAAAAAAATTCTTTGTCTTGCGCCGGGATCACATAAAGCTAAAATAGTTCAAAAGATGTTACAAGGAGATATCAGTACAGATTGTCCTGTTTCTGTGCTGCGTCAATATTCTCAGACAACACTGTTTTTGGATGAAGATTCTGCTTCATTGCTTAGTCAAAGTACGTCTAGTCACACCCGTAAATCGTAAATTCATATCTTGATTCAGCAACGCCAATAATTCTAATTAATCCCCTCCCCGATTTCAAGTAAAAGAAATTCAAGCGGAGTGCAATAATTGGGGCGGGGTTATTTCTCTGTAACTTCATATTAAACTGGTATTAACTGATAAACTTATGTTGGAAAACGATTATAAATACATGAAATTCTACTTTGTGTATTAGTTTCTTCTGGAATTGGACGGTATTGCAACCAGGCAAATAAAGCGGCAGTACCCAGAAAAATTAAAGTGATGGCTGCCACCAGTTGAAGCATGATACTGTAACGCATAAAAAATTTTTAGATTTGAGATTTTTTCAATTATTGTAAAGAGTCAAATACTATACTTTTTCTGTAGATTCTGATTGTTCAGATCGCATTTTCAAAGCACGGTTCATTTCTGCAAAACCTTGGCATGTATTGGTTTCTAGTTGACGTGTAAAAAACGGAACAAGTATTCCTCGAAAAATTTCCCTTTGAATGAAGTGAGTGCGATTTATTGTCAGAGATTGTATCAAGAAAATGTGTTCACCATCAAACAGCCCTGGTATGATAAAATGCCCTAACCAGCGTAATTCTCGATTTGGCATAACTCTAAGGACTTTTGGTTTAAAAGTTATTTCATTTTTTCCTGGTGGCTGAATTTGTACTTCTAGATGAGAACCTTCCCGAACCTCTCCACTAACTCGACGGATAAAGGGATTCCATGTTGGAAAATTGTCAAAATCAGTGAGTATTTTCCAAACCTGGTGATCTGGTGCTTGAATCTCAATTTCTGTGTATATTTCCTTCATAGTTAATTTTTAAATGTACACTTTGTGTTCATTAATTATGGGTGTTTTACTCGAAAATTTGCCCACATGATAAAGCCATGTATTTGGCAGTCCAAATCTTGTAGCCACTCAACTAATTCATGATTGCTATTGTGTAACAAAGTATAGTCTTGGTCATCTTGGACTAAGGTTAAACCTGTTTGCGAATTCTCAATACTCGTTTCAATATTGCAGCTAAAACGTTCATCTAATAATTTCAGCAGCTGTGTTACTTTGGCTTGCGCTACTTCTAAACTTAATAGGGTGTAATCTTGCTGTTGAATGATTTGTTGAAGTTCGACGATATTGCTAAATTTTCGCCGACCAAGGGTGCCTTGAGTTGGTACTAAAAGTGCCGCCGCCCCATTTTTCAAGTCTTGCTGGTTTAACGCAAAATAATTCCAATCACCGTAAGCATACTGAATTAATTCGCCGTTGCCAGTGGGTAACACCAATCTGGAATGCCAGCCGTGGTCTGTTACATGGATTGTAACTGGCTTGGCAGGGTCAGTAGGGGGTACGATGGTTGCAGGAGACAACATCCAGACCAACAAAATAGAAGCAATTCCTAGTAGAGCAAATTTGGCAATGCGGCATAAACGCATAGCTGATAGATGATGCTGTTAAACAAGGTTGTAATGTTCCATGTGAATGTTGGTGACAGGTACTTCCAACTCGTGCAAGGCTTTCTCTACCTGATCCATCATTTTTGGTACGGCACAGATAAAGTAATTTCGAGTGGCAGGACGCTTAGGAATATAGCGTTTTAGCAGTCCCTGATCAACATATCCACTTTCTCCTGACCAATCCTCCGGCGGTTCTCTCAGAACGTGGATCACTGTCAGGTCTAATTTGTCTTTTAAGGCTTCAATTTCTTCTCGGTAAGTAATGTCTTCCCAAGTCTTATTCGCATAAATTAACAGTAGGGGGCGCTCATCTTGACGTTCTGCTAAGGTAAGAAGCATACTCATCATTGGTGTGATGCCGATACCTCCAGCAATAAAGACAAATCCAGCAGTATTCTCATAGCGGTCTGTGGTGAAAACTCCATAGGGACCATCTAGGAAAGCTTTAGTACCTGGTTTGACATCTTTGATTGTTTTGGTGAAGTCTCCTAAAGCCTTAATGCCAAATTCAATGCGATCGCAATGTTCTGCACTGGAAGCAAAAGAAAATGGATGTTCTCGCATTCTAAAGGGCGAAATTTCTAGAGTCAGCCAAGCAAATTGACCTGGTTGGAAGCGAATTCCTTCGTGTCCTCTGGGACGCAAAACTAGATTCCAGACATTGCCCCTTTGGGGGATGGCTGCTTCTACCAAGTAAGGTTTTTTCTGCATAAAGTAGGGCTTGACCAAGCGGACGTAAATTAATAACCACAACGCAGCTACTGCAATACCAGTCCAGATCACTGCTTTCCAAAAAAGTCCCAAGTAATTGCCCACACCCAAGGCATGTCCTAAACTAAATCCAACAATAATAACTGCTAAGATACCATGAGCAATACGCCAAGGTTCGTAGGGAATATTAAGCTGTTTGCGCCAAATAGAAGTGACAATAATCGCAATTAGCGCCAGAGTAGCGATAACTGCTGCCCTCGCACGCCACGGGGCTTGGATAAAATTCAATAGTTGGAGTGTCTCTGGGTTATCAATAAACACAATTATCGGGTGAGTCAGGATGAAGAAAAACGCAACTATCGAGGTGTAGCGGTGAAACTGAAGAATTAGGTCAACACCATAGGAGGCTTCGATACGGTTGATTCGGGCAGTTAGGGCAAACTGCATTGCCATCATTGCTAAACCAATAAAACCCAAAGCAGCAGAAAACTCTAGCCAAAAACTACGTATATCACTTGGTGTAGGTGGGTATAAAAGCAGTATCAATAAGGGTAGTAGGATAATTACAAGATATGCACCTATCCAAGATGCCCCTATTACTACAGGATTTTTCATTAACAAACTTCTCATAGACGCATACCTCCTAACCTTGTTGTTGTCGCAAAAATTTTATAATCATAGGTTTTTGCTCCAATTTATTCAATGATTCCAAATGGAATATTCGCTTTTTTGATCAGGTAAGTGGTGCTATCAGCCTCAGGAGAATAGAGTTAATAATTGCCAATGCGATTGAACCCAGCAAAGCACTCCAAAAACCGTATCTTAAGCGAAAACCAGGCACTATAGCAGCTGATAATCCAAAGATAATTGAATTGAGAACAAAGAAGAATAAGCCTATGGTAATGATAATAAATGGCAGGGTAAAAAAGGTTAAAATCGGAAGTAAAAGCGCATTCAATATTCCAAAAACTGCGGCGGTAATTAACGCTTTTCCAAAACCGTCTATTTCTACTCCTATTGGTAGTCGAGAAATAATCAAAAAGCTGACAGCGGTGACTAACCAAGTAATTATCAACCCAACCATAAGAAAGACTCCTTATCAGTAACATGTCGATTTCGGTCGAGCAGGTCGATATTTTTAGTATTCACGATAAATGTGAATAGAAAGTGACTGCACTATCACACTTTTACCAAGTTCATACAAATTAATAGAGTTTATGTTTGCGGTACTCGCGCTTGATTGCAAACTAACTATATCGATTACATCGAAAATTGGACACATCGGTGTATCGCCGACATCAGCAGCTAGTAGTAGACTGACCAGACTAAAACAGTGCATAAATAAACCGCACCAGCTCCGGAGAATACAGAGATAGAAAAAGAGATTTATTGCAACATTTTAGCTGTGCCACAGTACTACTACTACTGACTTTAGCGAAGAAGTGTAAATTCTAATTCAGTGTTTACAAAGCGTGTCAATCACTTTTCAGCTAAAAAAAAGACAATTTGAGTTGGTAATAGATATATCAAAATATAGAACAAAATTACATCAAAAGTAATGAATTAAATTTGAATGAGATAATAATAAAAAATATTAGTTGATCTTCACAGTTAATGTTTTTAAAACTTTAAATTCTCTGGGCTATCTCCCCGAATTTCCTCTATTTGACCAACTTCAAAAATTAGGGTGAAGGGTTGACCCATTTCTTTTTCTAAAAATTTTTCTAATAAAGTAACTTGTGTTGGTGTTACAGATTCCTTTGTTCTAACATTCAAACGAACTTGTGGGGGATCAGTTAACCAATTCACACTAATATTTAGCAGTACCACCCGTTGAAAGGTAATAGTTCGATTCAGCAATGCTTGCCTAATACTAGTTTCAAGTCTAGCTTGTCTAATTAATTGATAAAAGCTTATGCTTAAGGGAATAAAAAGTATTGCTGTAAAAGCTAGTGTCCAGCCAAGGGCTTTTCTCGCACGTTTGAAGGAGGTGCAACCCGTTAGCAAAAACGTCACCATACAGGAAAGAGTGATTCCCAACAAATTAGTTAGATAAAGTATTGTTGCACCGGTACTAAGTTGCAAATTTAATTGTGATAAACCCAAGCCAATTACACAAATTGGTGGCATAAGTGCGACTGCGATCGCGGTTCCGGCTAAACTTTCAGAAATTTTTGGTTCCACTTTTGCATAAGCACTAATTCCCCCAGCCGCTACGGCAATTCCTAAATCTAGTAAAGTGGGTCGAGAACGGGCGATAATTTCACTACCAAATTCTGGAAGCGCCACGAAGTAACCGATAAACCAAGCTAAAGCCGCTGCAAGAATAGTTCCGGAGATAATTGCTGTTAAACCTTTACGAAATAAAATTACATTGCCTTCTAAAGCTCCAAATGCTACTCCCCGGATTGGCAACATTAAAGGTGCAATAATCATTGCACCAATAATCACAGCAGCACTATTAGAAAGCAGTCCTAAGGTAGCGATGATACAAGAACCAAAAATTAGCACTATATAATTAATACTTATTGTTGATTCTTCTAATAGACTATTGCGTATAGTCTCTAATTGCGGTGGTGGAATTTGTTTGTTTTTGAAATTATTAAAACGATTGCGAATACCATTTATATTTCGCACAATGCTATCCCTCGCACGCCAATAATTTTTGAGAAAGTAAAGGGTGAACAGTATCTACGCTACCAAATTTATCTATTCAGAATCAATAAATTATTTGAGTTCATCATCTATCACAACGAGCGATCGCATAGTTTTAATTGTCATATTATACCAATTTAATGTGAAGCCGTACTAAATGAGTAACCCTCCACTCTTGGCGTTCTACCCTTCCGGAAGCGGTTTGCGCGTTTATGCCGTCTTAGCGGTTAGTTTTTTAAAATAATGTGTATCTTCATAAATAATTGGTATTAGTGTCAATCTGCTTTCAACTCATCCATTTCAAATAAACTAATAATTACTCCAGCAATGGGGACAGCCAGAAAAACTCCTAGTAGTCCTGCGACTCTTGCACCTATTAATAGTGCAAAAAACATTACAACTGGATTAATATTCAACGAACCTTGCATAATGCGAGGCATAAGTAAATTCTCTTCTATTTGTTGAAGTAAAATACAACCTACTAATACTTTGAGACTGAGCCAAATTCCTTGAGGTAAAACAATTAAAGACACAAGGCTAATTCCTAGTGTGGCTCCAATACCTGGAATCAAGTCAAAAACTCCGGCAATGGTAGCTAAAATTAATGCATAAGGCACTTGCAAAATCAAAAATACAATAAAAGCAGAGATCCCAAAGAATACAGATAAAATTAGCCTTCCCCAGAAAAAGCCTAAAAAGTTTCGCTGAATTGCAACCGTCAATTCGTGACGTAGACCTTCGGGAAAAAATTTCAGAATGAAATACCAGAGACGTTTGCCGTCTAGTAACATGAAAAAAGCAACAACGGCAATCAAAATTACATCTACTAAGCTGGCAAGTAACCTTTGAACAGTGGCGAAACCCACACCAATTCCAGCTAAAGCTTGATTTCGTAGTTCCTTTTCAACAGCGCTTAAATCCACTTGTAAATTCCACTTATCCAGTAAAGCTTCTAGTCGTTCTAATAAAGATATTATAAAGTTGACAAACTCTGGAGATTGACTCAGTAATTGTTGTCCCTGAGATAAAGCTGCAAAACCGATTGTCAATGTAAAAATAGCAAGAATTAAAAGACTTACTAAAAAAACTAAAATGACTGCTAAAATGTGCGGTAAAAAACGCTCCACCCACTGCACAGGATAATTAAGTACAAATGCTAAAACTGCTGCTAAAGTAAAAATTACAATTACTGTAGAAAGATAAGCCAAAACTTGAACTATTCCCCATCCAAGGGCAAATAATAGTAAATAGTGAACTAACTTGCTAGTACTTATTTGTTCTAAAAAATTATTTACTCTTGGTTTGTTCATTGTTTTGTGTAATTAGTTTTGCATTTTCCTTGATTGACTCAGCACTAGCAGCTACACCACCATCATGAAAATAAGGTGCGCTGAGATACAGTCCAATGAGGTTTCGCCTTTTGGAAAATAGCAGCACCTCGTTTCAAGGTGTCGATATCAGCAACTTCATGGGGAGATGGCGCTAAAGTATTTTGGAAGGCAGAAGACGTACCATTCAGTTGTGCAGCGACGGGTAGACCGGGAGTATTTGCCATTAACCCGTTTTGCATAAACAAAGCATCACGACCCAAATCTATTAAGTCTTGGGTAACTTTAACTGCACCATGATCAGGAGAAAGTGCTTGGCGTCCTTTTTCGGTTTGCAGCCATCTGTCGGCTTTTTCAGACTCGACTACATAACCCAAAACATCATAGGAACCTACACTTGTGGGGGGAGATTTTGTCAATGGTGTATAGGTTTTGTCAATAGAAGGCGGTCTTCCTGGCAAATTCAGTTCTAACTGAAAACCTAAAAAGCCGACGACTATTAACAAAGAGATGAGGATGAGAATTGCGCGCGATCGCATAGTTTCCTCACTGTTGATTTTCTTTTCCAGCAAGCAGCGCCACTTTAGTTATATGCCTCAAATGTGATTGAAAAGTGATGATGTATTGCTATAGCTAATTTATTAAAATGATTGCAGTTTTATCACTAAAATGAAATATGCTGTAAGCATTCAAACGAATTTAATTATAGATTGCGGGATTAAGTTAGAAGACTTCTTAATATCTTTTACTGGTTATCTATGTTTCAACGAGTTTTGATTTGCACAGATTTTTCTGATGGTTTACACCGTCTCACACATTTTGTTTCTAGTCTTGCGCTGGCGGGGATGAAGCAAATTGTTTTTCTGCACGCTGTTCCATTGTGGGAAAAAGGCATTATTCCACGAGCCGATACTGAGAAAATAGAACAAGCTCAAACTCGATTGACCGAAACTGTTGGTGAAAGTCCTACTGATGTAGAAGTAAAAATAGAAGTTCAATCGGGAAAGCCTGTGGAAATCATCCTTAAGGTTGCCCAAACCTATCAGTCCCAATTGATTATACTGGGTTCTCAAAGTCGCAGCTTACTCACTGAGAAATTGGTGGGTGGTACAATGGCTGACTTGTCTCACAAAACAACGATTCCTCTTCTGGTACTGCGTCCTCAGTTAATCTCTACTTATACTTCTGAGGAATTAACGCTTCGTTGTCAGCACCTTTTCCGTTCTTTGCTACTTCCCTACAACGATACTCAAGCGGCGAATTATCTGGTGCAACAGGTGAAGCAATTAGCTCAACAACAATCTGATAGATATCTACAACAGTGTAAGCTATGCTGGGTATTAGAAGATACTGGTCGTCGGGAAGTACCAAAGAAAATCTTACCGCAGCAGGCAGGGCAAACTCTATCTCAGATTAAAGCTGATTTGGAGAAAGTAAATTTACAAGTAGAGACAGAAGTTCGCGAAGGACACTGCGTCACCCAGATTTTAGAGGCAGCTACAATGGCAGATATTAGTGCGATCGCAGTGTCTTCAGGAACGATAGGTAAACTCCAAGAATGGTTAGTTTCCAGTTTTGCGTCGGAATTATTGCGTTGTAGCTGGTATCCTGTACTATTTTTTCCACCCCAACGTGGATAATTATGATTTAAGTACAGCTTTGCGTAAAAAAGTAGCAATTTGAAACGCAGAGGCTTGCAGTAGGGCGATCGCTAATTTGTCAGTGGCTTCAAACTTTCACAGATTGTTCTACACTCCAAGGCTACCAACTTTGCTGCTTAACTTCCACATCACCTTACAAAAAATACCTTGATGACCCTCATGGTGAATATGTCCATTTAAATCAGTCACCATAAAGGTACTGCCATGATTAATAGTCAGAATTGGTGAACCAACACTTAT
>NZ_AJLL01000071.1 GCF_000317225.1 Fischerella thermalis PCC 7521
CCAGAATATTTCTTTAACTTGGGATTGGGGACTGCTAGGCTTGAACTGTTCGTGGGATGCGTGATCACCAAACTTTGCCATAATAGAGAATCGGACGTTTGGTAAAGAAAATCCCCGACAGAATCATGTTTCGATATTTTTCGTCTGGGTAAAATGGCAAACATTTTTCTGTCGGTTATCCTCTATAGGGGCGCCATATTCAATTGACGCGTTCATGAAGCTAAATAGAGATGTGTCAAGGAGTAGTAGCTGGTGGTGGAGTCTCACCTGGTACTGGAGTAGTAGCTGGTGGTGGAGTCTCACCCTGTGGAACTGCTGGTGCGGGAGTAGTTTGGGTCTCCGGAGCAGGTTCACACGCTGCTACAAGGATGTTCAGTCCAACTACTGAAGCTAGAAAAATCAATTTTGTTTTCATGACTGTATTAAGGAAAACTAAAAGTGAACAGCAAGGTAATGAATGACTTCTTGGGGATGGATAAAGAAACTTTTTCAAGATTTGCTTTCTCCATAAATCCAAGAAATAGAAAATCACAGACAGGTGCGATCGCTTTTCTTGCTCATTTGCTCAAAGATGGGGAATACATTTCATCTACTGATTGAAAGAGATTGAATTTTTGCAGATATGTCCAAAGCTTGAAGACATCAGCAGGTTGGGTACGATGACCGATATACCCATCTGGACGAATCAGATAAAGACACTCGCCTTGAGGGTCAAGTAGTACTGATTTGAACCACTCTAACTCTTCTGGTATTTGGGAATTCAATAGCACGATAGTGACTAAGTAAACAAGATGACAGCACGTAAGTACTATGCCCCAGTCAAAGAGTTTACCACTCAAATACGGTACTAACGCGATCGCTCCAGCGGTCAATGGCTGCATACGCTACTTTTCCAGTCAAACTGTACCTTAGTAGATACAGGCTCGACTTTAAAGTTTGCAGAAAAGTACAAATAACATAATTTATGCTTTTTTGTTGTGAGCGATCGCAACTATTACCTATTGATGAGTAATCATGAAGCTGCAAAGGGTGAAAACCCAGGAAGTAGACAATACAGCTACTTTAATTCTCTGTTCCTTTTGCATATACAACTTGGTGTGCTCAGTTCATCAGTTAGGAAGATTTATTCAAAGTTTTATATTCGGCAGCCTCTTTTTAATAATCGCTTAATAATATTAATATGCGTAATTATTACTTTCAGATATTTTTATCATAAACTTTTGTAACTTCGGTTACATACTCTCTGAGAGCAGATACTCTAAAATTCTGTCCATATCAAACATATGCCTACTGAAATCTAGCCATAGAAAGAGTAAAACCACGATTTTTCCTGGAAAATTACATCTCTGGGTACTGTGTATTAGTAGGTAATTAATTTAAATTCGAGATAGGTATTATATATATCGGAAATTAGAAATTAATAATTGCAACAGTACACGCCTAAGAATTTTTTTGTTATTTTGTATTTAGCTGAACAGTTCTTAATGACTTAATCAGCGTCAATATAAATAGATAATCACAGTAAATAATCCATGAATTGGAGGGGAAATTATTATGTTTGAAACTAGCAATCAAAATATTATTTTCTCAGCTTTTGTTAATCCCGCCAAAGACAATCATCAATCACAAATAAAAAATCCATTCAACAGAACTCAATCTGATTTACTGCTACCATTACGTCAATGGCTTGATTCCTTAGATATTCAAAATCAAAAATTGGCAAAATTTATTGCTAAATTGATCCCTGCCCAATGTCCTTTTGAGCGGGATATTATTTTATTTGGTCGCAAGGTTGCCCACATTCCGCCCATGTGTAAGTTAAACCCGCTTTATGACCAATTTGTTGGCTTGCGTTTTCGTGCTTTGTGTTATTTAGTAGATCAGTGTGGAGAAGATATTCAATCCTACTGTTAAAAATATTTAAGCATACAGAGTATGGAAATTCAGATTGAGCGTCAACCCAGTCAAAAACGCCTTGAGGAATTGGGTGTATCCAATTGGGATATTTGGCACAAAGCAGCCTCAAAATTCCCTTGGACTTATGATACCCAAGAAATCTGCTACTTTTTAGAAGGTGATGTTGTTGTCACTCCCAGGGGCGGACAACCAGTGCAAATGGGCAAAGGTGATTTAGTTACCTTTCCCGCTGGTATGTCCTGTACATGGGAAATTAGAAGCGATGTGAAGAAGCACTATTGTTTTGGTTAGTGGTTAGTAGAGGTGCAAGGTCTTGCACCCGTACAGTGGTTAGAATAACCAACAACAACCAACTAACAACAAACAACCAAAATGTTGCTGCATCTAAGTACTTGGCAAGAAGTCGAAGCTTATCTGCAAAAATCTCAGGGGATAATTCTCCCGATTGGTTCAACAGAACAACACGGACCAACAGGATTAATTGGTACAGATGCGATTTGTGCAGAAGCGATCGCTCGCGGTGTCGGTGAAGCAACCCAAGCCATAGTTGCGCCTACAATCAATGTTGGCATGGCACTGCATCATACAGCTTTTCCCGGCACAATCAGTCTGCGTCCCAGCACAATGATCCAAGTAGTGCGAGATTACATCACCTGTTTAGCGAAAGCAGGTTTTAGCAAGTTTTACTTTATCAACGGACACGGTGGTAACATCGCCACCCTGAAAGCAGCTTTCTCAGAAACTTACGCCCATTTAGAAGATTTGCAGATTTCCAATGCTCAAAATGTGCGATGTCAAGTTGCTAACTGGTTTATGTGCAGTTCAGTGTTTAAGCTAGCAAAAGAATTATACGGGGATCAAGAAGGTTCCCATGCAACGCCAAGTGAAGTGGCTGTAACTCAATTTGTCTATCCAGAAGCAATCAAGCAAGCACCCCTTTCTCCAGAAGTTGGGAAAGGACACAGAATTTACGGTGCCAAAGATTTTCGTCAGCATTACCCAGATGGCAGGATGGGATCAAACCCTGCTTTAGCAACACCCGAACACGGCCAGCAGTTTTATGAATTGGCGGTGAAAGAACTGAGTCATGGGTATTTGGAGTTTTTGAGCGCAGAATGATTATCAGGGAACTCCAAAAACACCTATGTTTGAGTCAAGGGGATCAAGATGATTGAGCCGCAGAGGTTATCTCAGCTCACTCGTGGTCTCCTTTATGCGATCGCAAACTACAGAATTCATTCGCCAGTTCCTTTAGAAGCAGAGGAGGACTGGAAATTTTGGACTCAGCCAAGATCAGCTTTTCGCTATGCCCAAAAGATTCTTACTATGAAGTGATATCAAGTCCGGCTAATTACTTACGATATTATTCTGATGCAGTTGGGCATTGGGCATTGATTTTTGCCATTACCCATTACCAATTACCAATTACCGGCCTTCACAGATATCATAAGTCTTCAAACGGACATGATATGAAGCGTTAGTCAAAATTAATGGAGGCTAGCGATGCAGGCTGGCTGATAGCTGGTTGCACCGAACTAGTCCCCAGTCCCTGAACTCCTAACTACGAGCAATACCATCCTGACGTGCAGCCCGTTGCACCGCCGCCGCAACAGTAGTAGCGACGCGCTCATCAAACACAGAAGGAATGATATGTTCGCGATCCAAATCAGATGGTTTGACCAAAGAAGCGATCGCACTTGCTGCTTCTAAATACATAGAAGTGGTAATGGTCTGGGCTCGACAATCTAATGCACCGCGAAATACCCCCGGAAAAGCCAACACATTATTAATCTGATTAGGGTAGTCACTACGTCCAGTTGCCATCACCGCAACTTCATTACTGACTAATTCTGGTTGAATTTCCGGAATGGGATTGGCCATTGCAAACACAATTGGATCTTTCGCCATCGAACGCACCATTTCTGGTGTCAGGACTCCCGGTCCGCTAACACCAATAAACACATCTGCTGCTTGCATTGCACCTGCGAGAGTACCCTGTGCTTTGACTGCAAATTCCCGTTTTTCTTGTGTTAAGTCAGTCCGGCTAGTGGAAAGAATACCTTTAGAGTCGCACATCCAAATTTTATCTGCCCCGGCTTTTTGCAATAAACGAGCGATCGCAATTCCCGCAGCCCCAGCACCGTTAATCACGATGCGAATTTGTTCCATTGACTTATGCACCAACTTGAGAGAATTAATCAGCGCTGCCAAGGTGACGATCGCTGTACCATGTTGATCATCATGAAAAACGGGGATATCTAACTCTCGCCGTAGTCTTTCTTCTATTTCAAAGCAGCGAGGTGCAGCAATATCTTCTAAATTTACCCCACCAAATACAGGGGCAATATTTTTCACAGTACGGACAATTTCATCGGTATCCTGGGTAGCCAAACAGATGGGGAAAGCATTGATGCCAGCAAATTCTTTGAAAAGCATCGCTTTACCTTCCATTACAGGCAAAGCAGCCCCTGGTCCAAGATTTCCTAAACCCAAAACTGCACTACCATCAGTCACAATTGCTACAGTATTTTGTTTAATAGTTAATTTGTAAACTTCTTCTGGGTCTTGAGCGATCGCTGTACAAATACGTCCGACTCCCGGCGTATAAGCCATTGCCAAGTCAGACACACTTTTGAGGCTAATTCTACTGGTAATACTAATTTTGCCGCCCCGATGCAGATTAAAGGTACGGTCATAAACATTCAGTAATTTAATATTTGGTAAAGCCTTAACAGCTTGTACAATTGCTTCGGCGTGTTCAGTACTAGCAGCATCAACGGTGAGATCACGAATCGAAACAGCTCTAGTTTGTTCGATTAAATCAATTTGACCAAGATTACCACCAGTGGTAGCGATCGCCTGGGTAACGCTAGCTAACATGCCAATCCGGTTGGGAATCTCCAGACGTAGTGTCAAACTAAAACTAGAATTAGGGGTAAGATCTGTCATTATCAATTTGGGTGAGAGAGTTTAGATTTTAAATTGAATTTAGCTCTAAAAATCTCAAATCAGAAAATTTAGTACGCTCAACAACTTAGCAATTTTACTCTAACGATGTTACTTGGTGTCTTGGTTTAAGAACCAGCCCTCTCAATATTGACAAATAGCACGTTATGTGGTTTTTGTAAGAAGGTAAACCTAGAACAGTGCTTAACGACCGATGCTATCTCCCGTGTTTGATGCATTTGTAGAGGCAAGTCCAGTCACTGTAATGATGCGAGGACTGATGGAACACATTTTTCACTCTTCGTGATTGTTTGTCAAAGGCAAAGGAAAAACAAATTCTTCCCCTCTAATTTGAAAGTAACCCCACCCCGGCTACGCCACCCCTGTTCTTAGGAAAAAGAGGGGGAGGGGGTAAGGTTTTTCATGGCAAAGCTAGTGAACTTTTTTGATCGGGACTTGTCCTACCTTTGTTCTAGTTCCTAATTTTCTTCACACCTCAGCGACAACTTGCTCTTGTTCTCTTTCCACAAACGCCTGGACACGGGCGCGGTAATTCCTTAAGGTTTCATCTACCCAATCACGATCATTGCTATTGGCATATAAATGTACCAGTGGCTCGCTCGCATCTGGTAACACTAACACCCAACTGTCATCATATTGCTGACAAATTTTCACTCCATCAATTAATTCCAGGTTTTGGGCTGGATGGGTTTCGACTAAGTGACGCATTAATGCCCCTTTAGCTGTCCAAGGACAACGGATAACATGGGATTTGTGTATGACTCGTGGTAATTCTGCTCGCACTGAAGCTAGCGATCGCTCTTGGATTGTTAACATCTCAATTAATTTGGCAATGCAGAACATAGCATCAAAACCCGGATGCAGTTGAGGGAAGATAAAGCCGGTGTCTGCACTACCTCCCAAAACGACATTTGCATTTTTGTAGCTTGCTTCCATCAAGGCTGTGGGGTTAGCTTTGGTACGAATCACCTTACCGTCGTGACGGCGGGCTATTTGTTCTACCGCACTAGATGCATGTACTGGTACAACTACCGTGCCTCTGGGACAAGAAGTTAACATCATGTCTACCATCAGTGCTGTTAACATTTCCCCACGAATAGGTATACCCGATTCATCAACTAGAATCAACTGTTCACCATTTGCTGAAACCTGGACGCCAAAGTTTGCTTTTAACGCTTCCACTACGTGACCGAGTTGTGTTAATAATGTTTCCCTGTCAGTAGCAGACATCGCAGTCTTATTCAAACTAGCATTCAATACTACTGCATCTGCCCCAAACTTATCTAACATTTGGGGCAACACCGCCCCAGATACAGCGTAAACATAGTCTATGACTACTTTGGCTCGGCTGTTACGGAGTGTATCTATGTGTAATAGCTTCTCGAAGGCTGTGCAGTATTCGTCAGCTACTTGACTGGGATAAGCAACATCACCAATTTCATGAATTAGCGATCGCCGCATATCTTCTTTAAAGTAAGCCCCTTCTATTTTCTTTTCTTGGGCTTTGGAAATATTAATGCCCTTGGCGTCCATAAATTCAATCAGGATGTAGTCTGGGCGATCGGGATGTACGCGGACGTGGATACCACCAGCTACTCCCATTCTAGGTATCACTGTACGAGCGATGGGGATAGCAGTTGCGTCTAGGTTTTGAATATTAATACCTACAGACATCAAACCCGCAATTAATGACCGTGTGACCATGCGGGAGATATTACGTTGGTCACGGGAAACTGTGACTCGCGAACCGGGTTTTAAGGTGGAACCGTAAGCAGCACCTAATTTGACGGCGAATTCCGGGGTAATGTCGATATTTGCCAATCCTTGTACACCCCGTTGCCCAAACAAGTTACGCTGAGCAGTATTTCCCCAAATCAGGTTAATATTTAAAATTGCTCCTGAATCAATTTTCTTACTCGGCCAAACTCTCACACCAGGACTAATTTGAGCTTCTTCTCCCACCGTAGACAAAGAACCAACTACAGCAGCTTCCAAAACATGGGCGCGACGATCTACACGAGTACCACGAGAAATTACACAAGCTGATAGCTGTGCTTCCTCACCGATGATAGCGCCGTTCCACACTATTGGGCGCTTGAGATTTGCATCCGCTCCAATAGTAACTTTGTCTCCAATTACAGTTCCTGGTTCTATGTGTACCCTGGCTCCTATACGGCAATTATCGCCAATCACCACAGGGGGTTCAATTTTCGCTGTTGGATCTATGTAAGTATTTTGACCAATCCATACACCCGGAGATTCTTCTTTGTAGGGGAAATCAAGCTTAACTTTCCGCTCTAATGCATGATACTGAGCTTCACGATAGGCATCTAAGTGGCCAACATCACACCAATAACCTTTGGCGATGTAACCATACATTGGCTCACCTTTTGCCAACAACAGAGGAAACAAATCTTTGGAAAAGTCTGATTCAGTATTGGCAGGTAAGTATTCCAAAACTTCTGGTTCTAAAATGTAAGCGCCGGTATTTACGGTATCGGAAAAAATTTCACTTGTAGAGGGTTTTTCTAAAAATCGGCAAATGCGATCGTTTTCATCGGTAATTACCACTCCAAATTCAATTGGATTCGGAACACGAGTCAAAATCAAAGTTGCTTTTGATTTCTTTTGTTTGTGAAATTCAATTGCTGCTGTTAAGTCAAAATCTGTGATACTATCACCGCTAATTACTAAAAAAGTTTCATCTAGAAGTTCCGCAATGTTTTTTACACACCCAGCAGTACCCAAAGGCTGGTCTTCTTCTACAGAGTAAGTAATTTGTACACCAAAATCGCTGCCATCTTGAAAATAATCTCGCAAAGCATCAGGTAAATAATGCAGTGTGGCAACTACTTCTGTAATGCCATGTCGTTTGAGAAGATTAATAATGTGTTCGGCAATTGGTCGATTTAAGATGGGTACCATCGGTTTAGGCAGGTCACAAGTAAGTGGACGAAGCCGCGTTCCCGAACCCCCTGCCATCAGTACTGCTCTCATAAATCCTCCTTAAACTGTATGCACCACTTGCTGCGTCAAGACAAATCAGATTCGTTTTGTCTGCTTTCTTAAGTGTCCTACGGATATCGAAGTTTGAGGAACTTCCAATAGATGCATCTAGTGAGACATAAGCACGTCTACTCGTCACACTAGCTTGTTTGTTGATACAAAATCAAGGAGGCTGAAGGGGAAGAGTGAAGGATGAAAGATGAAGAAAAAATTCGGAAAACACACAAATAATTTCCTTACCTTACAACCCTACACCTTTATACCCACAACCTGATTTCGACCAAGCTATAAATAGCTTGCTGAATTGTAACTGGATACTAAGGGGGAAGCTAATCTAAACTGGAGTAATGAGGATTTATCTTACGACTTGAGTGTTTAACTACGGTGTTTAGTTATATTTGATTGGTGTAAATGATCAAATTTCGCGATCGCGCGCAAATGCTGAACTCAAATTCTCTATTTCGATTGTGGAGCAAATTGCAATGGGTGGATTAATTACTGTTGTATTGATAGTAACTTATGCAGGTTTTGCTTGGAAGTTCTGGAGCGGATATGGGAGTACAAATTTCACTCGCAGTACAACTAATCGCCTAATATTTTCTTTGTTGTGGCCTGTTTTGTTGATCACAAATAAGTCCTATCGACAAAACTTTAGAAAGGCACTCAAGGGCAGATAGATTATGCATTTTTGCATGATTTTGACCACCATATCGGATGGTTATTTGCTTTACTTAACAGCACCAATATTGCTAGTTTGAGTAAGAGATTTAAATTCTATAAATTTAGATAAAATTTTGTAACAAAGTTAATTAGCTTTGTGATGTTTGTAGTGAGCGCTTTAGCGCTCACTTAAGCAATAAAGTGCTTACTACAAAGCTTTGTTACAATTTCGTTCCGCACTCTGGACAGAAATTGTTACTGGGAAGGTTTTTCGCACCACAATTACTGCAATAAACAGGTTTGACATCAGTTTTCGGTGCTTGCTTAGGCAAACCGATCATCTGAGCGTTGCTCTTGCCAGGAGCTACCATTGGGTAACAGTTTTCGTCTTTGGTAACGTGAACATCAACAATCACCGGGCCGTTATGAGCTAGCATTTGGGCGATCGCATCTGTCAATTCGTCCTGATTGTTAACTACTATGCCTTTGATGCCATAAGCTTTTGCTAGTAATTCAATATCTGGCATCCCCACTTCCATGTTGGAACAGGAGTAGCGCTCACCGTGGAAAGCTTGTTGCCACTGGCGCACCATTCCCTGCCAGCCATTATTCACAATCACGGTCTTGACATTTATGCCATACTGTGCAAGAGTACCAAGCTCTTGTAAACACATCTGGAAACTGGCATCACCACTAATACAGATGACTTCTTGCTCCGGAAAAGCAACTTTAGCACCCATAGCCGCCGGCAAGCCAAAACCCATTGTTCCCAAACCGCCGCTAGAAATCCAACGCCTGGGGCCTGTTTTGAGAAATTGAGCTGCCCACATTTGATGTTGACCCACATCTGTGGTGTAAATCGCATGAGGTGCTTGACGAGCGATCTCTACAATTACTTCTTGCGGTGATATACTATCGGCATAGTGCGGTACAACCAAAGGATACTCTTCTTTCCAGCGATTGATTAATCTCAACCACTCTTGGGTTTGGTTGGGTGTACCTTGGATGCCCAGTTCTTCACATCGGCGTAAAATGTCTTGCAATACGTTCTTAACATCGCCAACGATAGGGACGTCGGGAACACGATTTTTGCCAACTTCTGCGGGGTCGATGTCGATATGAATTACCTTAGCGCGGGAAGCAAATTCATCGAGTTTGCCAGTAACGCGGTCATCAAATCTGGCACCTACACAGATGAGTAAATCACAATCGGTCACTGCAAAGTTTGCATAAGCAGTGCCGTGCATTCCCAACATAGCCAAAGATAAGGGATGATGCTCATCAAAAGCACCCAAACCCATCAAAGTTGTGGTGACAGGGATTTGGAATAACTCAGCCAATTCTTGAATTTCAGCGTAGGCACCAGAAGCGATCGCCCCTCCACCAACATACAACAGAGGACGCCGACTTTCACGAATCAGTTGAATTGCCGCATGGATCTGGCGGGGATTTCCCTTCACTGTAGGGCGATATCCGGGTAACTTCACTGAACCCGGTTCCACAGGTATATAGTCAAACTCTTCAAAAGCCACATCCTTGGGAACATCAATTAAAACAGGCCCTGGTCGCCCTGTTGCGGCAATGTGGAATGCTTCAGCCACAATCCGCGCCATATCTTTGGGGTTGCGCACTACGTAAGAGTGCTTCACAATTGGCAGTGTAATACCGTAAATATCAGTTTCCTGAAATGCATCTGTACCGATCGCATGGCGGGGTACTTGTCCTGTGACAATGACCATCGGGATCGAGTCCATATAAGCAGTGGCAATTCCAGTCACCAAGTTAGTTGCCCCTGGGCCTGATGTACCAAAGCACACCCCTACCTTACCTGTAGCGCGGGCGTAACCATCAGCTGCATGGGCTGCACCTTGTTCATGTCTAACTAGGATGTGCTTGATGCCATCACCACTAGCTTCCGCTTTGTATAGATCATCATAAATTGGTAGAATCGCACCACCAGGATAACCAAAAATATATTCGACACCGTGGCGTTTTAGACTGTCAAGCAGTGCAAAACCACCAGATGCACGTCTGGGCGTTACGACTGGCGATGGAGATACACTAGACTGGGCTTGATTCTCGGTTTGTGGGGCAATAATTTGGGGACGCGATTCTCCTACGGAGACACTTCGTGAACGCACAGTCGAACCTCACCTATATAAATAAAATAATGCTGAATTTCTGTAGTTAAATTCTCATTTTAATTTAAAACTCTCATAGTTTATTGAAATTATCATTTATCCCTGACATGAGATGGGGAACTCACCGATCCCTGGAGGGGATTAGGAGCAACAGGGATGATTTGGAATTGGGCATTGGGATAAACTCTCCCTTGTCCTCCGTTTCCCCTTTTGTTGTCCCCGATCCCCGTTTCCCAATTCCCTATATCACGTCTTGCAGAACTTTACGAGTATTTTGCCAAGCCCAAACACCAATAACAGCGACTATCACACTCATCGCCACTAGCACGGTTCGCAAGCCTAAAGCATCAGTGATTGGACCAGTGATTGCTAGGGGTGCAGAAAGAGCTATATTAATGGCATGATTTTGAAAACCGAAGACTTTACCAAGCATTGAAGGTGGGGTTTGTTGTTGAATTAAAGTTTGCATTGGCACACCAATCAGGGCTGCACCTATTCCCAAAACAGCACAAAGTACTAAGGCCAATGACAGTTTGTGGACAAAAGTGAACGTCCCTAAAACCACCGCCATCATTAAGAACCCAATCAAGGGTAAGGGTTTGTGATGAAATTTATCCCCCCAATGACCCAAAATTGCTGCTCCTATTACCATCCCCACACCTGCTGCTGCCAAGAAAAAGCCAAATTGTTTCTCTTTTAAGCCAAATTCTGCTGCTAATTGAATTGCCAATACTACTAGGGCTGCAAATACGCAATACAAAGTCACTAGTTGCAGCATGGCATTTAACACCAAGCGATTTCTCTTAAGATAGCGCAAGCCTTGTTTGAAGTCTGCCCAAGGGTGGATTGCGACTTCTTGATCGCCAATAGTTCTGTTGTCTTTAAAGTTAATTGGCTGCATCATCCCAGCAGAAGACAGGTATAATACCGCCACTACCAATTCTTGACCATACTCGGGACCAAGTGAATGTTTTGCCCAACTCAAGCTCGGTTCGCCGATCGCAAATCCCACAATTAAAGCACCCATCATCGTGCTGCTAAACAGAGCATTGGCTGCCATTAAGTTTTCTCGCCTCACCAATAGCGGAATGACTGCTTGTTCTGCGGGTGCAAAAAACTGTGTCACACTGGAGATTGCAAAAGTCAGTATTAGTAGAATCAAAAACTGTCGTGGCAAAAACGGTATTAACAGTGTCAAAAGACCGCGTACTACATCTGATCCAACCATAATCAGCTTTTTGGGAAAGCGGTCAACAAACACACCTCCAGCAGAACCAAACAAAATTGCTGGGACTGTAAATACCACCATTAAAGCTGAGTACATGGAATTTTCTGTTAAACCCGCAGGAGGCGGATAGTTTTCTAGTAGGGCAATCATTAAAACAAAGAAAATTTTATCCGCAAGTTGGGACAATAACTGCCCAATCCACAGCAGCATAAAGCCACGGTTTCTTAGCAGGACGCCAAATCCTTTATTTACAGCAGCAGGTTCAGTTGGAAACATCAGTAGTTAGGGAATAGGGAATAGGGAATTGGGAATTGGGAATCGGGAAACTCAGGGTCTCTACGTTCGCCACGGAGGAGCCACTGCGCCCTTGGGGTTTCCACTCTTGTAGCATGTGGCATCACCTGGTGTTAGGAATCGAGAATTGAGAATTAGATAAAAATCTATCCTAGCCCCCCTTCTCCGATCCCCGATCCCTGATCCCCTATTGCCCTGATTTACTGTCTTCAATTCTCACTCCTGATTAATACTTATATTTGCCGGATTAATTTTCCTCATACTGCACCAATAGTCTATGCAAAAATTCCGCCGCAGTTAAACTTTGCTGAGATAGTGATTCTCCAACAGATGAGTCTACCCACCAACCCTGAACCTTTTGGGGCGATCGCCACATTTCAAGGTGATCAACTGCGGGATCTGCATAAAAATTATTTTCACCACTGCCGAGTATTTTAGAACTCCAGTGAGTGAAGTAATCATGGCTCATTCTATGGATAGGAAAATTTCCCCACAACGGTACTCCCCATCCATCTATAGCAATAAAAGCCTTGACTTTACCCCCTAGTAGTTGCCAGGAAGATGCGGCTGCGATCGCTCCAACTACACCAGCACTAAAACAAACGAATATAACTGGCGATTCTAGCCTCTCTCCTAAGTTCTGATGTAAAAACTGTAAAATCTGAAACCCAGATAGTGCAGAATAAAGTTCTACTGGACAAATAAGTATATTTATTGAGCTTGCAGATTGCACACTATTAATCACTGAGTCTTTCCAAGCCATGACAAATTTGTCGGTTAGTTCTTTTTCATGTATTCCTGGGCAAACAATTATAGTCATATGAATTTAATTACAGCTTTTGCAATTATAATTATTTATGAATTTGAATGTTGTAGATATCACAATAATTACTTAAGTGCCAATAGGTAAAGGTTAAAGCACCTAGTCCTCTGATTTCAAAGTTACCTCACCCCGGCTACGCCACCCCTCTCCTTACCAAGGAGAGGG
>NZ_AJLL01000072.1 GCF_000317225.1 Fischerella thermalis PCC 7521
GAGGTTTTTCATGCTTGGCAGTGAGTGAAATTTTTTCATTGACACTTATTTCTTGAAAGCGCCCCTACTAAGTCATCCTTAGGTATGAAATTTTGAATCAATGTATTTCGTTTTGTATATATCCCATCCAGGGGGATAGGATAATAGATTAATAAGTAAGAAAAACAACAGAGGAATAAAATTGTGGTTGCCACACCGGAAAAACTAGAACATAACCATGAGCAATCCTCAGGTCAACAGCGAGTAGCTGTGTTGCTGATGGGCTATGGCGAAGTCGAAAGCTACGAAGATTTTGCTAACTATAACGAACAAGCATTACACTTACTAACAGCAAAATTTGCACCAGTACCAGCTTGGATTTATCCACCCTTAGCTAGAATTTTGGCTTTATTTGACCGCCATGAATGGGGCCACCAACACAATGATTTTATTTCTCCCCACAATGCCATTTTTGAAAAGCAACGTGCTGGTATTGAGAAGAATTTACAGCAGAAGTGGGGCGATCGCGTCCAAGTTTTCAAAGCCTTCAACTTCTGCGCCCCATTTCTTCCTCATCAGGTTTTAGCAGAAATCAAAAATCAAGGTTTTGATAAACTTTTAATTTACCCACTGTTGGTAGTAGATTCTATCTTCACCAGTGGAATTGCGATCGAGCAAGTCAATAAAGCTTTATCCCAGTTGACTGATGGTAGCGAACACTGGGTAAAAGGGCTACGCTACATTCCTTCTTTTTACAACGAAGCCGCCTACATTGATATGATGGTGCATCTTGTAGAAGAGAAAATAGCTAGCGATTTAGCTGCTGCTTATCTACCAGCAGAAATTGGTATTGTCTTGATGAATCACGGTTGTCCCCACAAAGCCAAAGGCTTCACCTCCGGAATTACCGAAAGTCAAGCACTCTACGACTTGATCCGAGATAAATTAATCAACCGCTATCCTTTGATTTCCATCGGTTGGTTAAATCACGATACACCATTGATTGAATGGACGCAGCCCAATGTCGAACAAGCAGCGAAAAACCTCATTCAGTTGGGTGCAAAAACTGTGATGTTTATGCCCATTGGCTTTGCCACAGAAAACCACGAAACTCTCTTAGATGTACACCACATTATTCATGCGCTAGAGAAAAAACATTCTCAGGTAAACTACGTGCAAATGCCTTGTGTCAACGATCACCCAGACTTCTTAGCAATGGCAGCCCAATGGGCAAATCCTCATATTGCTGATTTGTTGTCAGAAGAAGCAACGACGGTTAACCCACAACTAGCAGTAGCCCATCATCACCATCATTAAATTAACAGGGGAAAGGGGGCTGACAAGTATAGGTTTGTGATTTTGAGTATGAATGAGTACTCTTATTGTCAACTCCCTGTTCTCCAAATGATGGCAAGTTGAGAGCTATTATTTTGATCTACCACAAAGCCCGTACGCTATTATCATCTTGATCTTGTTGATTAGTTTCTGGTTTAGAGGTGAATCTGAATCAACTGCAATTGTTTGTTGATCAAGGTAAAAACTGATTAAAACTTACCCGATGACTACTTTTCTTACATCTTGCACCAAGGTCGAAACTAAAGTTTTGAACCCAAAGCACGCCATGAGTTAAAACTCTTTCTAACCTTTGTCTGAGTAAGCTTTGAGCTTACTTAAACTTTTAGCCCCAAATTTATTTGAGGGCGGTATTTTGGGCTGGTGCAAGATATAAGTTTTAGAAAATTTTGGTTGATAGGGGTAGCGATCGCTTTCCTGAGCAATGGCTGTGAAAGAGCAATAGAGTATTTACCACCCCTACCCAGAGTCGAAATACCTTCAAATCAATCTCGAAAACCTGCACTTGCTTCTCAGTCTGCTAGTACTGCAAAAATTGAAGCCGGAGTCGGTCAAAGCATTAACCAAGTGCGTCTACTACTATTGGTGGATGTAAAGGATGACCAAATCACTCAGGATAAAGCAAACCTCTAAATAGCTTCTTTGCTCATCCTCTCAATTCTTCAAGGAGGAGTTATGAACAAAAAATTACTTTTTCTAGCTTCAGCTGTTGGCATCAGCATACTTATAAGTGCTTGTGAGCCTGCTAGACAAACTCCAACAACTACACCACCAGCCGGTACTCCACCACCAGCTGATACTCCACCAGCAGGAGTTCCACAAATAACTCCAACGGTGACTCCAACTACCCCCTAATACCGTTTCACTACAAGTCTGATTTAACGACTAGGGAGACAAGGGGGAAAACAGCTAAGTTAGTTAGCTGCAATTTGGGTAGCTAGATTTAATTCTTTTCATAGGAAGCTATAAGTGATATAACTACTAACCCCATACCAGTTATCTTTACTAATAATCCCATTGCCAATTGCTATCTTATTTACGATGAAATTAAATCCCATAATGTCAGTGATTTTTGTTGGCATTTTTTTCATGTTTAGGGCAATAGTCAGTGCAATTAATTGCTTCTTCTGTCAAAACTATAGAAGGTTGAACAGCACACTTAAGATGATAGTTGTGTGAAAAATAATGACAGTTTCTACAGGGAACTTTATTATGTGAGGGTTGAACAGAGAAAAATAACTTATTATTTTGTGCAAGTCTCCTAATTCTGGATAAAAATACTAAAAATAATACCCAAATTATTATGAAGCCAAAAGATCCTCCAGCAATAATAATTTTTGCATGGGGTATGTTTCCTCCGTCAACTTGGGTATTATCTATTTTTACTTCACCTTGAAGAGGCTGATTGAAATTTGTTGCAGCCGCGAGATGTTGTATAAGTTTTTCTTGAATATACATATAGAGAACCCCTTATGAAATTTATTTACAGCATTGTGAATGACTTGCATAAAGCTGACAAATTCATAATGTCAAAATCTCTACTCTTGGGGTAGAAAGTGACGTTTCAATATTGATTACCGAACAAAACCAATATTATAGATGTAGCAAACTTTATATAAGAATATCTCTGTCGAGAGATTTGCTTGTAGATAATAGATTTATGCCAAAAGGAATAAGATTAAATTCTTGTGATTTGTTATGGACAATCATTGAATAGGAAATAGGGAATAGGAAGGAGATTTCCCTATCTCCTATGTTTTATTCGGGAGATCCAGATTTCTCACACTTAGTAAAAAATCAATTTATATTGACGTGACGACTGCGATCGCAGTCGTCACGCCAGGGGCGATCGCCAGTCCTCACAAGTTCTTCAAAATTATCGTTTAACTTCAAGGTAAAGTGATCGCACAACCATTTTGGGATTAGGAATTGAGAACCATTGATAATTTCTCAAGCCCTGACTGCCAAAGATTTGTTCAGCCATGTAGGTACTTGGTGATTATTTAAAGGTGACAATGATGCTACAAAAAAATTTTGCCACCATCGACGGCAACGAGGCAGTTGCAAAAGTAGCTTATCAACTTAACGAAGTCGTTGCCATTTATCCAATTACTCCCTCTACACCAATGGGCGAATGGGCAGATGCTTGGACAGCAGAGGCAAAACCCAATCTTTGGGGTACGGTTCCAACAATTATCGAAATGCAAAGTGAAGCCGGAGTAGCTGGTAGTATTCACGGCGCATTGCAAACAGGGGCGCTGACCACTACATTCACAGCATCCCAAGGCTTATTGTTGATGATACCGAACATGTACAAGATTGCCGGAGAACTCACACCGACAGTCTTCCATGTTGCTTCCCGTTCTCTGGCAACCCAAGCACTGTCTATTTTCGGCGACCATAGTGACGTGATGGCAACTCGGGCGACGGGTTTTGCTTTACTTTCTTCTGCTTCTGTACAGGAAGCACACGACTTTGCCCTGATTGCTCAAGCTGCAACCCTAGAGTCAAGGATACCCTTCCTGCACTTTTTTGATGGCTTCCGCACTTCCCATGAAATTTCTAAAGTTGAATTATTAACGCCACCAGACTTGCAAGCACTGATTGATGAAACTTTTATTCTGGAACATCGGACAAGGGCGCTATCCCCTGATCGCCCAGTACTGCGCGGAACTGCTCAAAATCCCGATGTTTATTTCCAAGCCAGGGAAACAGTCAATCCCTATTACGTTGCTTGTCCCGATATTGTGCAATCCTGTATGAATAAGTTTGCCGCACAGACAAGCAGACACTATCACCTGTTTGATTATCATGGTGCGATCGATGCAGAACGAGTCATCGTTTTAATGGGTTCAGGTTGTGAGGTGGTGCATGAAACAGTAGACTATCTCAACGCCCGTGGTGAAAAAGTGGGTATAGTCAAAGTGCGCTTGTACCGTCCTTTTGATAGTAAACGGTTTATTGAAACTTTACCTAAGACTGTGAAAGCGATCGCAGTCCTTGATCGTACCAAAGAACCAGGAAGTGCAGGTGAACCCCTTTATCTAGATGTCATCACAGCTATCTATGAAATGTGGAAAGTAAAGGACAAGGAAAATTCTTCCACTCCTGACACTCTCCCCACTTCCCTCACTCCAACAATCATCGGTGGTCGCTACGGGCTATCTTCTAAAGAATTTACTCCCGCGATGGTAAAGGCTATCTTTGATAATCTAGCGGTCACTGAACCGAAAAATCATTTCACCGTGGGTATCAATGATGACTTAAGTCATAGCAGCCTCGACTATGACCCTGAATTTTCCATTGAACCAGATAATGTTGTCCGTGCTATTTTTTACGGTTTAGGCTCCGATGGTACGGTGGGAGCGAATAAGAACTCTATCAAAATTATTGGTGAAGAAACTGAGAACTACGCCCAAGGTTATTTTGTTTACGACTCGAAAAAATCGGGTTCTGTCACTACCTCCCATTTAAGATTTGGTTCTCAACTCATCCGTTCCAGCTATTTAATTAACAAAGCCAATTTTGTTGCCTGTCATCAATGGGGATTTTTGGAACGTTTTGATATGCTCAAACATATTGAGCCAGGAGGAATTTTCTTACTCAACAGTCCATACTCAAAAGCAGAAGTTTGGCAGAATTTACCCAGGATAGTGCAAGAGCAAATCATTAACAAGCACCTGAAATTCTACGTTATCAATGCCTATAAAGTTGCCCGTGAAAGTGGTATGGGTGGGCATATCAACACAGTTATGCAAGTATGCTTTTTTGCACTGTCGGGTGTCTTATCTAGGGAAGAAGCGATCACCCAAATCAAACGTTCCATAGAAAAAACCTATGGTAAGAAGGGTGATGAAATTGTCGCAATGAATTTACGAGCGGTTGACAAAACGCTAGAACATTTGTATGAGGTGTCAGTTCCCAACTCTGTTGACAGCAAGATTGAATTACCTCCACCAGTACCGGACACTGCACCTGAATTTGTTCGGGAAGTATTAGGCAAGATGATTGCTGGGTGTGGTGATGAGATTCCTGTAAGTGCCTTACCCGCAGATGGTACCTATCCCACAGGTACAGCGAAATACGAAAAGCGCAATATTGCCCAAGAAATTCCGGTATGGGATGCTGATGTTTGCGTTCAGTGTGGTAAGTGCGTGATGGTTTGTCCGCATAGTGTGATTCGGAGTAAAGTTTACGACCCACAAAACTTAGACAATGCACCTGCAACCTTTAAGAGTACCGATGCCAGGGAGCATGACTGGCAAGGATTAAAGTTTACCATTCAAGTAGCGACGGAAGATTGTACAGGTTGCGGTATATGTGTCGATGTTTGCCCGGCTAAAAACAAGGCACAACCACGTTTGAAGGCAATTAACATGAAACCGCAAGCGCCTTTGCGAGAGCAAGAACGGGAAAACTGGGACTTCTTCTTAACTATCCCCAATCCTGACAGACTCAAGTTGAAGCTAACGCATATTAACCATCAGCAAATGCAAGAACCGTTGTTTGAATTTTCTGGCGCTTGTGCTGGTTGTGGCGAAACTCCTTACATTAAATTAGTGAGTCAGTTGTTTGGCGATCGCGCTTTGGTTGCCAATGCTACGGGTTGTTCTTCAATTTATGGCGGTAACTTACCAACTACACCTTGGACTAAGAATAACGAAGGTCGTGGTCCTGCTTGGTCAAATTCCCTATTTGAAGATAACGCAGAATTTGGTTTGGGTTTCCGCGTGTCAATAGACAAACAAAGAGAATTTGCTTGTGAACTACTTACACAGCTAGCACCTAAAATTGGGGAAGCATTAGTTGAGAGTATCTTAAATGCAGAACAAAAAGATGAAGCTGAGATTTACGAACAACGTGATCGAGTAGCAATTCTCAAACAAGGTTTGGATGAATTGTTGGTCAATCTAGAAACGGATCATGACCCATCTCTACAATCCAAAATCCAAAATCTTCAATTTCTTGCTGATTTACTAGTGAAAAAGAGCATCTGGATTATTGGCGGTGACGGTTGGGCTTATGACATTGGTTTTGGCGGATTAGACCACGTTTTGGCAAGCGGTCGAGATGTCAACATCTTGGTATTAGATACAGAAGTCTACTCCAACACAGGCGGACAGATGTCTAAAGCTACGCCTCGCGGTGCAGTAGCGAAATTCGCCGCAGCAGGTAAATCAGCAGCAAAAAAAGACCTGGGTTTAATTGCCATGAGCTATGGTAATGTTTACGTTGCTAGTGTGGCAATGGGTGCAAGAGATGAACACACCCTCAAAGCTTTCTTGGAAGCAGAAGCCTACTCTGGCCCATCACTAATTATTGCCTACAGCCATTGTATAGCTCACGGTATTAACATGAGTACGGCAATGCAAAATCAAAAAGCTGCGGTTGATTCTGGACGCTGGCTGCTGTACAGGTTTAACCCTGACCGGATTAACCAGGGAGAAAATCCATTGCAACTAGATTCCCGCACACCTAAGCTACCTGTGGAAAAATACATGTACTTAGAAAACCGCTTTAAGATGCTGACAAAGAGCTATCCAGAGCAAGCAAAGCGTTTATTGCAACAAGCACAAGAGGATGTCAACCATCGCTATTCAATGTATCAATATCTGGCTGCAAGAGAGTTGTGAATTATGGACATCACTACAACATACATGGGATTGAATTTGCGATCGCCGCTTGTTGCTTCTGCATCTCCTCTTTCTGAGAACATCGATAACATTAAACAGATGGAAGACGCAGGCGCGGGTGCGGTGGTAATGCATTCGCTGTTTGAAGAACAATTACGGTTAGAGCGTTACGAACTGCACCATCATCTCACTCAAGGTACCGAGAGTTATCCAGAATCTCTTACCTATTTTCCAGAGCCAGCATCCTTTCGGGTTGGCCCAGAAGAATATCTTGAGCATATCCGTAAAATTAAGGAAAGTGTAAGTATTCCCATTTTCGCCAGTCTCAACGGTTCATCTATGGGTGGCTGGACTAGTTATGCCAAGCAAATTCAGCAAGCAGGAGCAGATGCCCTAGAATTAAATATTTACTACGTTCCTACAGATCTAGATTTAACTGCCCAGCAAATCGAGCAAACTTATATTGATATTCTCAAGGCAGTCAAAACCGCAGTGACAATTCCAGTTGCCGTTAAGCTTAGTCCCTACTTTACCAATATGGGAAACATGGCTAAGCTCTTGGATGAAGCAGGAGCGGATGCTTTTGTACTCTTCAACCGTTTCTACCAACCAGATATTAACCTCAAAACATTGGAAGTGGAGCCTAATGTATTATTAAGCACAGCACAGGCAATGCGATTGCCGCTTCGGTGGATTGCAATTCTTTACGGGCGGATTAATGCCAGTTTAGCTGCAACTAGCGGTATTCACAAAGGAGAAGATGTAGTAAAAATGCTCATGGCGGGTGCAAACATTACTATGCTGTGCTCTGTACTATTACAACATGGCATCGCTCACATCCGAATCATTGAGCAGCAACTGCGGGAATGGATGAAGGAACACGAGTATGAATCTGTGCAGTTGATGCAAGGTAGTATGAGCCAGAAGCATTGTCCTAACCCAAGTGAATTTGAACGCGCCCAGTATATGCGGGCAATTCAATCTTATAAACCAGAATGGAGGCAAATTTATGAAGCATCTCATTATTTTGGATAGCCGATGCCTTTTATTACTGTGCGATCACCCTGAGAAACAGTCTATACAACCGACATAAATCCCTCTTGGCTCTTTTTTAATCGCTCAATCCATTCTAGCAGTCTGCCAAGAAAATTATGACAGGTTTATTAGTTGTGTTGCAGAACTTGTTAGGCGCAAAACTTTGATCAAAGTTAACTAATTCCCCTTTCTTTGAGAAACGTATCAAACGTTAACCGATCTGGAAGCGAAGTTTGTGCGCCTAATTTAGTCGCTGCTATAGCACCTGCTGCTGCACCCCAAACTATCGCCTGACGTAAAGGAAGTCCTTGAGAAATTGCAGCAGCTAAACCACCATTAAATGCATCTCCGGCTGCAACTGTGTCCACAGCCTTCACGGGAAATGCAGGTACAAAAAAGGTTTCAGCAGATGTGGCACAAACTACACCTTGTGCGCCTAATTTCACGATCGCATTTTTCACACCCCTGTTTAGTAAAGCTTCGGCTGCTTTTTTTGCTGACTCTTGTCCATCGACGGGAAAACCCACTAATTGCCCTGCTTCTACTTCATTAGGGGTGATGATATCTACCAAGGGGTATAGTTCATTTGGTAAATTAGACTGGGCGGGTGCAGGATCGAGAATTACGGTTACTCCTGCTGTTTTTGCTGTTTGTGCTGCTGCAACTACCGTAGATAGAGGAATTTCTAATTGTAAAAGAAGTGCAGAACTTTCTGGCAATAGACGCGACATTCTGGTTACATCTTCTTGATTAACACATCCATTTGCACCGGGAATCACAACTATTTGATTTTGACCTGTATCGTCGATGATAATGATCGCGACACCAGAACTGACGGTTTCGTCTACCAACACATTTTCAGTTTGTACAGCAGCAGCCTGCAAACTCTCAATCAGTTCTGCACTAAAACTTTGTGCGCCCACACGTCCCACCATTTGCGTAGGAATTCCTAGTCGTGCTAGTGCTACCGCTTGATTTGCACCTTTACCCCCAGGGACTTTCAAAAAATCATGTCCTAACAGTGTTTCCCCTGGAAGTGGTAAACGAGGTGCAGTTGCAACCAAATCTAGATTGATACTACCGAAGACGATAACTGTCATATCAAAATAATGCTTCGTTGTTAGGCGTTGGGCTTTTTTTGCCAGGAGATGAAGATACTTCAGGTCCTGGTGTAGATGTTTGGTTGGTATTGGCAGCAGGAGTATTATTAATTTGGCCGGAAGCGATCACACTACTAGTTTTTCGGACAAACCAGATATAGTTTACCAATTGGAATGCAAATTGTCGGTAAACGCTGGCGAGAAATGGAATTACTAGCGATCGCCCAGGAGATTAACCAAGTGGTTGGTGATTTCCGCCGTCCGGCTGGTTATTGAACAGTATCTTTCAACTTCTCAACCGTTCTTTGTAATGTCTCAACAATTCCATGCATTTGGATCGGATCGAGCATTCGCAGCAGGTTACTTTGTGTGATTAATCCTAATCCTCTGCCACCATCCCAAGATACAACTAATCTTCGTACCCGTCGCCTCTGCATTTCTAGATGAGCAGTCCATAAAGAATCTTCTGGATTGAGTAAAAATAGCGGTGTACTCATCACAGTCTCCGCCCGCACTTGTGCTAAGTTGAGTTGCATTGCCTGAAATTGGATAATATCTCGCTCTGTGACAATTCCTATGGGTTTATGAATAAAGCATCCTAAATCTAATTGCAGTTCTTCCTCACTAATTACTACACAACTAACTCGATACTCTGCCATCACTTGAGCTAAACTTAACACCGAAGCTGTCTTGGGAGTACGGATAACTTGAGTGTTCATCACATCTGCCACACGTATAACTTTGAGCAGATGAGCTGGCGTTAAGATGCTACGAATACTCTCAGGTGAGACTACGCCAATGATTTCTCCATTAGCACCTAAAATTGGCAAGTGACGAATTCGATATCGCCGAAACAGAAATAGCGCTCCAAAAATATCAGAAAACTCAGCCTGTGATAGAGTAATCACTGGCTTTGTCATAACTTCAGCAATTGTTACCTCTTGAAAGTTAACACAACTAGCTGTTAACCGAACAATGTCCCTTTCAGTCAATATTCCTACTAATTCTTTTGCCTGCACCACTAAAACACAGCTGGAGTGTCTTTGATTTTTGCTGAAGTAGACTGATGATGAGTCTACAGAAGATTGACTGTGAGATGTCGATTGGTTCATTAAAGCAATGACATCTACCAGTAAAGTTTCAGGTGCGACAATCAGTGGGTTTTGGTCAATTGCCGCCTCAGTTGATGGTTCACTAAGCAGGAGGTCATTAAATTGCATGTTTATTCAAGCTAGGGAACACTATCTCAAAGTTACTAAAATATTTGAGGAAGCCCTTTAATGTTTTACATGGTGTTTTGTATCAAGTATGTTACATTTTGTTTCAGTGAATAGGGATCGGGCATGAATCAGTTAACAGTGAACAGTGACCAGTTTAATTTGATAACTGATAATTGATTATTTGTCTCCCTTGTCTTATGCCTACAACTGATTGGACTCGTCATCATGTTCTCTCTTTAGCTGATTTCACCTCAGCTGAATACGACACTGTACTGCAAACCGCCGCCAGTTTTCGGGAGGTACTATCAAGGCGAACCAAGAAAGTGCCTACTTTGCAGGGACAGGTGGTGGCAAATTTATTTTTTGAACCTTCGACGCGTACTCGTAGCAGTTTTGAACTTGCTGCAAAACGTCTTTCGGCAGATACGCTTAACTTTGCCTCAGCCTCTTCTTCGATGACAAAAGGAGAGACTATCCTAGATACGGCCAAGACTTATTTGGCGATGGGAACTGATATTATGGTGATTCGCCATAAGGAAGCAGGAGTACCCAATGCGATCGCCCAAGAAATGGATCGTCTAGGTGTACGAGTTAGCGTCCTCAACGCTGGTGATGGTCAACATGAACATCCTTCTCAAGGTCTGTTAGATTTATTTACAATCTGTACTCTGCTTGATCCAGATTACCCTCGTCTCGAACTTCTCAAGGATAAAAAGATTGCTATTGTTGGGGATATTCTTCATTCCCGTGTAGCGCGATCAAATATTTGGAGTATCAGCGCTAGTGGTGCAGAGTTGCATTTGGCAGCACCACCGACTTTATTACCAAAATTATTTGCAGATTTCGGCAAAGACAGACCAGGTAAGCTTTTTGTCCACTGGCAATTAGAACCAGCTCTCAAAGATGCTGATTTTGTGATGACGCTGCGGTTGCAAAAGGAACGCATGACTGCACATTTGTTGCCTTCTTTGCGGGAATATCATCAAATGTTTGGGATCACACGCTCAAAACTACAGTTGTGCAAACCTAATGTCAAAGTTTTGCACCCAGGGCCAGTAAACCGTGGCGTTGAAATTAGCTCCGACTTAATGGATGATCAGGAATTTAGTTTGATTCAGACTCAAGTTACAAGTGGTGTTGCTGTACGTATGGCTTTGCTGTATTTAATTGGGACTAGTAGGGCTTAACCAAGCATTCAGATGACGGGGGATTTACGCTTTACGACTCCTAAAGTTGTACCCACAACACCTACTGTCAGTAAACCTAGTATTGGAGTGGCTTCGGGAATACAGGTTGGAGGCTCAGACTCCGGATCGGCACGGAAAATGCCACCAGTGCCATCAGCAAGTATTGCATAGAATACTATTTGATTGTTGTTATTTAATCCCTTATTGGAAAAATAAATATTTGTTACTGTCAAGCCCAACAAAGTATCACCTGTGGCAATCACCTTATCAGCTACTGGATCTGGCCCAGTATAAATACCCAAGCCACCGTCTTTAAGTACACCTTTGAATGCTACCGTTCCTACATCATTGATGGCAGGATTCTCGAAAAAGCTAAAAGTATTACTGTTGTCGGCGATAGTTGTTATTGTTCCATTATTAACTGTAAATATGCCTTCTGTGCCTTCCTTAAGAATTCCCTTAAATGCCACGGTTCCTGGATTGTTGATAGCAGGAGGAAAAACAAAACTAAATTTACTAGTTGTGTCGGCAATAGGGAAGGTTACTCCATCTGAAGTAATTGTGAAAATACCACGTTCTCCTGTATCTAACCTAGCTGAAAAGGCAATGGTATTTGCGTCATTAATCGCATACCCATCAAAGTCACTGAAAGAATCATTGGTATCAACAATAGAAGTTGTTGAGCCATCAATACTGAGGAAGATGGCAGAACCATTCTCTACCTGAGACAAATATGCAACAGCAGATTTGTTATTGATTACAGGAAGACCAAACGCACCTCTAGGCTGATTGCTCTCAGCTATGGTGGTTGTTACTCCGTTGCTAACAGTAAAAATACCACTACCTACAGTATCAAGATTGGCAAAAAAAGCTACAGTGCCTAGATCGTTAATTACAGGTCTCTCCCCAAACAAGCTAAACGACCCATTAGTGTCAGTGATGGTGGAGGTTGTCTCACCATTACTAGTGAAGATGCCGCTGCCCACCGCATCTGAGTTTGCGGAGAAAACCACAGTGCCATCATTATTGATCGTAGGGTTGAATCCAAATGTAGTAAATGCATCATTGGTGTCAGCAATTTTAGTGAAAGTGAAAGCCGTAGCTTCACCCATGGCCAGTAAGCTCGTAGAAATACTAATTGCCGTTGCCGCTAAAAATTGTTTGATTGCAGCCATAATTTATGTTGTTTTCAATATACTGAGTAAAATTATTGCCAGCTTCCATATTAATAATACTGGTATAAAATAGGAGAAAATTACAAATTAATTAATAATCCAACTGCTTTCTTGCGTGTTATTACTTGCCAAACAAGGTAACAGCCAAAACTGCTTCACCAATGCTATTAGGTGATAAAAGATGGATTGTTCTCAGGTTCGCTACCTATGAAGATAGGTAATCAGTAATGGGAAAAACCAATTACCAATTACCTATGACCAGCCTCAGCGACAATATAAGTATTCCAGCGATTTAAAAATAGGGATATAAACTTATAAAGTCAGTAGTTGGATCGATTGTAGAACCTCTATCTAAGATTCTGTCATTAGATAAGTCAACATCAAGAGATTTGTTGACCTTTTCGCCTCCTAAACTATGAGCAATTTGATTAAAAGCAACTACAGCAGGTGATTTGTTTTTTCCTAATACTAAAGGATCACCATGATTGGTAGAAACGATAACACGTTCATCTTCACAAATCGACCCGATGAGGGGAATTGCTAGAAGTTCTTGGACATCTTCTGGTGACATCATATTCAAATCACGTACCATCCTGGGTCTCACACGGTTAATAATTAACTGAATAGGCTTAATCTTTTCTGCTTCTAGTAAGGAAATTACACGGTTAGCATCACGTACTGAGGAAATTTCTGGTGTAGTCACAACTAACGCTTCAGTCGCAGCTGCGATCGCATTTTGAAACCCTGTATCAATACCTGCTGGACTATCTATAAGTACATATTGATACTTCTGTGCCAAGTCGTTCAATAATGATTTGATCTGTTCTGGAGTGACTGATTCTTTGTTACGTTTTTTGCCTGCTGGTAAAAGTACTAAACCTGGCTGACGTTTATCTTTGATCAAAGCTTGTTCTAAGCGGCATTCCCGGGCTAGAACATCAAATAATGAGTAGATTACTCGTTTTTCTAATCCCAGCAGCAAATCTAAATTTCTCAATTCAAAATCAGCATCAACTAATGCTACCTGATAACCCATCTTGGCTAAAGCTATGCCCAAGTTGGCTGTGATGGTGGTTTTACCCACACCGCCCTTGCCGGAAGTAATGACAATAATCCGAGTCATGATAGAAAAGTTCTATTTAGGACATAGGGCTAGCACCCCGTTAATCATCTCTACCAAAAACTTAAACATTAACCGGAGCAAAATTATCACTTGTAAAAGTTTGTAAGGAAGAATTACTGATGTGTAATTACTTATAAGATTGTGCTAAATAAATAAAAATTCCGTATTTAATCTATCTTTCTGTAATTTTGACGACATTTGAACTTTATCAATGGTTAAAAGCTAGATTTAGTACCAAGGGTATCTTACACACCTACTTGCTAGATGCGATCGCATACCTCCGAGTCTCTTGCTTGTAATATTAAATGCCATCCTCAGAGAAAGCTGCGATTTTGGGCATTAATACAGTCTGCTCAGGAACGCGATTAAATAAAATACATAACCTCACTTCTTTCTCCAAACTCGCGGAGAGGGAGTGAGGTTAATAAATAAATTGCACCTTACTTAATCCACAATCCTCAATTTCTATCAGAAATTTAAATTTAGTAAGCTGACACAGTTATCAACCGTGTATTATAATTTATTACATTATGATTACTGCAGATGTGGCTATTATGAATAGCAGCCTCTATCATAGTTACCGTTGGTAAAACTTATCTCGGATGATTAACAAGCGAAATTATTTTTACTAATTTAAAAAATTTATCTCAAATTCAGCGCTTGCGTGTCCCAACAGTTCAGAGCTTACATACATAGTACAAGAGGAAATGTACCGTCACTCAAAAGCGGCGGCTGCGTAGACGCACGGAAATTACTGAGAATCTGGGAGGTTAGCTTAAAAGTAGCTATCCTTAAAAGAGTGTGTCATAACTCACCAGTGGAGTTTTTTCCATGCGATAGACGCTTTGCTCTGACGACTTACACGCGAGTGTTTATTTTACTTAAAAAGTAAATTTATATGTTTACATCTTTAAGGATCACTCCATTAAATTAGTGAATAACTGATAACTGATAAAATATGGAATTTGATTATTTCGGACAGCATGAAGGTTCTCCTGTTAATAACAACCGTCAAAGTTTATTGGCTAGTGGTTGGCGACCTTTTCATCGGGAATTTGACTGGAAATTTTTAGGTCAACTGATGTTGCATGATACACAGGAGTTAACTCAAAAAAGTCTGAATTTAGCAAGTAGCATTGCGGAAACTTTAGGACGCAATAACTATGCTTGGTGGGCAAATTTATTAAATATTGTTTCAGAAAATACGCGCTACGAAGTTGAGAAATTCTGGAACTATATCACACCAGATCCACTGACACCTGATTATCGTTATAAGGATGTTTTAAATACAGATACACCCATTACGCAATTTGTTAGTCGCAACAGTATTCCCATCGATTATGTCCTGAATAGGCTACAAGAAATTACCGTGATGCGGGTTTTAAAACTATTAGGACGTCCTGATGTAATCACTCAATATTATTTAGAAAGGAGTTTTTATTTTCCCGTTGAGAAATTTGTAAATTGGGAACGGATCGATGTGATCAATACTGTTTATGCATATTGGTCAAAAGATGATGTATGGTTACAAATTGATCCCTATGATCGGGGACGGCGGCATTATAGTTTAATGGCAAAAAACTTATCTCCATTAATTAACAAAGCAACTTATGATTTAGCAATCATGTTGAGTGGATATCAAAGTCGTGTAGGTAAAGTGCAGAGTCAATTTATGATTCGCAGTTTTCCAGAAGATATTCAACACTTTACCGATATAGTTCAACAGGCGGTTCTAAACCAAAACCAATTAGCAGTTTTAGTACATGGTAAACCAGGAACAGGTAAAACTGCGTGGACACAAGCAGTAGCAAAAGAAATTTTGGTATCACTTGGGTTTGTGATTTTTATTTTGGATCATGATGCGATCGCTAACTTTGTACCACCTACTTATTTAGAGCGAATTTGTATTATTATTAATGAGGCAGACAATTTAGCTCAAGACCGAGCTAGCGAAGTCGCACAGCATAGCAATAAGACTGAACATATTTTAAGCTTGCTAGATGGCACTTTGTATCAAAGTGTTGTTGAGGATTCTGGTATGCAAATGCAACAAAGGTTGGTAGTACTGATGACTTGCAACACCACAGAAAGACTAGATCCCGCTATGCTGCGTAAAGGTAGGGTAGATTTGATGTATGAATTTACTCATTTATTTATTTAAATTGGAGAATGCGTAAAATCAAATCTTGTGGTGTGCTTGTAATGCGATCGCAACCACAAATGAGTTTTTTACTCCTGTTAAAATCCAACCGTTATGATCTACCAAAAGGTCATATAGAAACAGGTGAAGATGAAATCAGTTGTGCTTTACGCGAATTATTTGAAGAAACTGGAATTGGAATTAATGATATTGAACTAGATCATAAATTCCAGTTTCATGTCACTTATCTAGTTAAATCTAAGCGGACTCAAAACAAAAAAGCAGAGAAAAAAGTTGTCATATTTTTAGCATGGTTAAAGAACGAAGTTCTGATTAAAACCAGTGAACATAGTGGCTATGTGTGGGTAGAATGGAAACCGCCACATACAATTCAGCCAAAAACTATTGATCCTTTGTTGCAGGAGTTGGAAAAATATCTGTTGAAGCTGTAAAAATCTCGAAAATTTAATCTTAAAACTCAGCATAGCTGCCTTGTTTATTAACAGTTTAAAGGAATCAAAATCAGAGTGAAAATACAACAACTAATTTCAGAAGCACTGAGACTGCCTAATAACGCGATCGCTTATCATGTCAGTCAGGAATTAGCTGCACTATATCTCAGCAAAGCAATGCTAGAAGAAGACTAGTGTTGAGTGAATTATTTGAAAAAACGAACACAGATGTACACAGATGTACACAGATAAATCATCGGTGTTTATCGGTGTGTATCGGTGGTCGATTTTCAAATCCTAATTTTGCCACGGCTTGGTTTATAACATTGAGGCTAGTGTTGAGTGAATTATTTGAAAAAACGAACACAGATGTACACAGATGTACACAGATAAATCATCGGTGTTTATCGGTGTGTATCGGTGGTCGATTTTCAAATCCTAATTTTGCCACGGCTTGGTTTATAACAGGTCTACTCATACAGGTATTATGTTAAAGTTTCATTCTGTTACGTTTGTCGATATCGAAATGGCTGCGAAGCATCTTGACCATATTGCTCACCGTACGCCAATAATGACTTCAACAACTGTCAATCAACGCACAAATAGTCAAGTTTTTTTCAAATGCGAAAACTTTCAGCGCACAGGTTCTTTTAAATTTCGCGGTGCGTACAATGCACTTTTGCAGTTATCAGCAGATCAAAAACAAAAAGGTGTGATCACATTTTCATCTGGGAATCACGCTCAAGCGATCGCCTTAGCTGGAAGTTTGCTCAATATCCCCACAACTATAGTCATGCCAGACGATGCCCCCACTGTCAAACAATCAGCAACTCGTGGTTATGGTGCAGAGGTAATTTTATATGACCGTAGCGAAACACATAGGGAAGAATTGACCCAAACTTTAGCACTAGATAGGGGTCTAACAATTATCCCTCCCTACGACCATCCCCACATAGTCGCGGGACAGGGAACAGCAGCGAAAGAACTCATAGAGGAAGTTAGTGGATTAGATTTACTGTTAGTGTGTTGTGGTGGTGGCGGCTTACTTTCTGGAAGTGCGATCGCAGCTAAAGCACTTGCACCCAATTGTAAAGTCATCGGTGTAGAACCAGAACGCGCTGACGATGCTACCCGTTCTTTTCACACTAAAACCCTCCACACTATCAATAATCCTGATACTATCGCTGACGGTGCGCGGACTCCTAGTTTAGGTAAAATTACGTTTCCTCTCGTATTAAATTACGTCGATGACATGGTGACAGTTTCTGAGGAAGCAATTGTTAGCACCATGTTCTTTTTATGGGAACGCTTAAAAATAGTTGTAGAACCCACTGGAGTATTAGCTGCTGCTGCTTTATTAGAAGGTGTAATTAACGAACATGATGCGAAGATTGGTGTAATTATTAGCGGTGGGAATGTAGATTTTTCACAAGTAGTTCAATTGTTTTCTTCATCCTAAAATATTAATATTTTACGTATTCAGTTATTATTATGACTAGCTTAGTAATAGAGAATTCCTAGATAACTTATGAAATTTCCTCTTTCTTTTCTTGGCGTCCTTGGCGTCCTTGGCGGTTCATTAAAGAGGTTATTTTTTCACATAAAATGATATTGCTATAGCTAGATTTTTATTGTCGGTCAGAGTATTTACAGAAAAAAGAATAAACATAAGTAGCCCCTATAAACTGCGTACACTAATAATCTTTCCTTCTGCCTCCTGCCTTTTTACTACAAACAAAATTTACTGGTGATGCATAATATCAATAACCGTTTTCAACCAATCAATATAAATCTTTTCTCTACTTAACACCAACTCTAATACAAGTCTTTGCATAATCTGTTCACGACTCGCAGACTGATCGCCAAGTATGGGTAAATTAATCTTTTCACACTCAGTTAGTTTTTCGATACGTGCAGCTAACTGCTGTTCTAGGAGTTGAACGATCACTTCATTAGGTAAGTGTGCTGCGAAAAACAACTGAAGGAGTAATGGTTCTCTTTGTGTTGGTAAAGGATGGGGAGATTGTAACCATTGAATGAATTCAACTTTTCCCGCTTCCGTCACACTATAGACTTTACGATTAGGGCGATCACATTGAATTTCAATACTACAAGTAATCCAACCCTGTTCCAGTAGTTTATCAAGGGTTCTGTAAATCTGTGCTTGGTCTGCTGGCCACAAATGAACAAGATATTGATCGAAGCAGTTTGTTTTCAGTTCGTAGCCTGTCCTCTGTTCTTGCTGAAGCAGACCCATTATTGCATATGCTAGCGACATAGACGGTTTTCCGAAAATAAAGTAGTTGAAGCTCTATCTGTCATTTCTGATATGGATGCTAATATAAGACTAATCATATATAAGAGTTATCCAGCACGTTTATCTTGATGACGGCGCAACTTAACAAAAACCGTAAATATCTGGTTGTGGATTGAACAAACTACCAGCTTTTGCCGTTTACTTTTTACAACATTGAATTGGAAGGTGAGGAAGTGGCGATCGCCAATTTATTCAGATGCGAAATCACCATTGAATTTGTTGCTAATTGCTGGCGTACCACTCAACTAACTCTGCAAAATCATTCCAGCTACTGCAAACTATTGTAACGAGAGGATGGGTTCCATTGACTTCTAACATGCTTCTACAGCGAATACATCAACATCAATATCTGCGCGATTTGCGAAATAGATTGCTACACCTTCACCGGATGTTGCTGGATACAGAACGCATCAGTTACGAACAGGTGCGTGGACGAGTATCGAACGGAGAATTACTCCGACTCGTCATCGAAGATGAACAATTCGCTTGGCTACATCGCATATCTGAAGTGGTTGTGCAAATCGATGAAATGCTGCAAGCAGATAAACCAGTATCACTGGAAGATGTCGAAAATTTGATTGCTGATGTCCGCGCACTGCTGACACCACAAGAGGAAGGTAATGCATTTGCCAGAAAATACTATACTGCTCTCCAACGGGAAGCTAGCGTTGTATTAGCACACGCAGAGGTGTCACAATTGCTTGCATCCAAGTAATTGCTACTACCTGATAAATCTATCGTGACGGAGATTGTTGGTTCAACGAGTCTACCTTAAGTAAAAATAGGTAATATCGAATTACCTATTTTTACTGGGGGAGTTCATGTATCCTCTTTCTCGCGGTTCGGGGTTTTACTACTCCCCCAAAACCCATGTTCTGATAAGGGATCACCAAAGCTTATGGGACTTTTTGACCAAATTATTAATGCGATCGACAATCCTAGCCAACAAGGCAGTACAGGGCAGTTAGGTGATATCGTCAATACTGTACAGCAGCTAAGTAATCGGACTGGTGCAGATCCTTCTACCATGCAATCAGTTATTGGTATTGTGGGTGGTTATGTACGTTCTGCTTTGCAACAAAAGCAAGCTCATGATGGTAACGCAGAAGCGCAAGCTGTAGTTAATCAATACGGCGGTACTTCTCCCAGCCCCCAAGCTGTAAACTCTCTATTTTCGCTAGGAATGCAACGACAGGTGGCTGAAGCTGTTTCCCAGCGTACAGGCTTGGATGCTGGTATGATTGAACAATTACTACCGGTGTTGGTTCCTATCGTTTTGAATTTCTTGAAAACAGGTGCAAGTTCCCAAGCAGGCGGGAACTCTGTCTTGAATTCTTTCCTAGATGCTGACAATGATGGTGATGTTGATATTGCTGATGCGATGCAGATGGCAACTAGGTATTTAGGAAGATAGATATTTTACAAAGATTTAATTAAAGCTTCTTGTAGTTTTCTACGCTGTGGACCAGATAAAACCATACTTATCAACATCCTATATTTTCAATACAAGTTGAGAATTATTGTGGTTGGTTGTAAGCGATCGCTACCCGATTACAGCTTAGTTACTTTGTCTGTGTTCACAAACTCACTAATTACTTATCAGGATTTAGCGACTGAAGAGGTTCTTTTTTATCATAACGATCCTTCGACAGCAATTTTTGCAGTAGAATCTGGACGAATTAAGCTGGTTCACTATACAGAAGCAGGAAAGACTGTTAATCATTACTCGATTTCAGTTGGAGAGTACTTTGCTGAAGTTGTACTGTTTGATGATGTTTATGTTTGCACAGCGATCGCAGAACTCCCCTCACGGATAATTTTGTTCCCCAATGGCGATCGCTTCTTGATCTTTGTGTATTTCTGGTTCTTGATGTTGTGCTTGATATTCACCACATTGCTGAATCAGTTTAGCAACTAAGCCTGTCCATCCTGTTTATAGTCCCACGCAGTACCATTAGGGCTGTAATCTTCGCGCACCGTTCCCCACTGGCGATCGCTCAAATATGGCCCCCATCTTTGCCAAAAGGATAACTGGAATAAATAGGGATGAATCTAGCATAGGTTTGTTTCCCCTACTGGTAAAAAGCCCACTCATGAATGAACGGGCTTTTGTAAACTTTGTTTACTAAAACTTTAATCTGTATCTTAAAACAAACTCATCAACGTAATAACGCTAGCACTAGTCAGCACCACTAATGCTCCCATCACCAGAGACTGATTTAGTTGATTTGGAGTTTTTGAGTCGTTCATTTTCAATGATCCCTTATTTTTAAGGATTCTATTTACGATATCAAAGTCAGCATATTTATCAACTAAAGTATGGTAAAACTTAAAATAGCGTTACCTATCTTAGTAAATATAACGGTGATGACTAACTATTTAGTGGTTAGTAGTTGATTGTTGGTTGTTATTTACTCCTCCTACTCCTCACACCACCCCATCTCCCCAAATCCGCGTAGCAATTACCGAATATCCGACCAAAATATGTGTCTTTTTAGTGTAAAATCATGGTTACGAAAGCTACGGAACTGTTTGACTAGAAAATAACCATGACCATTTCCACAGTATCTAGGAACCAAATCGCCAATTTAGACTTAGATCAATTGAATCAGAAGTATGAAAATGCTCATCCAAGTGAAATATTGGCATGGTCTGTCGAGAATATTGCCACAGGATTGGTACAAACCAGTGCTTTTAATGTCGATGACATGCTGATCACAGATATTTTGTACCGTGAACTCAAGCATCGAGTACCTGTGATATTTCTCGACACCCTGTTTCACTTCCGGGAAACTTTGGAATTGGTGGAAAAAGCCAAGCAAATTTACGACCTAGATTTGAAAGTTTACAAAATCCTTGATGTAGATTCCCGTGAAGCTTTTGCAGCCAAATATGGCGACGAACTCTGGGAAAAAGATATTGCTAAATTCCATCAACTCACCAAAATTGAACCTTTGCAAAGAGGTCTAGCTGAACTGAATACTGTTGCTTGGATTACCGGACGCCGCCGTGACCAGGCTGTGACTCGTGCTAATATGCCCATATTTGAAATTGATGGTAATGGCCGGGTGAAAATCAATCCCCTAGCCAATTGGACACGTAAACAAACTTGGGGTTACGTTGCTGAACATGGGGTAATTTACAATCCTCTCCATGACCAAGGATATCCCAGCATCGGCGATGAGCCAATCACTACCCCAGTCGCTGAGGGTGAAGATGAACGTGCTGGACGCTGGCGTGGTTTTGGGAAAACTGAGTGTGGAATTCATATTTAATAGTTAATAGGTAATTGGTAATGGATAATGGAAAAGAAAATGACCAATTGCCAATCACCTATTACCAATTATCTATGATTAAAATCCTCCATCTTGCAGATATCCACATGGGAAGCGGTTTCTCTCACGGACGTATTAATCCTGATACAGGTTTAAATACTCGGTTGGAGGATTTTGTCAAAACTTTGTCTCATTGTATAGACCAAGCACTAACGCAGGGCGTGGATTTGGTCATTTTCGGTGGTGATGCTTTCCCTGATGCGACACCACCGCCTTATGTGCAAGAGGCTTTTGCTGGTCAGTTTCGTCGTCTTGTTGATGCCCAAATTCCTACAGTCCTGTTAGTAGGTAATCATGACCAACATTCCCAAGGGCAGGGTGGAGCAAGTTTATGTATTTACCGCACTTTGGGAGTGCCGGGGATTGTAGTAGGTGATACTTTAACTACTCACCGTATTCAAACTCGTAATGGGTTTGTACAAGTCATTACTCTACCTTGGTTGACTCGTTCTACGTTGATGACTCGCCAGGAAACTGAAGGTTTATCTTTAAGCGAAGTCCATCAACTCCTCATTGAACGTCTGCAAGTAGTTTTAGAAGCAGAAATTCGCCGTCTTGACCCTAATATACCAACAATTCTTTTGGGTCATTTGATGGCAGATAATGCTAGTTTGGGAGCAGAGCGTTTTTTGGCAGTTGGTAAGGGTTTTCTCATTCCCTTATCGATGTTGGCGCGACCCTGTTTTGATTATGTAGCTTTAGGACATGTCCACCGCCACCAAAACTTGAATAAATCAAATAATCCACCGGTGGTTTACCCAGGAAGTATTGAACGGGTGGACTTTAGTGAAGAAAAAGAAGATAAAGGCTACGTAATGGTTGAGTTAGAACGTGGTAGTGCTAAGTGGGAATTTTGCCCTTTGCCCGTACGGATTTTTCACACCATTGAAGTGGATGTATCAAAGGCAGAAGATCCACAAGCAGCAATTGTGAAAGCGATCGCCAAGTATAATATTGAAGATGCAGTCATCAGACTAATTTACAAACTTCGTTCCGAACAGTTGGATTTAATTGATAACGCCGCACTCCACAAACTATTAGCTCCAGCTCATACCTACACTATTCAACCAGAATTAGTCAGTCAATTAGCTAGACCGCGCGTCCCGGAATTAAGCGCTAGTAATAGTATTGATCCTATAGAAGCACTCAGAACATACCTAAACAACCGCGAAGATTTAAAAGATATAGCAACATCAATGCTGGAAGCAGCGCATAAATTACTAGCTGCGGACGAAGAAAACTGGATAGAACCCAGCTCAGTGGAAGAAAACACCAATCAAATAAATCAGATTAAACTAGACAACACAGAGCATCAATTACGATTACTTTAAATATTGGTTTGTTTCATGGTTGTGAAGGGTTGCGAGAGTTCAGATCCCAGACTTTTGAAAAAAGTTGGGGATTGCTCTTTACCTAGATGAAATTACGTACAACTAACGAAAAAATTAACCGCAGAGGACGCAGAGTACACAGAGGAATAGGAGTTTGAGAGTTTTTTACGTAAGTCGTAATTAACCTAAGTATAGGATCATCTGCCTATGGTGTGATTCAATCTACTAATATACAAAAAATATTTAAGTGATTAGCAATGACTTCTAGGCAAATATCCTTAAAGACTATAGCGCCAATGGTAGTTGCAGTAGTTGCGATCGCAGCTGGGTTGTATCTGTTTAAATTGCAACCATCGTCAAAAACAGACACAACAGCAGGTTCTGATTCCAAAACTCTTGTACCCCCAGAACTTTGGCGCGATACTCAACTGCAAACTACTCTTGCACAAGCTTCTAGTCGCAGTGAGTGGGTTAATTCTCTCGCAGTCAGCACAGATGGTAAAGCCCTGATTAGTGGTAGCGATGATAAAACTATTAAAATTTGGAATTTAGAAACTGGTAAGCTACAAAATACACTTTCTGGTCATAATGCTGCTGTTAATTCTGTGGCAATTAGTCCTGATGGCAAACAAATTGTCAGTGGTAGTGATGATAAAACTATTAAACTTTGGGATTTAAGTTCAGGCAAAGAGTTATATTCTTTTGCTGATAATTCTAGTGAAATCAAGTTTGTTGATTTTAGTGCAGATGGTAAAACTCTCATCAGTGTGAGTGATGAGAAAAAATCTGACAAAGATGACAAAACTAATAAAACTATTAAAATTTGGGATGTTAATTCTTTTAAAAAACTTGAGACTTTCACTGGTAGTACAGGAACGGTAAATGCTGTTGCTTTTAACCCCAAAACCCAAATTCTGGCTATTGGTAGTAATAATGCTAATACCATCGATTTGTGGTATTTAGCAAACAAAAAGTTAGTCAATACTGTGACAACACAATCACCAAAAGTTGTGGCTGTGGCACTCAGTCCAGATGGTACAACCTTAGCAGGTAGCGGCAATTATGGTGTGGTTGAACTTTGGAAGCTTGACTTGGAAAAATTAAAGTTACCCATTGCTAGTTTAGATCCTCAACAAAGAAAAAGTCTTTCTGGCAATTCTGGTACTGTGGAAGCGATCGCCTTTAGTCCAGATGGTAAGACATTATTTACTGGTTCGCGGGATCTAACCGTCAAAACATGGAATGTTAGCAACGGTGAGTTAGTTCGGATTCTCAAAAATAGTGCTTGGGTAGAAGCTGTTAGTATCACGCCTGATGGCAAAACTCTCATCACTGCTACCGCGCTAGGTGAAATTAATTTATGGCGTCCTTCTAGTCAAGGATATGCACTTAGAAAAGAAGTCGCAGAAAATGTGAGTAAATTGTTGTCAACTAGGAACTGCAAAGAATGCGATCTTAGTGGTGCGGATCTAAGTAATTTAAGTTTAAATGATGTAGATTTACGTTGGGCAAATCTGAGCGGTGCTAACTTAAGTAATACGAATCTCAGTGGTGCGAATTTAGAAAATAGTATTCTGTTTGCAGCTAACTTAGAGCGTACAAATTTAACTAAAGCTAAACTTGAAGGTGCAAATTTAGCAAAAGCAAAATTAACTGCTACTATTATGCCTGATGGCAAAGTTAGCCAAGATAAAACCAAGCAAGAAAATAGTGCATCCGCTAAGGCAGTTAAACAGTAAATTTGTTGTTTGTTGATTGTTGGTTGTTAGTTGAAATAAACACCAAACAACGAACAACTAGTCAATTTTTTAATAATCGTAAACCACTCAGGGTAACTAACACAGTAGATCCTTCGTGTCCTACAACACCGATAGGTAAGTTAATTTCACCTAAGAAATTACCAATCAACAATACAATAATAAACCCTAAAGCAATAGTGATATTTTGTTTTACTATTTCTTGTGTTCTTTTTCCTAAGCGTATAGCTACTTCGATTTTCTCTAATCTATCTGCCATTAAGACAATATCGGCAGTTTCTAATGCTACATCGCTTCCTGCTGCACCCATTGCAATACCTACGGATGCTTGGGCTAGGGCTGGTGCATCATTAATACCATCACCTACCATCGCTACTGTTTTATACTCTTGCTGCAAACGGCGAATTACATGTAGCTTATCTTCTGGTAGTAACTCTGCATATACTCGATCTACTCCTAACTCCCGCGCTACACTTTCAGCAGTCTGTTGGTTATCTCCAGTCAACATGACTATTTGCTCAATTCCCAATTTTTTCAGACGAGAAATAGTTTCTGCTGCTTGCGATCGCACTGTGTCAGCAATGGCAATTATACCTAGTACTTGATGTTCGGGTAGTGGGATGGTGGGGTGAAATCTTTCTCCCCATCTCCTCACCTCTCCTTCTCCCCACCTTTTTTCTGCTATCCAAACAACTGTTTTCCCCTGTAACTCTAGGTTTGTAGCAATCTCAATTAAATTTTTCGGTAAATCTGCCACATATTTTTTGACAAAATCATCTTTCCCAGCTATGACTTCCTGGTTATCGATAATACCTACAATTCCCTGTCCAGGGAAAGCCTGTACTTCTGTTGCAGCTTTCCAATCTAGGTTTTTTGAAGCTTTGACAATTGCTAGTCCAAGGGGATGTTCGGAACGCGATTCTACAGAAGCAGCAGCTTTTAATACATCAGCTTTTGTGTAATCACTAGTAGGAATGACTTCACATACTTCTAAGAGTCCTGTAGTTAGAGTACCTGTTTTATCAAAAGCGATCGCTCGGACTTTCCCAATCATTTCCAATTGCGCGCCATTTTTAAACAAGATCCCCTGTCTTGCACCATTAGCAATTCCCGAAAGCAGTGTTGGCATAATAGCAGCCATCAACGCACAGGGAGAAGCCACCACCAAAAAAGTCAAAGCCCGATAAATCGCTGTTTCCCAATCCCAATTCCAAAGGAAGGGTGGCAAAATTAACAGCAGTACTCCAGCGATCACAATTACCCGCGCATAGCCTCGTTCAAATCGTTCAATAAATTGCTGGGAAGGAGGCGTTTCTGTTTGGGCTTGCTGTACCAAACGAATCACCCGTTGAATCAAGCTACTTTCTGGTGGTTGATGCAGCTTTAATTTCAACGCCCCATACCCGTTTAACGTACCAGCAAATACTTCATCACCCACCGTCTTCTCCACAGGTAAAGACTCACCAGTAATCGCAGCTTGGTTGAGAGTACTGTAACCTTCCACAATCACTGCATCTGTAGGAATTAACTCTCCTGGCTTGACGATGATTTCATCTCCTACTTGCAATTGCTTGATGGGAATAACCTCTTGATTTCCCCGACGCACAACCCTAGCTGTGTCTTGGGTTAAACTCATCAAACTGCGGATACTCCGTTCAGTTCGCCGCATAGCATAACCTTCTAAAGCACCACTAATTGCAAAGATGAGAATCAAAATAGCCCCATCAATAATTAAGTAATACTCTCTACGCCATAAACCAAGCCCCGCAGCACCAAGCGCCGCCACAATCATCAGCAAATCTACATCCAGTTCTTTTTCTTTGATGAGGGTTGTCAGTCCCTCGCGGGCGCTTTCGTAGCCACCAATCACATAGGCTATGGGTAGCAGCAGCAACGCCCATCCCAAAAAGCCAAGATGCAAAGCAAACCATCCACAAAATAAGAACAACCCACACACAAGGGCTGCTACCGCATCTGCATGTTCTTTGGTAAATTGATGCAACCGTTCTGGATAAAGCATGAGAGTCGAATTAGTACTGACTCTCTTACGCTAAACCTTGACATTAGTGTCAATGTCAAGGTTTTATTGGTGGTTGTTGGTTTATTTCTCCAAACAACAAACAACGATCAACAAATAACTAACTATTGAGAAATCTCTTCGCGGGATTCAATCACTATTTGCATGGTTTCAATTGCTAAATCACGTAAATCATTGTTCAGAAAAACCACACCATGGGAACCAAACCAGCGATCGAAGATAGTGGTATATCGTTTGTCACCATCCACAAATCCTTGCATGAACTTGTAGAGAGTATAGTTAACTGAGTCGAGGAATCTGGAGTTATTCTCAGGAACCATACATGCAATGCCTTCTCTAGAGTAAGGGCGATCGGGTACTACTTGAAAAGCATCAGGGTTTTTCGTTGTTCCTAACCATCCTTCTAACAAGATGCTATCTGATGCGAAAGCATCTATTTTCCCCTGTTGCAATGCAGCATATCCTTCTGCCCGATCTTTTAAAAAGACTAGTTTAGCTTGGGGTTGTACTCGCTTGAGTGCTAATTCATTGGTAGTTTGGCTAAGTACACCAATACGTTTACCAATTAAAGACTCAGGAGAACCTAAATTGCTTCCCTTTTTGACTAATAATTGAGTACCTGTAGCACCATAACTAAGTGAAAAATCTACTTTTTGATCCCGTTCCCAGGTAAAACTACTCGCATCACAAACAATATCAAGTTGTCCATTAAGAATTTTGGGAATCCGTTCTCCTGGTGCTACTGTGACCAATTGTAATTTAATTTTCCTTCCCAGTTGTTTTTCTAATTGTTCTTTAATCAGATTCAACATATCTACGGAATAACCAACCAATTTTCCCTGATTATTGGTGTAGGCAAAAGGAATCGCATCTTTGCTCGTGCCTGCTGTCATTACTCCCGTCCGTGCTATTTTTTCCATCACAGTTTCTGCTTTCGCAACGGCAGGTGTGAATGTTGTTAATAAGAGACTCAAGGTAGTTATTGCCAGTTTTTTATACATATTCCATCTGGGAAAGATTGCTTTTTGTCGGCATATTGTACAAGGATGTTCAAAAGTAGTAAAGTCGCTTTATTTTTTTCCTTAGCTTTGTCAATGTCAAAATTACGGATGCAATTTCTACTTGATTAATTGGAATTATAAATTACGTTTTGTTACATTCAACTTAATAATCAATAATCATATTTACCTTGAGATAGATATACAATATCAAGAAATATATGTTACTTTGTTGTTTTAAGTAGAGTAAGTCAGCCTAATCTAGCGATTGACAACGCTAACGCTGGAGCGGAGGAACCACATTTTGGGGCGTATCTCATACGAGAAGGGCATCTCTCAGCCCTAGCCCGTCAGCTAACTTCGTAGGCATTGAGAGGAGACTGAAGAGGCAGCATTTTTTTAATGTTTAAACCTCATCAGCATCCTTGGCTGGTACTGCTCAGGTTTTTGTACCTGCACTTAACTCTGTTGAGGTTGCATCTGATGATATTTCAACTGAATTTGGCTGCAATATTTGCAGTCGCTGGGCAAACAGCTTGGAAAAAGGCAAAACCTTTCGTTCTCAAGGATGTAATCTTATATCCTACTTTGGGATTTTTGGGGATTATCCTCTTGTGGTGGGCGATCGCCTTAGCAAACCACGAATTGATGCCCACCCCACCAGAAGCACTTGTTGCCAATTTGGATTACATACTAAACCCTTTCTACCAACGTGGACCGGGCAACTTGGGGATTGGTTGGTTATTACTGGCAAGTATCAGACGAGTATTAATTGGTTTTCTTTTGGGTGCTGTAGTGGCGATTCCTGTAGGATTTTTGATTGGCATGTCTAGATCAGCAATGCTAGCGATAAATCCTATCATTCAGATTTTTAAACCTGTGTCGCCTCTAGCTTGGCTACCTATTGCTTTAGCGATATTTAATTTGGCAGATCCTTCAGCGATTTTTGTGATTTTTATCACTTCTTTGTGGCCAACAATTATTAACACCGCTCTGGGAGTTTCTAGCGTTTCTAAAGATTATTTAGATGTAGCGCGAGTATTGGAAATGCCGCGTTGGCGACAGATTACCAAGATTATTTTACCTGCTAGTTTGCCTTACATTTTTACAGGTTTGCGGATTAGTTTAGGAATTGCTTGGTTAGTAATTGTTGCGGTAGAAATGCTAACAGGTGGTATTGGTATTGGCTTTTTTGTTTGGGATGAATGGAGCCGTTTAAACTTGAGTTCTGTATTTCTTGCTGTATTGGTGATTGGCTTAACTGGGTTAGTTCTTGATTACGCTGTGGGCAGGCTGCAAGAATTTGTCACCCATCGTCCGAAAACTTCAACTTAAGCTAGTGATTTATCGCATTAATTTTTGATGGGCTAGATAAAATTACCCTTTTTTCCTCTTCTCTTGGCGCACTTGGCGTCTTTGCGGTTTAATTTTAACCCCTCAGAACTAATAAAACAGAACACCACTGCCTAATAACTAAGTCCAATCAACAATTAACAATTCATCTCCTGTGGAGCTAAAGCCATGAGTAACGCCGACCAAAATTATTGGCATCGACGAGACTTTATTAAGGGAATAGGAGCAACAGCAGCAGGAATGGCGCTCTCTTCCTGTGCAATCTCAGGCGATCGCTCTGCTAAAGGACTGACGGAAGAAGCTGCGGCTGTCGAACCTGTAGTAAATCCCAAATCTTTAGAAAAACCAAATATTACTGTTGGTTACGTTCCAGTTAACGACTGTGCGCCCTTTGCGATCGCTTGGAAAAAAGGTTTTTTCCGTAAATATGGATTGAATGTCAAACTCAACCGCGAAGCCAGCTGGGCAACATCCCGTGACGGACTAATTTTTGGTCGTCTTGATGCCTCCCCTGTAGTATCCGGTGCTGTTACCAACGCCAGAATCGGTGCAACAGTTTTGAAATTAGAGCCAACGCTCCCACTCGTTTTTATATGTCTTAATTGTTGGGAGAAAAAAGTTATGGCGATCGCCATCTTGATCACTACAACCAAATTAATGCCTATCTAGGCTTTAGTTTTGACGAAAAAATCTGACCATTTACTTCTAAAAGTATCAATAATTTTTCTAACCTTGGAGCATTTCATGACTAAATCTACCTCTTTTGCTATGGATGATAGGCATAAATTGAACAACTCTGCTTTTTTAGAAATAGAAAATTTAGTCAAGTCTTATCCCAAAAATGATGGCGGTGAATTTGTTGTCTTAGATAATGTCAATCTCACAGTAGGTGAAGATGAATATATTTCTGTAATTGGTCATTCTGGCTGTGGTAAATCAACGCTGTTAAAGATGGATGAACCTTTTGGAGCTTTAGATGCCTTAACTCGGGGAAAATTGCAGCGCCAAGTTTTAGATATTTGGGAAAATCATCGCCAAGCAGTGATGATGATTACTCATGATGTTGATGAGGCGATTTACATGTCAGATCGCATTATTTTAATGACAAATGGCCCAGCTGCTAAAATAGGAGAAATTTTAGAAGTTCCCTTTTCCCATCCACGCGATCGCGCCTATATGCGAAACTCAGAAAAATACTACGAACTCCGTAATTATGCGCTAAATTTCCTAGAACGAAATTTTACGACTGATGAATAGTTTTTTGTTAGTAGATAGTAAATAGTAATTTGTTAATTGTTGTTTGTTGTTTGGGAAAACGAACTACCAACAATCAACCAGCAACTACCCACATCCAATTTTGATTGCAAAGAAGTGAATGCCGTGAATATCAAGCCAATGTTAATGCGTTTGCAAGACGCGATCAATAGAGATGACTTAATTGAGCAAATGTTATTGCACTGTAACCCAATTACATCTTTTGTAAAACAAGCTCAATCCGCAAAACCAATCAACTTCATAGTTGGTTATAACAGTTCTCCCAACAGTCACACTGCGTTGGATATTAGTTTATTGATTGCTCATCAAACCCGCTTAGCAACAAAATCACATGTGATAGTTCAAGCTGTCTATGTTTTAGAAGAATACCCAACCAATGATTTTTTTGACGTTTTGCCAACACAGGATTTTAAAACTAGTGAATCCTTTGAGCAGATTCCAGCATATTGCCCCATCAGTTTACCATCAAAAAATGTTCAAACTACCGTCTTAACTCAAACAAATAAATTTGCACAAGCAGAACGTATATTATGGCAAGCACGTTGTCTGGCTGACGAATGGCAAAGTTATTTTAAAGCTCATCTGCGCTTTGGTTGTGTTGCTGATGAACTAGAGAAAGTTGTTGCATCAGAAACTGCGACTGTGCTGTTTTTAGGTTGTAAATCAGCCAATCATCCGATTGTGCAACAGCTAGGTTCCCATTTCCCTTGTGCGATCATAGGCATACCTACTAGCATTGATGAAGAATAAAGATTACAGCTTGTAATGAGTGCTAAGTGATAAGAAACTACTACACCTCTGCTGCACTCACTACAAGCTTATATAATAGTAATTCGATTTGATTCATTGGTGGAGGTAGGCAAAAGGCACTCTTGCAATAGGAAATAAGACTATTTGAAATGTGTTTAGTTTTTTCAAAAAAATAAATAATAATCTTATCTAGTAATTATTTTTGACCTATGTTTAGCTTTATTTAAACACTTAAGTATGTGTTTTTATTTTTGCAAATAAAACTTAATTTTTTTATCATTTGTATTTATATATCTGGAAATAATCACTATTTATTATAGTACTATATAAAATTCATCTACAATAGGTGACTTTTTCGCTTAATATGCGAATTATTAAATCAGTTATAGTAAATAGTAATCCGCTTTCAAATTTGCATTAGGGATTCAAACTTCCAGCAAAATAAATAACTGATAACTGTTAATTTTATCCAGGTGTAGTCTGTGGAAAACTGGCAAGCTATTCTGAGCATTTTTACTTTTGTTACTGTTATTTTTTTAATCATGACAGAGTGGATTCATCTAACAATAGCAGCGTTATTAGGTGCTTTGTTATTAGTATTTACCAATGTCATGACATTACAAGAAGCTATTGGCTATATAGGCAGAAGCCACAGCACAATAGGCTTATTTTTTGGTGTAATGGTACTGGTACGAGCATTTGAGCCGACAAAAATATTTGAGTATTTAGCGACTCAAATTGTACTACTAGCCAAAGGAGAGGGTAAACGGCTTTTACTCGGTATTGTGGCTATTACTACTCCTATTTGTGCAGTTTTACCTAATGCCACAACAGTAATGTTATTAGCACCTTTAATTCCACCAATGGCTGAAGAAGTCGGAGTTAATTTTGTACCATTACTTATTTTAATGGTATTCATAGCTAATAGTGCTGGATTACTAACAATAGTCGGTGATCCAGCAACGTTTATTGTGGGTGATGCCATCAACCTTAGCTTTATAAATTATCTGGAACGCTTAAGTTTAGGTGGAGCGATCGCTGTTGTTACTGTAATAGCTACTTTACCATTTTTATTCCGCAAAATTTGGCATACAAAACTAGAAAATCTAGAACAGTTGCCACATCCACAAATTAATCATCCACGTAGTTTATTCTTAGGAGCATTAATTGTAGCTTTCGTACTACTATTTTTTGTCATCGGAGATTCCTTACCAGTGCCGATTTCACCAGCTGCTGTAGCTTTACTAGGAGCAGCTTTAGCAATGCTTTTGTCACATCATGGCAAAATAGATTCTGTTAATAATATTTTGCGGGATGTTGATTGGAGTACATTGATATTTTTTATGAGTATCTTTGTGCTAATTGGAGGACTAGAAAAAACTGGCGTCATCAACAATTTATCAGGAATTTTGGGAATTGTTTTGGGAAAAAATATTTTTCTGGGTTCACTTGTTTTACTATTTTTGATAGGACTATTGTCTAGCGTAGTTCCTAATATTCCTTTAGTAGTGGCAATGGTGCCTTTACTCAAACAGTACGTTGTTAATGTTGGGTTAGCGCCACCAGAAATTCTGGCGTCAAACTTTCAAGGACAATTTCCGCCAGAGGTATTACCACTGTTTTATGCAATGATGTTTGGTGCTACTTTGGGAGGCAATGGAACTTTAGTAGGAGCATCGTCTAACATCGTAGCAGCCGGGATTTCTGAACAACACGGACGCCGCATTTCCTTCAAAACTTTTCTGCACTACGGTATTCCTATCATGCTATTGCAACTATTTACCGCGTCAGTGTACGTGTTGGTTCGCTTTTTACTCTAGACTAGATAGAAAACTAGGCAACAGTCCATGCAAAGAGGATTTTCTTGACATCCACTCCGCACGCCACTACGTTTTGTGCGGGGGTTTCAAGATCACTCTTGGATTTTCCTCTTTCTATAAAAATAACTCCTCACAGGTGTAGGTTTTTGCGCTTTGTCCCTCAAACACTGCTAGGGGTTTCTGAATTAAAAACCTACACTTGTCAGCTCCCCTACCCTCCAATATTAAGTCGGGGATCTTATCTACCTAACTTATCCAGATACTTAAAGAAACTTTAACTATTTTTTAACTGTCCTGAGAAGCACATTTGGCGATCCCCGAGTAAAGATATAGAAGGACAAAAATACTACTCCAAACACACTACTATTCTGGGAAAACTACCTCCCTAGAGTTAAGCTTTTCCTGGTTTAGACAATCTCTGCAAAATCCATAAAAGGGGGTGAAGTAGTATGCTTTGTGACAGTTGTAGGCGTCAGCAATCCTGCTTACCGATGCTATTTTCCAAAAATGATCCGCAGTTGCAGAAAATGCTCAAAAATCTGAAAAGATGTGAGTTGCATATAGCCAAGTAAAACCTTACTTACAGCGCGATCGCTGATCTTCGGATTGTCACACCATTAATTATTTTGATAGCACCGCTATCTCAGATAACTCTTCTAGCAACCGTCGAATTTCTGCCACCGTGTTGTAGTGTAATAGTCCAACTCGCACCAAACCACCACTAGCTTCTACTCCTAGCTTTTGTGTCAAGCTACTTGCGTAGAAATTGCCGTGCCAAGCAAAAATACCGCGATCGCCTAACATTTTTGCCACCATCTGGGGAGATTGCCCCTCTAGCCGGAATGCTACTGTTGGTGTCCGCCAAGCAAAGCGTTCTAGATCAGTAATACCGTAGATAGTTAGCCCAGGAATTTGCAAAAGTCCAGAAATTAGGTGTTTACTAAGTTCTGCTTCATATTGTTGGATAGCTGTCATGGCAGTTACTAAAGCAGCACGCCGATTGGGAAAGGATGACGATGTTGAACGGCTGGGGGGACAACGAAATGTTTGCCATTTACCTGCATCAGCTTTCAGGAGGTCATAAAGCAAGTGATTTTCTTTTGAGGGCGCGACTTGACAACCTATTTTCGCCAAATAATTAATTGCTGCTACCATACCTGCTAAACCTTCGTGGTTGAGTGTACCAGTTTCCCAACGAGATGGTACTTCATCAGAAGCAGGTCGGACTTTGTAAGGTTGAAAACGGGCCAGATGTTCGTGTTTGCCGTAGAGAATGCCGACATGAGGCCCAAAAAATTTATAGACAGAACAGACAAGAAAATCACAATCGAGCGATCGCACATCAATGGGGCCATGAGGTGCGTAGTGGACTGCATCAACAAAAACTAACGCCCCGACAGCATGAGCAAGCTGTGCGATCGCAGCAACATCATTAATTGTACCGACAGCATTAGAAGCGTACCCAACTGCTACTAAACGTGTACGCTCATTTATCTGCTGTTCAAGGTCACTCCAGTTGAGAGTACAGTCTTCAACATTAATATCAACAAAACGGACAGTTGCACCACGTTCTGCCAACGCATACCAAGGAGAAACATTTGCATCGTGGTCGAGACGTGTGACAATGATTTCATCACCAGGTTGAATTTCCCGACCAATAGCCCGACTTAAAGCAAACGTGAGCGTAGTCATGTTTGCACCGAAGACCACTTCAGTGGCGTCACATCCAAGTAAATCAGCCGCCGCAGTCCGGGCCGAATCAATCAGCGCATCTGTCCGCGCACTTGTAGCAAAAGCCCCGTGGGCATTAGCATTTGACCTCACCAGGTAATCAGCGATCGCATCTATTACTGACCCAGGTACTTGTGTACCTCCCGGTCCATCAAAGAAAATAACGGGTTGGTTATTAATTATTTGGGTCAATGCCGGAAACTGGGCACGAATCCTTTCGATATCAAGACCTGGTGCTTTCATAGCTGACCGACTCCTGGCTTTGAGGCTAGTACCGCTCTCTTAGAAGTCAAAATTGAGCTTTGATTAGAGAGTATGTTTAATTACACAGTACCTTACTAGTGCAAGCTGGTTTTTGACTTAATTTTGACTGCATAGTTATCGTTGCCATGCTGCACTAGTAATATTTTAACCTCTGCACCCTTAGCATTGCCAGAAATTACAGGTCGTAAATTCGACATTCATCCGCTTCTGGATGTTCTTGACAATAATTTTCCAGGTAGGTTCGAGTTTTAGTCGAGTGTAGGCGGTGAGATTTTTCCGCTTGTAACTCTTCAACAATATCCCAAGCCACAGCACAAGCACTAGAGTTACTGCCATTTAGATCACAAGCTTCCCGTGCTTCTGCGATCGCTTCGACAATAGCTTGTTCAAGAGTTTTGGCCAAATTTTGTTCAGAAAGAGTATTAACCATAATGTTTCAGCTGATTGTGCTGAGTATAAACAACAGACACCTTTACTTTAAAAAGGCTGATATCAACATACAGTGGGATAAACCGTAATTTCTGTATACAAATTACCAGGTATGTAAGTTTTGTTTAAAGGAAAGGGAGAATTAGTTTTAGTAAAGTAAAAACGAACACAGATGAACACCGATCCATCCTGCGAACTCCACATTAACCCAAGCGACGAAAACTCAAAGTCAACCTTTTAACTAAAGACCAGGGTAGAGAAAACAAGATTCGCCCACAACCTAGCCAACGTATCCAAACAGAAGCAGAAGTACTGTGGCGTTGCAAGATTGTCAAATTTTCCCAAATTCTCACTCTCCAAGGATGATGATCTCCGACGCCTTCCATCCCTACTACAGCAACATAATTTCCCTTCAGTAGCTTATAATTCCTAGATCAAAACTAGAAAGTTCTGGCTGCAAACAGGAAATTTTTTACTTCAAACGAGAAATGTCACACTTAAAACAGGAATTTTTTTTACTTCAAACAAGAAGCTTTTCACTTGAAACAGAAAATTTCTTATTTGAAATGAGAAGCGCCACGTTTGAAACTGGAAACTTTTCATTTGAAATAAGAAATGCCACGTTCGCAGTATAGATGAGATGATTAACGAACACCGATGCACACAGATGAACACAGATGGGTTATCGGTGTGCATCTGTGTTCATCTGTGTTTGATTTTCAAAACAATCATTCACGCTGTCAATCAGAAATGGTAACTTGGCTTTGATAGTTGCGATCGCCTGCATTACTGCTTCTCTATCTGTCTGGGAAATATTGGAACTGATGCGATTAGCTGTTATATATATTACTCCTTGGGAGACTAAATTCAGTGTTCCCAAAATGAGACAAGCGATCGCACTGGCTGGGTAAAAAACCTC
>NZ_AJLL01000073.1 GCF_000317225.1 Fischerella thermalis PCC 7521
ATGAGGTTCATTAGTAACGCACTCTACCAGATGAAAGGAGAGGGGTGCCGAAGGCGGGGTGAGGTTAAAATGCAGGACAAGCAGCATTTGCTTGAGAACTACGTTCAGGTGTGCTAGTAGTTGTGGGGTCGTAAGCTGTCAGGACTACTTCGCCTTTATTGTTAAATACCCATCCTTGGGCTGGAGTAATAGATTTGGCATTAGTATGAGTTACCGATTGGTTGGTTGTTGCAGCTTGGGAATTACTACTGCTGGTTGCAGCAGGATTTACTAAATCGACGCGCACATTATCACTGCTGAAATTGTCATTGGGACTAGAAGGTAAACCACCGCGTCCGGTGACTATAAACTCGCTACCACTGCCTTTTTGACAGGGATTTTGGGCAATTTGATCACTTGCATCTGCAAGATTTTCTGGTAATTCCCCTAATCCTTGACTGGGATCAACATCTGCGGTGTCGATTTGGACTGTACCACCAAACTCAGGACTTGCACCTGTGGCTGTGATGTCACTTTCTGGGGTCGGTTGATCTCGAAACTGAGTACCAAAAATGGCGTCAGCCGTGATCAATACTCTACCACCAAAGCTTTCTTGAGAATTGGCGCTGATGTCGCTATTTTCGAGAGCAACTAAGTTACCAGTATCAATAGTTATATTTCCACCTGTGGCTGTGCCTGTGGCGTTAGTAGTGATATTACTGTTGCGGCGCAAGATTAAATCACGGGAATTGAGGAAGATGTTACCTTGACCACCTTGTGTCTGGGCGCTAATGAAGGCTCCGTTATCTAGTCGAATATCCTTAGTAGTTGTGATGTCTATGTTACCTGCTTGGCGATTCTCAATGTCACTGTTGGTATTGAGTTGAGCAGCATCGAGCAAAAAGGAATTAGCATTAATTTTGATACTACCAGCATTTCCCTGACCAGAAGTGCTAGCAATTATTCTGGCATCATCACTGACAAAAAGTGATCCTGTGGTGATCTCAATGTTGCCAGCATCGCCTATCGCCCCAGTTTCTACACTGCTAAAAATACCACTGGGAGTACCATTTTCACTGATTCCGGAAATGTTAGTTGTATTAGTGATATTTAACTTCACATTTCCGGCTTTACCAATACCACCCGGATTTGTACCATCTCCGCCCCGGATAAAGGTATTCAGTTCCCCCCCATTGGTTAAAAAGAGTGAGTTGGCAGTAATGCTAATATCTCCGCCATTGCCCTCACCCCCAGATTCTACATTGCTGAAAGCTGCACTGGGCGAACCTTCGTTATTTGTGCCATCAAAAGAGACGGTATCGCTGGCGTTAATCGTGATGCTACCCCCATTTCCCTGTCCATTGGTGCTGGAAAGGAGTTGTCCCGCATTAGTTACAAACAGCGACCCTGTGGTAATCTCAATGTTGCCAGCATCACCCCTTGCTCCATTGAGAACAGCGCTGTTGATACCAGTAAAAGTACTGTTGTCATATACTCCAGCAATTTGAATGTTATCAGTGGCATTAATCGTGACGTTTCCTGCATTACCTTCTCCAGCAGTGTCAGTAAACAAACTAGCACCATTAGTTAGGGAGAGCGATCGCGCGTTGATCTTAATATCACCACCTTGGCCAGTACCAAAATAATCAACTCCCAACAAATTTGATTCACCAAAAACAGATGTGCTGGCTGATGTTCCGACGCCATCAAAGGAGACAGTTGCATTAGGAGCATCAATGATGATATTACCTGCATTCCCAGAGGAAAAAGTAGAAGCTAGCAAAGATGATTCGCTACCTAGTGAGACAGAATTAGCAGCGTTAATCTGGATAGTTCCCGCATTTCCTTGCCCAGATGTAGAGGTATTGATTCCAGCACGGTTAGATAAAGAAAGCGATGGTGTATTGATAATTATATTGCCTGCCTTTCCAGAGGACGAGGTATTGGCTGAAAGGACTGAGTTACTACCGTTTAACGAGACAGACTCAGAAGCGTTAATCTCAATATTGCCTCCATTTCCTTGTCCAAGGGTGGAAGTAAGGAGGGCAAAATTTGATAAAGAGAGCGATCGCGTGTTGATGGTAATATTACCAGCGTTTCCTGTAGCTAAATCTGCTACAAGACTGACAATTCCACTATTAAATCCTTCTAATCCCTGCAATGATACTCTGTCTGTAGCTGTGATTGTTACATTGCCGGCATTTCCTTGCCCAAAGGCACCAGAACCAATTAAAAAACGACCAGTACCTTCCAAGATACTGGTGTTGATCACTATATCTCCCGCCTTTCCTACCAATGGAACATTGATGATGGAGATACTGGAGTTAGAATCTCCCTCAATTCTGACCCTATCTGTAGCATTAATGACAATATCACCAGCCTGAGCATCAGAATTAGCATCTGATGGAATTCCGGCAAATAGTCCGCTTCCAGTAAAAATGTCTAAATTTCGCGCATTAACTGCAATACTACCTCCTTGTCCGATGACACTGACGTTAGCTTGATTACTGAGTGTGACATTACCTCTAGCCACGTTATTGGGAAAAGTCAAACTACCATCAGGATTAAACCCAACTGTTCCAGCTTCTGCTAATCCTCCTAACTCAACTCGTCCTTCTGGTGCTGCTAATAGCCCACCGTTGAGGCTAACGTCACCACCTATCAAACTCAGAGATTGCCCAGACTGCACTTCCAGGCTGCTGTTACTGGTAATATTGCCAGGATTATCCCGAAATCTTAAACCTATGGGAATATTAATAGTTAACTGGGGAACTGGTTGCAGGTTGCTGGCACTGAATTCAAAGTTGTCAAATAATACACTATCGGCCGTACTGCCAAAAAATGAGCCACCACGTAAATCCAGACTTGCATTAGGCCCAAAAAAAACCCCTTTGGGGTTGAGTAAAAACAGATTTGCATTACCTAAGACACCAAGCCTACCGAGAATGTTAGAAGGATTATTGCCTGTAACTCTGGTAAGAATATTAGTGATATTAGCCGGATTAGAAAAATAGGCTCCTCTACCTGCATCAATATTAAATTCTTGAAAGCTGTGAAATAAATTTGACCCACGAATCGCACCTCCCGAGACGCGATCGCTTTGTAAACCATTAATCACATCTGGGTTGACAGTTGAACTTTCCGCACCCAGACTGTTATCTGGTATGATTTGTGCTGTTGCAGTAGTGATAGACGCAAAGTTGCTAATCGTGTATAAGGACAAGGTAGTGAGAGGGAGTAGGTAACGAAGCAATTTCATCACTAGTGCCTCAAGAGATTGTGGGGAAGAGGATGGTAATCTTTAAAATTTAATACATATGAGATTCAGATGAGATAAATGGCAATCTAACTTATCACAACTAAAGAGCGAGGTTCTTTTTTTTACGCGATCGCTCTCCAATCTCCAAGTCTCTCACTTCAAACAGAAAATTTCTCACTTCAAACAGCAAAATTTAAACTTTGAACTCGAAACACCAAGGTAATAATTACACTTATGCAATTATTTATAGCGGTTCTCAGTTTCGCTACCTACAAAACCTCACCCCGCCCTATCGGGCA
>NZ_AJLL01000074.1 GCF_000317225.1 Fischerella thermalis PCC 7521
CGGGGTTTAGGGTGATTCGATCATTTGTGTGTACATGGTATCCTTACCAAGGAGAGGGGCTGTTCTTGTGAGGTAAAAGTGTACACACCTATAAAACTATTGCGTTAAAGCAGACTGCAACAACTGCCGCAGAGACAGAGCCTGTATATGATTGGGAAAGATAGTTAAAAAATCATCCAAGTCACGGATTGCTTCCTGGATATGCTGCAAACTTGCACTCTGAGAAAGAGCATATCTATATAACTGCTCTGCTGTGGGAGCATAATCAACAGCCAGATAGTAAAGAGCCAAATTAAAAGTATTGTGCCAATCTTGAAAGTTTTCTTTATAACGCTCTTTAGCAAATTTAACAGCACCAGCAAAATCAGACCGTGCTTTTTTTGGTTGCTTCAGAGTTTGGTAGGCTAAAGCTCGAACATACAAACACCAATCATTATTAGGTTCCAACTCTATAGCCCTGTTAAAATCTGCAAGAGCAGCATTGTATCGTTTCAGCATCAAGTAAACTTCACCGCGAGTCATTAGCGCCCAGGCATAATTAGGGTTAAATTCAATAGCACAGTCAAAATCTTTGAGCGCTTGTTTGTAGCGCTGCATCAACCGATAAGTTTCACCCCGCCCAGCTAACGCCCAAGCATTACCGGGATTAAGTTTAATAGCACGGTCAAAGTCTTTAAGTGCTTGTTTGTAACACTGCATTAATTGATAAGTTTGACCTCGACTTGCCAACACCCAATCTAAATTAGAGTTAATTTTAATCGCACGGTTAAAATCTTTGAGCGCTTCTTCGTAGCGCTGCATTAATTGATAAGTTTGACCCCGACTTGCCAGCGCCCAGTCAAAGTTAGGATTAAGTGCGATCGCACGGTTAAAATCTTTGAGCGCTTCTTCGTATTTCTGCATTAAACGGTAAGTTTCACCCCGAATTGCCAGCGCCTCAGTAAAATTAGGGTCAAGTTCAATCACACGGTCAAAATCCTTTAGCGCATCCTCGTAGCGTAGCAGGAATTGATAAATTTGACCCCGACGCGCCAGCGTAGAAATATGATTAGGATTAATCTTAAGAGTGCGGTCAAACTCTTTGAGAGCTTTCTTATAATTATTAGTAACAAGCATTCCTGCTTTGCAACTTGAATATATTTTTTCACTACATTTGTCTAATGTATTTGCTGCATACGCATAAGCTATCTGTGTATATCTGTGTGCATCGCCTTGCACGGTGTTCGATTTCTAAAATAAATTTTTTGCTCATAGCCCTAACTCCCATCAAACCTAACTTTAATTTTAGTTAAGAATAATTGTAGCCAAGAGTAAATCAAACTACTACCAAAGTAATAGAAAAAATACTACACTTGACAGTCCCAAAAAACTTGTATCTAAAAGATATGATGTAAATATAGAGCCTTATGGGGGAAAGTAAATATGGTGAAACAGTTGAAATCTGCTCTCCATGAAGAACCCCGTAATCAGCGTACTTGTGTTATTCCTTTAAAGCAAGAGAATTCCTTTTTA
>NZ_AJLL01000075.1 GCF_000317225.1 Fischerella thermalis PCC 7521
TTTTTAGAATGGTTGCGAGATAGTGGTCGATTAATACCACGAGGCGAAGAGGAATATTATGCTTACGATGAAGAGGAAGAAGAAGAAATAGCTGAGATCGTGGGTCACGATACCTATAATTTTGAAGAAGAGACAATAGAGGAACTAGAGGATTAATATCGTGTCTGCTGAAACACTTATGTTACGCGTCGGGGTTGGTAATAGGTAATGGGTAATCGGTAATTGGTTTAAAACAATCTTCCCTACCAATTACCAACGACAAAACACGATATCGTAAGCAATTAACCGGATTTGATAAAGTTCTCTAAATACAAACAAAAAATGCTGGTAACAGAAACTTAAATCTATTGCCAGCTAATTTTTGCTTTTATCTTGACACAAACAATTAAACCAGTTTCAGTTCTGGATATTGTGCCAACACATCTTCACTAGTGAGGACATCGTTTTCTGCTTGCGGAGTCCACAGTACCTCAAAGGCTAACAACTGTTCACCAGGGATGCTGCCGATTTGACGTAAGGCTTGACGCAAATCATCGGCGTTGTTAATTTGTGGTATTTCAAATTTACCCAGAGTAGCTGCCAAGAGAGTCACAATAATGTATTCTCCAGGGCCTTCGGTGATTAGGCGAGTTGGGTTATCGAGTTGCTCAGCAGATGGTAAAGCCTGTTTGCGAGTTGCTTCTTTGAGCTGGTTGTTGACGTTAGACAAAGTTTCTTCGCTGAACTTGCTACGTTCTGCCAATACTAGACGATTAAATGTTGATTCTGCTGCATTTAAGCGCGCTTGTTGAGTACCACCACCTGCATATACCCAGTATTCTGGATGGCGGAGTAAAGCGAGGCTAGCTTCTTGCAATACTTCAACTCTACCCTCAGGAGAATTAGTATCAGCAGTTTCGGCTATGTAGTTAAGTTCTTGTTGCAACTCACGGGCGTTAGCTAATAAACCCACCTGTAGGCGGCTAATGGAAACTGTAGGGTTGCTGCTGTAGCCAACTTCATCACCACCACTAGCAGCACGGCGGAAAGACTGGACTAAAAAGCCAGCAATTGCCAAAAAAATCAACAGGCCAAATAATCCACCACCAAAACCAAACACCGGCACTACAAAAGGAAATCCAAATCCACCACCTGGGTAAACTGGGTAAGGAGCAGGATAGTATCCACCACCGGGAGGTGCATAAGTCCGGGGGGATGAGTAGCCACGACCACTGCTGGGCATTCGGAAAGAACCACCACCAATTCGACCTCCACTGGCTGCTAATGCTCCATCAGCATGACTCAATGCCAACGTGAACACCAAAAATAGGACGAACAGCGGTTTTAAAAGCCGTTTGAAGGCTTGTTGTAGTTTTTTATGCATAACACAGTCACTTGAAAAACGATATTGATTATATTTGTCCAAAAAGGTGGGATTTTTTCATGCTTGGTTGGTGACGCTAGCTTATACCCTACAGAGAGTGTGAAAGTGAAAGTAGCTCTCATCACAAGCTACATATTAAATTTATCGTTTCTTATCCTGTGTCCGCAGCTATCCTCTACGCTAATTCGGTCGCAATAACCGTACATCTTTGGAGATGGGGAGATGGGGGGCTAGGGGTTCCCACTTTGTGTGGTGGTGGGGTGATGGGGAGTAGAGGAATAACAACTAACTACTAACCACTGTAGAGACGTGCCATGGCACGTCTCTACAACAACCAACAACCAACAACCAACCATCAACCACTAACCAAGACAATTGACGATTCGGCATTTTGGCAGAACATTTTGATGGTATTTAGTTATTCTACTGAATACATCTATACCGAGTACATCATTACACTATTTCTTTGCGATTATGCAGCTAGGGATATAGCGATCGCAACTATAAACCCCAGCCCTACAAATTCTCCTAAGCATACTTAAGAGTTAAATCATAAAGTGAATATCAAATCTGGGGAGTGTGTTAAAAATGTGTAATGCACTGTTGAATTGACTGTGTTACAGCACTTGAGATTAAATTTCTGATGGAACATATTTCATCAAGGGTGGCGACGGTTGCAGAACAAACTGTATCTCCAAATATTCTTGTCGTATGCCGCACTTTTCTACCCAAGGAAGGCGGAATTGAGGAATATATATATAATCGCTGTTTGCAAGACACGGAAAGAGTTATTGTTCTGACCGCTAGTTGTGCAGGAGATAAAGCCTTTGATAAGTCACAACTATTTCCTGTTTATCGTTGGCAAACTCCCAAATCTTGGGGTCATAGTTGGAGTCAAAATATCCTCCAACCATTTCTAAATACAGTTTGGTCAGCTATCTTAGCAATAAAACTTTATTTTCGCTATCATTACCGCTACATTGAATGGGGTCACGGTTACGGCTTTATTTCACTGTTATTTTTAAGCTATCTTTTACCTATTCGATTTTTTATCTACCTGCACGGGGATGATATTTTATGTGCTTTACGTAATCCGATTATGCGATCGCTGTTTGCATTTACTTTGCAAAGAGCAGAAGGTATTGTTTGTAACAGCTGCTGGACCAGAGATTTACTGACTAGACATTTTGAAATCGATACCCCAACTCACGTCATCCATCCTGTAGTCAGAAGAAAAAAATTTGGCGTTGCAACTCCTACTGCAATTGATGATTTACGTATACGGGTACGCAATAGGCACAATATTCCAGAAAATGCAGTAGTCATTCTTTCAGTCGGCAGCCTACAAAAATATAAAGGCTTTGACTTGGTCATAGATAATTTGCCACTACTGCTAACTTTAGGACTAGATGTTCACTATATTCTTTGTGGACGAGGCCCTTATGAGTCAAAACTACAATCTCAGGTGCAACGTCTGCGGTTGGATCGGTGGGTACATTTTGCTGGATATGTTGCTGATCGGGAATTGGCTGGTTACTATGCAGCTTGTGATATATTTGCTTTGCTGACTTTATTCGATTGCAAAGCTAACAGCCACTTAGGTTTTGGCATGGTCTACTTAGAAGCAGCATATTTTGGTAAGCCTGTAATCGCCTCAAATATTGGTTGTGTCGCAGATACAGTCCGTCAAAGGGAAAACGGCTTAATTGTCAATCCCTATTCTGGTTTGGAAATATTTCAAGCTTTTCGCCAACTCTGTGAAAATCAGCAACTACGCGAACAACTTGGCCGTAGAGGAAAAATATTAGCTAACAAAAGAAGCTTGCACCGATGGCTTTATATTCCTGAGTCTCGTTATTCCTGTTTGCTGACTTAAAGAGTTTGCATGAGTATCAGGTACGAGCTGCTAAAAGTCTCAAACGGCATTGGATTTTAGTGTTTACAGCTTGTACTTTTATTCTTTGGCATAAGTCAAGTTAAGTGAATTACATATAGCATAAGGATAATCGTTACTACTTCTTAATATTTTTAATGTAAATATCAGTAATATTACTGTGTTACTTGTATATTTATGCGTATACAAATGAAGAGAGATATACAGTAAGAGCGTTAGCCTGAAAACTAAGGAGGATAGATGTAACTAGGGTTTTACACTTAGTTTATATCCCCTCCTTATTTCTACGTTAATGTAAAAAAATAATTAGACACAAATGTGTTGACGACCAGAACCTCGACTTTTGAAAAAGTTGGGGTTCTGGTCAAAAAATGTTTGTGACAGATAACCCACAAGCCTGGAGGGTTGTGACTCGGTTGTCAACCCAATACTTAATATTGCCTCTGAGGTTATTCACATACTACTTAAGTAATCATGGGCATAGAACAAAGTTTATATCATCAGATAGTGGAACGATAAAGAAGCGATCGCTAAAATTTGATGCAATATTCCCTTTCATCAATGATGACAATGAAAAATATTCGGATCTACTGTGCTGCCTATAAATCCTGAATTCAGGATTTCACTGCTAAGCAGTTAAGCATATAAAAAGTATTGTCCAGTGATATTAACGATATAAATACTTACTAAGTAATTTGTTTAACCTCAGTAATTATATTGTGTACAATCATGAATATTCGTAGTACTAGGTTGTATCTCCAAAGATTTCTTTTATATGTTGGCGTAGCGTGTGGAATATTGGGTGTAATAAACTCCGACACCGTATATTCCCAAACTAATTCTAGAATTTTTATACGAGTGACAGAACCCGCAGGTACTTATTTCAAAAGACGGGTTAACTGGTTTAGGCAGTCACCACAAATTACATCAAACTTACAAAGGTGTCGCGCTGAACTCAATGATGAATTTACGATCTCATCATACAGAAATCCAGTAGGTTTGCAACCGATTCGAGAGCGTAATAACAACTCTATTTATTTCGGTAACATCGAGTATCCTCAAGACTACTGGGAAGTAACTTTACAGAATGCCAGTGGTTGCCGAAATCAGGAAAATGCCAGTACTGGTCCCTGGTTTGTTTATAAAAATCATGTACAAATACTACAAGCTCCTCAGTAGTAAAGTGGGGTGATGGGGTGTGAGGAGTAGTAAACAACTACTAACCACTAACTACTAACAACCAACAATCAACCATCAACTACTTACGTGTATACCGATGCTTCACCCCCACTGGAAAATACTCTGAATCGCCTGTTGGCGTTAATGTAATTTGTGGCGTTTGGTACTCTGGGGGAACGTAGTTAGCAAATTCAGTGTTGAGGCGCAAAAGTTGGGTGAGAATCGAACCTGCTACGATTTGCGTTCTTGCAACACTCGCTTCTTCTCCTGGTGCTAGTTCTACGATCACAGATAAATATCGATTCTTGTCTGCATCTTCTTTTACCTGCATGACAAATTTACCCGTCACCCAATCTCTAATTTCGGGCTGCTCTAATCCCACAGTCACATTTTCTGGGTAAATATTTGCACCAAAGTAGGAAACTGTAAAGTTAGAGCGTCCGAAAACGTAAACAAAAGGCAAAGGACGCACACCCCTACCACCATGGGCTTGCAATTCAGTTACTGGATCAAAATTATACTGTGCTAAAAACTTGAGCATGACATCGTAAGTAATTATGCCACCAGTATCCAAAATGTTGTAACGCACTAAGGGAATACCGTTATCTCCAGAAAACACTAATGCTCCTTCTTTGACTTCAAAAAACCGAGTGATTGGGTCATACTGTACAAGGGTAGGTAAACGGGATTCTCCAAACAAAGTCCGCGCTGCTTCTGGATTTGCTGCTAAAAAACGACGAATACACACACTTAAGGGTGTTTCGTTACCTAATACACCTGCATCTGCTGTGCCGTAGAGTGAGGCAGAATCATAGCAAAGATGTTGAAAACCAACCCTTTCTCCTACCAAACTGCGCCATTCCTCACTAAATACCTCTCCTGCCATCACCAATTTAACTCGATACTGCTGCCACTCGATTCCCCGAGCAATACCAGTATCAATCACATCTTTGAGAAAAGGTGGGTATCCCAATAGCACAACTTGATCAAAAGCAGTACCAAGTGCCTGTACTACCCGAAGAATTTCTTCCTTATTATTACCTGGGGTAATTACCGTAATTGGATAACCTTTACTAGCAAGATAGCGACAGCAGTTGGTAGTGTACATTCCACCTACCCAAGTTCCCAAAGTGAAACAAATCACAGCAAGGGTGCGTCTAGTGTCAGCAGCAAAACTATCGTGAAATATTTGTTCAAAGCGTGTGGCAATTTGCAATTCATCGGTGAAGAAACGGGGCCAAAATGTTGGTTTTCCCGTTGAACCTGAAGAAACAGCAATCATGTCACAGCTAGAGAGCTGTCCGTAGCGGCATAAGTTTGCTAATGGGTGACGCAGTAAATAATTTTCTTTAGTAATCAATGGCAGAGTTTGGAAATCTGTAAAAGTTTGGATGGAATCAGGATTTATTGCTTGTTCTGCTAAGAAATTTTTATATGCAGGTACACTAGTAGCTACATCATGAAATAATGACAAAACCCTAGATTCGCCTTCAGTGTTGAGATGCTGTTGTATAAGTGTATCTAAAGGAGTATGTAAAAAATCTGCATATACGCTAGCTGCTCGTTGGCGTTGTGATTCAGTATTCATAGTATTTTGTTGGTTGGTGGTTGTTGTAGAGACGTGCCATGGCACGTCTGTGCAGTAGTTAGTCTTAGTGGTTGATTGTTAACCATCTCCTATGTCTCCCTTGTCCTGCTTCCAATACCCGATCCCTCCGTAATCACGGCTATCCTTGTTGTAGCTAATAATAAAACCCTTTACCAATTCTTCAGCACCATGCAAGTCTATTGCAGTAAACAACACGCCAATCATAGGAGTAACCGTTTTTGTACTCAGTGTGGTGAACCTTTGCCTATTCATCAAGGAGAAATTATTGCTAATCGTTATAAAATCATCAAGTTACTGGGACAAGGGGGTTTTGGACGCACTTATTTAGCGGAGGATAGAAAACAATCTGCTAAAACGTGTGTGCTGAAAGAATTTGCTCCGCAAGTAGAAGAAGAACAAGATTTAAAAAAAGCTAAAGAATTATTTGAGCGCGAAGCGAGTGTATTAAAAAAACTCCAGCATTCGCAAATTCCATGCTTTCACGCTTCATTACAAGCCAAAATAGGCAATCATGATTTTTTCTTTTTGGTGCAAGATTATGTGGAGGGTGAAAATTACTTGGACTTGCTAGAAAAACGTCTTGCCAAAGGACAAAGTTTTAACGAAGAGGAAGTAATCACACTCCTACAAAAAATTTTACCTGTGCTGTCCTATATTCACTCGCAAAATGTAGTTCATCGGGATATTTCTCCCGATAATTTGATTTGCCGACGTTCTGATCAACTGCCAGTATTAGTTGATTTTGGTGGTGTCAAACAATTACCAGCTTCTCAAGGTTTTTGGTTTACCCAAATGGGTGGTATCCGCACAATTTTAGGTAAAAAAGGGTACGCACCAGAAGAACAGCTACGCCAAGGGAAAGCTTTTCCTAGTAGTGATTTATACTCATTAGCAGTGACGGCACTAGTATTATTGACAGGAAAAGAACCACAAAAACTTTATGATAGCTATCAGGGTAATTGGTACTGGGGAAAGGAAATCAAAGTCAACCCCAAGCTAGAAGCTGTGTTAAAAAAAATGCTGGCTTATAAACCAAGCGATCGCTATCAAAACGCCAATCAAGTCCTTAAAGATTTAAAATCGCCCATCCCTATTCCGGCTGTCAATCCCCACATCACCAAACTCAAAACAATGGTGGTTGCACCAGGGCGAAAAGGTGTCAAAGCGCTAGCTACGAGATTCCATAACAAAACCCAAGCGATCGCCCAAACTTTATCTATGCCCGTTTGGCTGCGTCCTTTCGCAATGAGTATGATCGGCACAACTGTAGTTGCTTTGACTTTTGTCGGTTCTTGGGCGCTAGTAAGTGCCGTCATTCAAGGCGTATCATCAATTACTATTCCTACGATCACTCTCCCTAAATTACCTGATGGTTCCGATTCTCCTACTAAACCAGTGGGGGACTCTAGTAACAAAGAAGGAACCCGCATCAGCCAAATTTTAGATCGCCGCACCCGACTACAAATTCCAGAAGGATTTTTTATTCAAACAGTCGATCAAATTTTTTATACTAACAATCCAGAGCTTGTAGGACGTTCCCTCACCTCTGACTCTAAAGATGAAGCTTTGCGTCAAGAGTGGTACTCTACAGCAGAGGATCTATTAAAAAAAATAGAACAAGCTAAACTCAGTACCAACGCCCGTCGTCAATTAGGAACCTATAGCCGACGAAATTTACGAACTTGGCAGCAGCAAGCCCAAAACGGAGAGTTCGGTGACTATACAATCGAAGAACTCCAGAGAGAAACAAATCGAAAATTTGACCGATTATTTCCGGGACAACGCGGTAGAAATGCGAAACTGGATGAGAATACATTTGGTCAGATATGGTATGCGATCGCAGCCGATCAAGTAAGTAAACTAGAATCTGCTAATTAGTTCTTAGTTGGTGGTTGGTTGTTGGTTGGAAAACCCCAATCAACTAACAACTAACAACACAAAAGTTCTTAGTTGGTGGTTGGTTGTTGGTTGGAAAACCCCAATCAACTAACAACTAACAACTAATAACACAAACTGACAAAGGACCATGAACGTTTATTGCTCCAAAGGACATGAAAACCCGCCTGGTTGTCGCTTTTGTCTACATTGCGGCGAAAAGCTGGATGCTGCAAATCAGGGTATCCAACCGGGACAAACTTTGGGCGATCGCTATTTAGTTGTGCGTCAAATTGGTCAAGGAGGGTTTGGACGTACTTATTTAGCTGAAGATATCAACCGCTTCCGAGAACTGTGTGTTTTAAAAGAATTTTCTCCCCAAGTCCAAACAGCCTACGTTTTAAAAAAAGCAGAAGAACTGTTTCAAAGAGAGGCTACTGTTCTCTACAAGCTGCAACATCCCCAAATTCCGCGTTTTCGCGAACTATTTCGCAGTAATTTTGACGGTAAAGAGTACTTATTTTTAGTGCAGGACTATGTAGAAGGGCAAACCTATCGTTCGCTACTAAATGAACGTCTCCAAAAAGGTTTACGCTTTACAGAATCAGAAGTCATTCAGCTATTGTTGCAAATTTTACCGGTATTAGAGTATATCCACTCACTAGGAGTAATTCATCGCGATATCTCTCCTGACAACTTGATGCTTCGACCCAAAACCCCCCCAAACCCCCCCTTAACCGGAAGGGGGCTAAGGGGGGGTATCCTTACCAAGGAGGAACTGAAGAAGGGTTAAATCATTACTCAGAGGGAACTGAGGAGGGATTACCAGTCCTGATAGATTTTGGCGGTGTCAAACAAGTAGCAGCAGTTGTCGTCTCCCAATATTACCAACCTAACGCAGCTGCTGTGACACCAGCAGCTACTTTACTGGGGAAGTTTGGCTATGCTCCCCCAGAACAGATGCAAACAGGGCTAGTAGAACCTCATAGCGATCTGTATGCTTTAGCAGCAACAGCATTGGTGTTGTTGACAGGTAAACAACCGTCAGAACTAATTGATGATTACACCCTGGCTTGGAAATGGCGACGAGAAATTAACCTCAGTCCCACTTTGGGAGCAGTGTTAGATAAAATGCTCTCGCCAGTTCCACAACAACGCTATCAAAGCGCTCGCCAAGTCCTACAAGCCCTCAATCCATCGCCAGCCACTTATCCCCCCACTCAACCTCCCGCCCCAGTCCCCAATCCACCCACTACCGCAACCCTCGCCGTCGCCCCGAGTTCCCCATCTCCCCATCCTCCCACCCCATCTCCCACCTGGTGGACACCAGAGAAAATTATCGTGGTGTTTTTATTACTGACAACATCTGCTGTTGTTGCTGTGTGGGGAGGAAACACTTTGCTTTCATTACGTTTTGATGATGGTTCGGACGGTTCTACACCACAGCCAACACCAACATTCAGCCCCACCCAGCAACCCCTTGATCCCCTGGCCAAATATTCACCAGCAGAACGGGCGCGCAAAGAAAGATTACGCGATCGCCGTCAGCGTTTAGGTATTGATGAAAACTTTTATGTAAGTTTGGTAAATCAAGTATTTTGGGAGAATAATCCTAGTTTGCAACGACGCAGCCTCACAGATGAACCAGAGGATACACGATTACGGGCGCAATGGGACAAAACCGCTGAACAATTATTGCAAAAACTGACACTGTTGAGTTCAGAAAGCAGAAAAAATTTGGGTACCTACGGACGAGGCGATCGCGATCGCTGGAAAGTTGAAGTTAACAAACTCAATGTATCTAGCCGTGCTTTATATGATTTAGCAGATGCAGCATTCTTCCAACAATTTCCAGAACAGGAAAGCAAGAATTTTATCGATCAGCCCATCGGACAAGTTTGGCACGCTTTTGTTGCGGATAAACTCAGCACTATTCTTGCTAGAAGTGCTTTCGGGAAGATTAATTTTGATCCTAATACCACTACTAAAACCGTTAGCGGTAATCTCAGAAGTTCAGCAGGCAAAGTTTTCATCGCTGATTTGCGCCAAAATCAGTTAATGAAAGTGAACTTAGCAGCAAATCCTCAAGTTTTGTGGTCAATTTATTCGCCTACCGGGAAGTATCTGTTTTTGGAAGATTCGCAAAAGCGATCGTGGTCTGGGGAACTTCCAGAAAGCGGATTTTACGAGTTTGTAGTTGTGTCACGCAGTTCGCAGCCCCTTTCATATCAACTGACTTTAAATGTAGAAAATCCTACTCCCACCCCATCTCCGACACCAACTGATACTCCCACATCCGAACCAACACCGACACCTACATCTAGCGATACAGCCACACCTACACCGTAGGAAATGGAGAAGGTGGGATCTCCTCTGGGGATGAGGGGTAACGAAAATTAGGGATTAGATAAAGAGGTTTTTATTTCCTCGACTTATAAATTATTTTTTATCCAATTTTTAAAAGCTCTAATTGCTTGACTTCTACCAACATTGAGAGTTTGCTGGACATACTCATTCACTAATTCAATAATAGGAATATTAGGAAAATTAGGACTGAAATTAGCTTCTATATATTTTCCTTGTTCCAGTAGATTAATTTGTAATCCATTCTGTGTATATCGCCAAAGTTCAGGAACTCCTAACATTTCATAGTTATCAAAGTAAGTACGGGAAGTAATATCAATTTCTATTGCTAAATCTGGTGGGGGAATTATATTTAAATCTATGTGTTTTTTACCAATCACAGCAGCACAATTTTTGATATAAAAACAAGCATCTGGTTCCACGGCTTGCTTCATTAGTTCATTCTTGAGAGTCGTTGAGCCTAAAGGCTCAAAATCAATGTCTAATTCTTCCAAAAGAATCTTGACTAAATCTCCTATAATTTCTTTATCTTTTTCATGTTCTGGCAAAGGAACCATAAGTTCTAACCAACCATTGCTGTAAGAAACTCGTGCTGCACGTTTTTCTCCTAATTCTTCTAAGATATTTTCTAACTGCTGCCAGCTAATATCTTTGAGCAACATTTGTTGACCTGGTTTGACGATAACTTGTTGCAGTTCTAAAAGCATAGAGTTTTAGAGAGCATATTTCTCTATTGCTACATTTCATATACACCTAAATTGTAGTTTATGCTCTTTACTGGTTGATTGTTGTTCAATGGTCGATAGTCAACAGTCAAAGATCAATAATCATTATTTATCCTCCCCCGTTGTCCCCTTTTCCTTGTCTCCCCCTGTCTCCCGCGTACCTTCACGCCCCAAACCCTCATCCTGTGGCAATCTTAAAAATTTCTGCACTTATTTCTGTGTTTATGTAATAATTGTAGGTCTGTGCATAAAAGCATAAGAATCTCTAGTCTTGCAGCGATTTTAAATTCCAAGAAATAGCAAAATAATCTTGGAGGTTGATTTCTCGTTAGTTGTTGTAAAGGTGGAAGAATTGGAAAAGCAATCTTACCCCCCCGAGGAATTATCTTCGGTTCCTGTTGGCAGACACTGCATTCTCGAACTTTACGGCTGTCCAATCGATTTACTCAATGATATCGGGTTCATTAGAGAGGCTTTGCAAGCAGCTGCTAAGACAGCAAAGTCTACTCTGCTCAAAGAGGTATCATACCAGTTTGAACCCTACGGAGTAACCGCATTGGCACTTTTAGCCGAATCTCACATATCGATTCATACTTGGCCAGAAAACGGCTACATAGCAGTAGATGTGTTTACCTGTGGTCAACATACAAAACCGGAGAAGGCTTGCGAATACCTTATAGAGGCTTTTCAAGCCACTAGGCATGTAATCATGACACTTCCTCGTGGTAGGTTTTCACCGACTATTCAACCAACAATTAAAGAGTTGGAACAGACCCTACTGGTAAATACATGATATTGGAAGTAGAGAGAATAATCTTATGCCAGGTAGCGAAGTAGGTGCAGATTTTTGGGTAAACGAGTACATAACTCCTTGGGATATCTACGCTCATGGAGTAACGGCGGTACTTGCTTACCAGAAAACTGAATATCAAGAGATGTACATTGTGGAAACAGGAACCTACGGCAAAGCCCTAGTCCTGGATGGCAAGTGGCAATCTTGTACTGGGGATGAGTTTTTATACCATGAGCCCTTGGTTCACCCTGCGATGATTTTTCATGGCGCACCACGTAAGGTACTAATTCTTGGTGGTGGCGAGGGAGCTACAGCTAGGGAAGTTCTGCGATGGCAGACTGTAGACAAAGTAGTGATGATTGACATTGATGGCGAAGTGGTGGAAGCTTGCAAGCAACACCTAAGCGAAATGCATCAAAATGCCTTTGATGACCCACGCCTACATGTGGTAATTGCGGATGCGCTTGACTTTTTGGATACCACTGACGAGAAATGGGATGTAATCATCTCTGACCTTAGTGATCCGATTGAGTCAGGACCATCATTTCAACTGTTCACTAAAGAATACTTTGAAAAAGCCAGTCGCGTATTATCACCGAACGGGTTTTTTGTAGTCCAAGCAGGCCCGGTATCACCAGGAGAATTAAATCTCCATGCGAGGTTGGCAAAAACTCTGAATGCGGTTTTTCCTAACGTACAGTCCTACAGTAGTCACACCTGTACCTATGGCAGACCCTGGGGTTTTATCTTAGCTTCCCAGCTAGAGATAAATACCCGACCTGACCCAGAAAAGGTAGATTTGCTGTTGCAGACAAAAACTAGTGGTGGGTTCCGAATGTTTGATGGGATCGCGCTTTTAGGTATGCTGCATTTGCCACTGCATCTGAGAAGAGCGATCGCTACAGAAACTCAAGTCTATACTCTGGCTGAACCTCCCAAATTTTTTGGTCAGGGTCAGTTACAGGGAGTATGATATAGGGATTATATGGATTTAGGGATGTAGGAGTGTAGTTTAAGATTTGTCTTTAGACTCTTACATCCTTACTCCGTAAATCTTAATTTTAAAACTAAATAATTATCTTCAGGAATTACGCATTAGTAACGGAAAAACAAACCACAAAGGACACAAAGGACACAAAGCAAAGAGGCTTTCAAAGAGATTTTGCGTAAGTTCTACTCTTATTTAATACAAGGGCTGTTGTGTCAATTGATTCTGAAAGATAGGCTTTCAAAAAACTAATCAAGATAATTATTAATGAAATTCAGTAACTATAATCAATGACGTAAACAAAAACACATTTCAAATACTTTTTCTTGGAACTCAATAATGACTTATAATATTATTAGTGTAGAAGCCTCCTCGTCATATAGGATATAGAGGTTTCTGTTATGAGAGCGGGAAGATTTGGGTAAAATACTGCTTCAACAACATAGACTTATCAATAGCTTTTGATCTAATGGTACTATTCCTACCTGAATTTGAATTCAGGTTAAGCTGCTAATTCAAAGATAAACGCGCTACCAAGGAAAATATTGAAGATTAATCTCAGTTCAAATTAAGTATAAATGCTTATGAGAACAGAACGATCTTTTGGATGTAGAGTCTTTATACACCCAAAAATTTAAGTTTCGTAACATCCCCCAATATTACACCCAACTTAGTTCGGTTATCCGGCTACTAACGGCAACACCAACAAGGGTTTTTAGCGTCACTATATATGTAGATATGTAGTAACTATTGCAAAGGAACTTTAGCTATTTTTTTTGGCGAAAACACCATATTAGACTATAATGGAAGGATTTATCTGGACCTATTTACTCGAAAGTAAATTTATTGTAATATTGAATAAGTAGAACTCATACTGACTTCGTATTGAAAGTGTCGTCGCCAACGACTTAAGGAAAAGAAGAATTGTTGAAAATAGCGAAAGTGTGTTTGTAGGGGTCTGAAAATCTGGGGATAGTAGGGGAACCCATTTAAGGGGCTAACCGTCTTGACAGGTTCTATAAAGCCTAAAAAAAACTCAACCTTTTGTAGTAGTTTCCCAAGCCCTGCTAACGTCTGCTGATATATGCACAATCTTTCCTAATTAGCCATAACTATTAAGTATTCTTTTGTGTTTGGAGTAGAGGAAAACGCACCAATGCCCACAGTTAACACTGAACTAGAAAACACCAACGCCAAATTCACGGCTGATATGGTGCGAACCTATTTGCGCGAAATTGGTCGTGTCCCACTGCTAACCCGTGAGCAAGAAATTGTTTATGGGAAGCAGGTACAGCAGATGATGACACTGCTGGACGCTAAGGAAGCTTTGGTGAAAAAACTGCGCCGCGAACCTAGCCTAGAAGAGTGGGCTGCTCACGTGAAAAAATCTGAGTCAGAAGTGAAGCAGACTGTGCAGCAAGGTAAGCGGGCAAAGCAGAAGATGATAGAAGCGAACTTACGCTTAGTTGTTGCTATTGCCAAAAAGTACCAGAAACGCAATATGGAGTTTCTGGATTTGATTCAAGAAGGAACACTAGGATTAGAACGTGGTGTAGAGAAATTTGACCCAACACGAGGCTATAAGTTCTCGACCTATGCCTACTGGTGGATTCGTCAAGCAATTACCCGTGCGATCGCTCAACAAGGCCGTACCATTCGCTTACCCATCCATATTACCGAAAAGCTGAACAAAATTAAAAAAGTGCAGCGAGAACTCGCTCAAAAATTAGGGCGATCGCCATCTCCTGCGGAAATTGCTCAAGAATTGGAATTAGAACCTGCCCAAATTCGTGAGTATCTCAACATGGCACGTCAACCAGTTTCTTTGGATGTGAAAGTAGGTGATAACCAAGATACAGAACTGCAAGAAATGCTGGAAGATGAAGGCCAGTCACCAGAGTATTACATGACTCAAGAATTCTTGCGCCAAGACTTGAATAACCTACTTTCAGAACTCACCCCCCAACAGCGAGAAGTACTAGCTTTACGCTTTGGTTTGGAAGATGGTAATGAAATGTCCTTGGCTAAAGTAGGTGAACGCTTGAATCTGAGTCGTGAGCGCGTCCGCCAATTGGAGCATCAAGCTCTGGCGCATTTGCGTCGTCGCCGCGCCAATGTGAAAGAGTACATTGCTAGCTAAATGGTTAGCTTAGCGCTCAAGGGCGACGCGCCTCCTGAACTCAGGGGGCAATTTTTTTCAGTTATCAGTGATCAGTTATTAGTAAACATACAAATTTCAAAACTGATAATATCAAGTTCGACTAATTGCTTTACGATATTATGCTTCGGTGTTGGTCATTGGTTTTTCCCATTACCAATTACCCATTACCTATTACCAGCCCACGCGACAGTATAAGTATTTAAGCGAACATGATATAACTGGTAATTGATAATTGTTAACTGTCGTCATCCGGAATCGAGAGATTTTCTTTTGTAGTTGCAGATAGATGTACAAAAGCGAGGTACTGTCCCAAAAAGCGTTAATTATTTTAGAATTTACAAAGTCCCTGAATAATTTCAATTTTTCCTGACAATCTTCCTCTTCCTATTGAGCTATTCAATTAGGGGAAACTGCAATAGCTCCAGCAATGGTAGTCTAAGATTACGTTCAAAATTAAATAAAAAATTTCTTTGTTCCCAGAGTTTTTTATCCGACAATATAAATCGACCTTTTGATGGAGTCTTGCTCTCTTAATACTTAGTTAAATTTAGACAAAAGTAAAAAAAGTATTTTTTATTACAGGAGAAATAGGGTGCTTAACCACATAAACAAATTCCTTCCGCCCCGTCAGTATAGACTACCCTTACTTGGATTGTTACTTGTTGTTGGTGTTGTTGGCGAGAGGGCTAAACCTGTGTTAAGTAACCAACTCGCTAGATTACATGCGCCTGCAAGCCAAGAATTTAGTACTCAAACAACCACTTATACTTGGTTACAGGGTGCTTCTTCTCAATCAATTAGTGCCAATAAAGAAATGCGTTTGCGGAAAGCGCTAGTCACATCAAGCTCTACACCCAAAAAATCTAGTGTAGGTAAAATAGCATCTACACAATTACTAAAAAATTCAGCACAAACTTACACTTGGTTACAGGGAAATAATCACCTCAGATCAGAACCACCAGCATCTCTAGCCAACAAATTAGCAGTAGCAGATACAATTAACAACTCACAGCAAAGCGCACCTAAAGCATCCCTAAAAACAACAGAAGTGGCATCGAAATCGAAATTGCCTAAACAAAATGGTATTTACCTTTATGGACAGTCACCCAAACCAGGACAGTTAGGAAAAGGTTATATCATATTTGAAAAGCGCCAAAATAAAATCATTGGTGCTTTGTATATGCCAAGTTCTGAATATAGTTGTTTCAATGGTACACTCAATTCCTCTGGGGAGTTGGCGATGACTGTTAGGGGTTATGCTGGTGAAATTAGTCCGTCAGAAATAGCTACAATTAATGGTTTACCTAGAACTAGTGACGACGAACCTGATATCTATGGTCATTCGGTAAAATTACAAGATTATTATCAACTAAAGTCTATCAGTAGTAGCGATCGCCAAATTTTAAAGATGTGTAAAAATCATCAATAAAGCTATGAGGGTTGCATGTTCGCTAGATATTTTAGAAAGATTTCAACGTTAAAATTTGCGGTCTAAACTTGTGATTTCCGTTATCCCATAGTCCTATAATACCACTGTTAGCAATATATTTATTTTAGATATAGGAATCCAATTTGATTACTGAACATAATTGTGTAAGGAGGCAACAGACAACAAGGAAGTTAGAGGTGTACTGAATTTTTTTCAAAAATAAAATATGAGTCCTATATTAACCACAATAATTAATCATTTATTGGTAGACAATATTAACAGGCAATAGGAAAATCCTGATCATTAAAATTAGAAGATTTGAACAATGATACTTTTTCTCATCCATACTGTGAGAAAAAAGATTCAACTAATTTTGTCAGTTACTCTCCACCCCAACAATTGGGGTGGTTTTTGTTTTAATGCGATCGCATTATCAAATCTGGTGTTGCTAGTAATGGGAATCTCAGGGTTCCCTCTGAGATGAATCAAAATATAAAACAGCGATTCTACTTCAGTCGTCTTGTTCCTGGTGATGCGATCGCCCAAATGCTGAAGAAAAATTCTTCACAAACTATGAATATGAATTCTGAAACCTTAATAATTCATAATTCATAATTTTGTTACCTGCTCAATCAGTGCCAATACATCACTACGAGTAAGTTTTTCTTTACCATCAGCAAGGGCGTTGAGAGTACCATAAGCCAAACTGAGGGGAATTTGGCAAAAATCTAAAGTCGGGCCAGCACTCAGGGCTTTGGTATAAGCTTCTGCTAGTACTAGATTACGACGAGCATACACTTGCATGTTTTCTGCACTCCAACCATCTGGAAAAAAATTGACGTCACGGGTTAAATCTTCTTTATGGTTACGGAGAATGTTAACTGCTTGTAGACCTCTACCAAATCCAACTGCGTAAGTACGGTTAGTCTGCGTCCCATCGTACCAAGTCCACAAATCAGAGAGTAACAGACCAACCGCACCCGCAACCCCAAAAGTATAGCGGTCTAAATCAGACTCTGTATGAATTTTCCAATTTCTTTCTGCCCAGTATGCCATTCTGTCTGCCATTGCTCCAGTTGCATCCCAAATTCGGGGAGCGATAGTCTCAGGTGCTAGCAGCGCCCATTCCCTGATTCTAATAGTTACCTCTGCTAATAATTTTTCGTGAGAACTAAATTCTCTAGAGAAAGCATCGATAGTGAAACCGTCAACTGCTGCCTGTAATGTTAAGCTAATTGCTCGCAAAATATTGGCTTTAGTCTGGTTATCCAGTGTGGGATGATCCTCAATTTCATCGATGGCGCGCATACATAGATATGCTGATGCTACCGCTTCTTGTAAGCCTCGTGGCAAACGACTAATTGGAATATAAAAAGTCCGGCTAGTTTCTTTTAAAATTTCCAAAGCATCTGTCATTAAATCCATTTCTACATACCTATGTTCGTGTTTTACTGTATCGAAGTTTGTAAATCTTTTATGATTTGACTGATAATTTTCACTAAAACTTAATAATTTTATTTGCAATTGTTTGTGTTTAAAAATTGGTTAAATCTGTGTAATTTTTTGTTCATCATGTGCTCACAAAAAAAGTGCTTCTCGGATTTATAGTAGGGACGTACGCTACAGGTGTTCCCGTAGCGTAGTACTTGGAAAACAATTTTTTCATCAAATCGAATAATTGTCACCCAAATTCTTAATCTCTAATAGATCAAGCAAATAATTTTTGATATTGACCTAGAGCTATTAAAGGAAAATATTGTTGATAGAGGTGATACTTTAGATAAAAATGACTAGGAAAGCCAGTGCCTGTAAAATCAGCTTCATCCCAAGAACCATTGGGCAGTTGAGTTACTAGTAAGTAATCAATTCCCCGCTCAATTGCTGGTTTGGCAAAGTTACCAGTTGCTCTACCTGCTGCCATTAGTCCGATTAAAGCCCAAGCTGTCTGCGAGGCTGTACTGCGTCCTTTCCCCTTCAGCCTGGGATCATCATAACTACGACAGGTCTCACCCCAACCGCCATCTGAGTTTTGACAGCTAATTAACCAAGCAGCACCCTGTTCTATGTTGTAGCGATGAGTTTGAGGGGCAACTAAAGATAAAGCAGCCAATGCGCCACTTGTTCCGTAGATGTAATTGACTCCCCAGCGACCAAACCAACAACCTTCAGGTTCTTGCTCATTTAGTAGATATTGAATCGCTCGCTGTTGGTTATATCTATCAATTGATAGATGACAACTACCCAACATTTCTAACACTCTGGCGGTAACATCAGCTGTGTTAGGGTCAATCATGGCTTTGAGATCACCATAGGGGATCAGATTCAGCCAATCTTGATCGTTGTCTAAATCAAAAGCAGCCCAGCCACCTGCTTTACACTGCATAGAAGCAACCCATTCAACAGCACGGCGCATGGCTTGGTGTTTCAACTTTTGATTGGGAAGCTTGACCTGATTTAATGCCATCACCACGACAGCAGTATCATCCACATCTGGATAAAAACGATTGTCAAATTCAAAGGCCCATGCACCGGGTTTACCTTGGCGATTTTTGACAGCCCAATCGCCATAATCGAGAATTTGCTTATTTAACAACCATTCAGCTGAGCGTACTACAGCAGGATGGTCGGGTGCTAAACCAGAATCAACAAGCGCTCTAATTGCCCAAGCCGTATCCCAAACTGGGGAAACACAGGGTTGGACTCGGTAGGTATCTGCTGTTTCAATGGCAAAGTTATCGACGGCTTGCAGTCCTCGCTCGACAATTGGATCGGCGGCGTCGTAATCCAAACAGCGCAAAGCCAGCAGCGAATTGAGCATGGCAGGAATAATACCGCCCCAGTCACCTGTTGCTTCTTGCCGTTCTAATATCCATTTCTCGGCGGCTTTGATACCTTCGGTACGAAAAGGGACTAAATTTAGGTTTTCAGCCAGTTTGAAACCAGAGTCGAGGGTAAGAAATATATCTGTCCAGTTACCGCTACGGGGTAATTCATACTTGACTTGTTCTATGCCTTCTGCATACAGTTCATTTAAGTTGATTGCTGGATCAATGGCAAAAACTGGTTTGCGATCGCATACTATCAACAATGGCACGGTACTTGACCTAGCCCAGCTGGACATTTCGTAGATGTTGAAGAAAAAGTTCTCTGGCAGTAACATTACCCAAGGTGGTAACGAAGGAATACCCTGCCAGCTATAACAACCGATCAGCGCTAGGTGTAATTTTGTAAAAACGCGAGTCCGACTGATACCGCCTCGCTCTAGAATGAACTTTCTGGCCTTAAGCATGGCGGAGTCAGTTGGGGGTACACCCAAGAGCCTCAACGCCATGTATGCTTCCACGGAAGTACTGAGTTCTCCGCCATCATCGTAAAACAGCTCCCAGCCTCCATGTTCTCTTTGTTGAGAACGCAGATATGCTTCTACTTTCTCTAGGGGTCTAGATTTGTCCGTTCCCCAAATTTTATGCAGCAGGACAACCTCCGCAGTGATGGTGACGTTGGATTCTAACTCAGCCCACCAATAACCTTGGGGATTTTGAATTGAAAGCAAGTAGTTCTGGCTAGCAGCGATCGCATCTGGGAGTTTTGATGCGGTGACTCTGTCTTGAGTTTGCATGGAACACTTCTCACACTACACTAAAAGTTCACACTACACTAAAAATGTTTCCAGCTTTACTGAGATATACAGTAATAATCTCTTGCTAAGTAAAAGATTTTTGTCTATTTCCTAAATTTGCTTGAATATATACTGAAAATTGTAATGAAGCATGGTGGCTCTATTCATAAATTTACTCATAAAATTGTGGTCGATTTTGAGGCTTGGATATACGCACATAGGCGTGTAGCAACTTTCTACAAGAGTAGCAATGATTAAAGAATATCTTTACTTTTGAGACTTAAGGGGTGCTAGAATCGTGATCGCTTATGTCAACCGCCTTACCCGTTTATTGGGTGATGGTATTGCTTTAGTAACAGATACCGTAGAAAAGTTTGCTCAAAATGGGATTGGAAGAAATTACTGATAGCAGTTGCAGTACAGAAAGAAAATAAACGAACACCGATGCACACAGATGCACACAGATAGGTTATCGGTGTTCATCTGTGTCCATCTGTGTTCGATATTTATTAAAACTTAACAGTAAGCGATTTTATCGAGGTGCGCTCGCCTGTTGAAATAGGCTCAAGCGATCGCACAATTACCAATTACCCTAATATTGCTTCTTTGTATATCCTAATATCCAATTGTGTGGCTGCTTTAATTGTTTGTACTTACCCTGAACCATTAACCATAAAGCCATGCGAGTTTGCAACCATCCTTTGCTCAGATAATATCCTGGCTTAGCATTAATACCCTCGGCGGAGTTGTGACCTAAATAGGTCACAACTCCACAGATGCTATCTATTCCTTCTATTGTCACTCTTAGAAAATGGTCGTTGATGTATCCACTGGGAAGCATGAAAATAGCATACACATGATGTCGACCACGCCAAGGCTCAACTACGATTTTGTCTGGATGGATATAAAATTTATTACTTGTTGAAGTGGGAATAAATTCTGGTTGCTGACAAGTGATGAGAGGCGATCGCTGTGAAACATAAGAAAAGCCAAGAATACCCAATAAGACCAGCGTTAATAATATGTAGATTAGATTACGTTTTTGCACTGGCAATATCGATTTTCCTCTATCTGAGTTATATTCGATAGGCTAACAAAGGGTCATAGAACTAAAAGCTAAGCTGACTACAAAATTCTTATTTAAAAAACATTTTGATTTCATAATTGGATTGTAGGGAAGCGATCGCTCTTTCCAAACAAAAACCACCTGCACATGCAGGTGGACGCAGGAAAAGAGCATAATGTCCTACAGAATTTTTAGCAGTATGACATCACAAAGTTTTGTCGTTGATGTGTTGATGTTGTGGCGATTAAAGAGCGATCGCACCGATTGAGATAAACCTAAAGAGTAATGGAAAAACCGTCCCAAAAATTACAAAGCTGACTAAAATCAATCTAGTTAGCTGGGATTGGATATGGTATCTACTTCTACTCGCTTTTCGGATATTGAAAGTCATTGGGCCCGCGCTTTTATTGAAGCTTTAGCTCAACGTAAAATTTTAAATGGGTATCCTAATGGCACGTTTCGTCCCGATAACTCAGTAACTCGTGCGGAGTTTGCTGCTATAATTGCCACAGTTTTTAACCAACCTGCCAAGCGGGAGTATGTGCCGTTTACTGATGTTCCAGCTAACCACTGGGCAGCAAATGCAATTAAAAAAGCTTACGAAACAGGATTTCTGTCTGGCTATCCTGATCGCAGTTTTCGTCCTAATAATAGAATTGCTAAAGGCGATGTTTTGGTATCTTTAGTCAGTGGTTTAGGTCTAGGCACTAGTATTAAACCTGACTTGTTACCAACTCTTACCCTTATCTATAATGATGCAGCTAGTATTCCTGAATATGCAAGAAACGCAGTGGCGATCGCCACTCGTGCTGGTATAGTTGCTAATTTTCCTAACGTGAAAATATTTAACCCGAATGTAGCAGCAACCCGAGGTGATGTGGCGGCGATCATATATCAAGCCTTGGTATATCAGGGTAAGGCAGAAAAAATAGCCTCCAGCTATATTGTTGTTGCCCCGGAATCAGGAAATATACCTACCCCTGTTGCGATTGTCAGTCATAAACGAGAGTTTCGGGGGGCTTGGGTAGCTTGTGTGTGGAATAGTGATTGGCCTTCTAAACCAGGACTTCCTGTAGCCCAGCAAAAAGCTGAGTTAATCAAGATTATTGAAAAATTAGATGCTCTCAATTTCAACGCCTTGATACTTCAGGTACGACCAGAGGGAGATGCAGTCTATGCTTCCCAATTGGAACCCTGGAGCGCTTGGTTAACAGGAACTCAGGGGAAAGCACCAGATCCATTTTATGACCCTTTAGAATTTGCGATCGCTGAATGCCACAAGCGTAGTATTGAACTTCATGCTTGGTTTAACCCTTACCGGGCCAGTACTTCCACTGATCCATCCAAAACTGTTCGCCCCCACCTCGCAGCTACCAATCCAGAATGCGTCTACCTGTGGAAAACTCAACGTTGGATGGACCCAGGAGTGAAAATAGTTCAGGATCGGGTTTATAACGTGATCTTAGATGTGGTGAAACGCTACGATGTTGACGGCATTCACTTAGACGACTATTTCTATCCCTATCCCGTAGAGGGTCAATCTTTTCCCGATGACAAAACCTACGCTGCATATAAGGCGGCTGGTGGTACACTCAGTCTTGCTGATTGGCGTCGGGACAATGTTAACAAAATGGTACAGCGCCTCTGGCAAGGAATCAAAGCCACCAAGCCCCAGGTCAAATTTGGCATTAGTCCCTTTGGTATCTATCGTCCCGGACAACCCCCTGGTATTACCGGCTTGGATGCTTATAATGTGCTGTATGCTGATGCGAAAAAATGGCTAGAACAAGGTTGGATTGATTATATTGCTCCCCAGCTTTACTGGCGCACCGACCAAAGCCAACAAAGTTACTCCGCCTTATTGAAGTGGTGGACACAGATTAACATCAAGCAAAGACACGTTTATGCAGGTAACAATCTCACAGAACCAAACAACAAGAGTCGCGAAAGTGACGAAATTGAAAAGCAGGTAAAAATTAGTCGTAGCCAAGCTGAACAGTTGTCTCTGGGGAATATCTTCTTTAACGTAGGTGTTTTGATGGAAAATAGTCAGGGCATCGCTGATAAATTGCAACTGCTTTACAACAAACCTGCCTTACCTCCAACTTTATCTTGGCAGAATTCCACACCACCAGCACCCCCCACAGCGCTGCAAGTTAGCAACCGTAAATTGACTTGGAAACCAGGTGATAACAGTCAGATTCGTTCTTGGACAGTTTATAGGCAGAGTGGCGATACTTGGACATTGCAGCGAGTTTTGCCTGCTAGCACAACCTTTGCCACCGTTGAACCAGGAACTTATGCTATATGTGCAGTAGATCGGTTGGCAAATGAAAGCGCAGGAGCAGTAATAGGAGTCAGTTAAAGCTTATATCATGTCTGCTAGCACACTTATACTATTTGCCTGTGTTGGTAATTGGTAATTAATGGGTAATTGGTCAGCTAAAAGCTCACTTAAGCTATTAGCAATAATTCCTAATCTAAAATCCAAAATCTAAAATCTAAAATCCAAAATTGGTATGAGACCTTATCATCAAGTTCCCATCCAAGAGTGTGGCGAACCGCTAGTAGCGATTCCTTTGGCAATGTTTGCAGTGGAATCTCCCCATCCTTATGAAAAATTAGGTGCGCCTTATGGGGAACATTCCCCCTATTTTCTGCGCCGCAGTGTTGTTGAGAGCTTGATCACAGCCCAAAATCACTTACAATTGCTGCGTCCCGACTGGCGGATTCAAATTTTTGATGCTTATCGTCCCGTAGCTGTGCAACAGTTTATGGTAAATTACAGTTTTGCTGAAGCGGTACGAAACAAAGGACTTGTTGAGGAAAATTTATCAGCAACTCAGCGTCAAGAAATTTGGCAAGAGGTTTATCAAATTTGGGCTGAACCTAGTTTAGATATAAATACACCACCGCCTCATAGTACTGGTGCTGCTGTGGATGTAACGCTAGTGGATGAGAACGGCGCAATTGTTAATATGGGTTCACCGATTGATGAAATGTCAGAGCGATCGCTCCCTGATTACTATGCCAATAGTGAACAACCAGATGCACAACAATATCATGCTCTTCGTCTGCTACTGCGAGATGTGATGGAGAAAGCCGATTTTAAACGTAACCCGCGTGAGTGGTGGCATTTTTCCATAGGTGATCAGATGTGGGCTTGGTTGCATAATCAAATCAATCCAGGTCAAAATCTAGTTGCACGCTACGGTAGACTACTCTGAAAATGTGGAAATACGTAGAGACGTTGCAGTGCAACGTCTCTACAAAATTTGCAACGTCTCTACAAAATTTGCAACGTCTCTACAAAATTTGCAACGTCTCTACAAAATTTGCAACGTCTCTACAAAATTTGCAACGTCTCTACAAAATCGATGGGGTTCTCATGAAAATATAGAAATTGGCTGCGCCCTGTATTTATATAGCTTTGCCGACAAGATTAATCGTACAGGTGTCACGCTTGTGAGGGTATCCTTCTCAAAAAATATATGCGAAGCGAAAATCACCCTCACCAAGCGTGCTAATACCATTTCACAAAATTTTTGATACAAATTCTCTCCCTTGTCTTCCTTGTCCTCCTTGTCTCCTTAGCCACCAAATGTATCAGACTTATAGTGAAACGGTATCACTAATCAACAACGCCACAAAAAAGCTTTAATTTTTGCAAGTGGATATAAAGTAATAATCCAGAGATAGGCTGTCTTGTCAAGAAAAAGCCTCTGAAATATTACAAAATACCCAACTTTTCAATCTAAATTCTATCAAAACCTAAAGGTAGTGCGAATTGTACCTATGACTACATCAGGGTTATCACTGGTTTGGTTAGGAGCGATTAACCAAATTACTCCAGGTGTAATTGAGATATTATCGTTGAGTTGATATTTGTAGAAGGCTTCTAAATGTACTGGTGTAGCGCGATTAGGTATAGTGCTGATTACGTCAGTTGCACCACCTAAAAATGGTCTATATAAGGGAACTACACCAGAACGAGTAGCATAAGGGGGAACACCGACGATAATACCTCCCAAGTTACCATCTTTACCCAAATCAGGAAAGGCTAGAGCGATCGCATAACTGTAAACATCTGCACTTTCATTATTAATGCCTGCGGATTGTCCTTGTTGATTAGTATACATAAACCAACCATTAATTGCGAATTTAGAGGAAACTTGCCACAACCCCGCTACACCATAAGCATTGATTGTGCGTCGGGAATTATCAGAAATTAAACTTGGTGAATTTGCGGAGATTGTCCCCACATCATTGAGAAAAGTAGGTGTTCCTGCGGTGTAACCATTAACGTAAGTTAAGCCGAAAGCTAAATTTCTGGTTGGTTGGATAGTTAATTGCGCTAAAGCTGAATAGCGACCATTAAATAAACCGCCAGCCGTTGTACCATTACTGCTACTAGGAGTTAAATTTTCTGGACTACTAGCATTTGGGGCTAAGTATCCTAAACTCAAGTTAATCGCAGGACTCAATTCATAATTCAACCCCACACCCGCACCGTGGGAAACAATGCGATAAATCGGGCTATATTGAGCAAAGGTAGAAAGTGAACCAGAACCCCCATCTTCATCACCAACTGCACTAAACACAGTTGGTAAATAATCTACGTGTTCTCCCCGATTGGCAAATACAGCTATCCGTAATTTATCACCTACTGGAAACTTATAACTAACAGTGCCTATTTCTACACTACCTGCTTGATCTGGAAACTCTTGGTTAAAGGTTTGACTACCTTCTGGTGTTGTTTGTAAACTTCCCAATGAAGCCAGGAAGGGATCTGCTCCATAGCGGAAACCTCCAGCCCTTTGGGGGTGTGGAGTGCTACCAGCTTGTAGCCTAATTTTTAGCTCGTCTTTCCCTGTAAAACTACTGAGTAAATTGAGCCGAACTCTGTTAGCAAAAATAGTGCTATTTCGAGGTACACCAACTCCAAAAGGATCACTATCTCCTGACAAAACATCAGTAATAGCAAAAATTACTTCACCGGAAAGTTTGGTAGTTGTGGAGAACTGCTGTGTTTCTAAAGTTGCAGTCTTGGCTTCTAGTGCGTCTACCCGCCCCCGTAAAGTCGCTAGTTCGGCTGTAAATTCCTCTTGTAGCCTTTGTATAGTAACTAAGTCTTCTTTTTGAACTGTTTCAGCCGTAGCGGTGGCTATTAGCTCATTTACCCTATCTAAGCAAGCATTTAATCCGGCGGCGAACTCGTAGCGAGTCATGGCGCGATTTCCCCGGAACGTACCGTTGGGATATCCTGCAATACAGCCATAGCGTTCTACTAAAGATTGTAAAGCTGCAAAAGCCCAATCTGTGGGTTGGACATCGGATAACTGGGATACGGAAGTTATCTGCGCTAATGATTCATATGTCGTTTCTGCCGCCCATACTTCTGCTGCAATTACCCATGTTGATACACCCAAAAGTCCACACCACAATGCTTTTAACATCACAACCTCAATAGTATATACACCTGTATTGCAGATACTTTACGTTGGTATCCAGATAATGATAATAATTATCATAATCATGCGATAGTGTAAACACTGGGATTGTCAATGAAACAATTTAACTGTGAGGATGCCGCTTGGTATCGTGCAGCGTCATTAATGGAGCGTATTGCTGTGATGTCACTAGAAGCACCATCTAACGTTGAATTGGGACGGCGACGACTCCAGCGATGGCGGATGGAATCTCCTTTTACAGATGAGGCTTTGTTTACTGAAAGGTTAGCAAGGGATGGTTTAAATCCAGATGATTTTTGTTACCTATTAGGGCAATCAGCACCGCAAATACCGCAGATTTGGCTAGGGGAACTGGCAGCAGCCTACAATAATTGTGGGGTTGAGGATATTACCAGACTGCTATCATTGCAGCATCCGAATCTGGGGTTATTAAATGCGATCGCTCCCTGCATTCGTCAAGGTATGATGCAACTGAGGTCAGGGGTTGATAGTCTACAAAATATACCTATTAATATCAGTAATATTGACAGTATCCTTTTACAAGGCTTACCAGAACAACTATTATTCATGCTCCATCCCACCTTGGTACTAGAACTCAACGTAGCGAGGTTACAAGGATTATTAACAGGTGATACCGCCGAGGCAAGATTTTCTAGCTTTGTGCAACGGTTGCAAACGGTAGAGGTGAGGCTGACACTATGGCAAGAGTACCCTGTGTTAGCACGGCTAATTATAGAGGAAATTCAGCGTTGGGTGACAACTAGCTTAGAGTTTCTGCAACGTCTTGGTGATGACTGGGAAGAAATATGTCGCCAATTCCAGCCAGATAACCCCGGTAAACTGATCAAAATTCAACGGGGTGCAGGAGATAGTCATCATGGTGGTAGGTCTGTTTTTATACTGGAATTCGAGAGTCGTTGGCAGTTAGTTTATAAGCCCCGTTCCCTAGCTGTAGATGGGCATTTTCAAGAATTACTACTCTGGTTAAATCAACAAGGTACTCATCCCCCTTTTAAAACTTTACAAATTCTCAACCGGGGTGATTATGGTTGGATGGAATTTGTCAAAGCACAAAAATGTACTGTTCCAGAAGAAATTGAGCGATTTTATCAGCGTCAAGGTGGTTATTTAGCCTTGCTATATGTTTTATCAGCCACGGACTTTCATTTTGAAAATCTGATTGCTGTAGGCGAACATCCCATGCTGATTGATTTAGAATCTTTATTTCACCCCCGCAGCCATGAAGCCACAGCCACAGTCGCCGATACCTTAGATAGAGAAATGATGGCTGATTCCGTATTACGGGTAGGTTTATTACCGCAGTTAGTCTGGGGAAATACCCAAGCAGCCGGAATTGATTTGAGTGGTTTGGGTGGTGCGGCTGGACAAGTTACACCAGAACGAGTCCCCCAATTGGAGAAAACGGGTACTGATACCATGCGAATTGTCCGCCGACAGGTGGTATTAGCAGGTAGTCAAAATCGTCCTACACTCAACGACAGGGAGGTGAATGTACAAGCCTATACACCAGCTATTACCCAAGGATTTACAGATGTTTACCGCACCCTTTTACAACATCGTTAAGAATTGCTGAAGATATTAGATAGATTTGCAGCTGATGACGTGCGTGCGGTGATGCGTCCGAGTAGAATCTACTCCTTACTACTGCGGGAAAGCTATCACCCCGATGTGTTGCGAGATGCCTTAGAGCGCGATCGCCTGTTTGATAAACTGTGGATAGACGTACAAAATCGTCCCATTCTCAGTCAAGTTATTAGGGCGGAACGTCAAGCCCTATGGCAAGGTGATATTCCTTTATTTACCACATATCCCCATTCCCGCGACTTATGGAGTCGAGATACTAGCTTACATTTGCCCAATTTTTTCACCCAGTCGGGAATGGAATTGGTTCACCATCGCATCCAACAACTGAGTGAACGTGACTTACAACGTCAGCAATGGTTTATTCAAGCATCTTTATCTACCTTGGGGATAAATGCAAATACTGATCAACATCAAGTCAAACATTCACCCTCGATTCCCCATTCCCAACTCCCAACTTCCCATTCCCCCCTCACAGCAGCTTGTATAATTGCTGACCGCCTAGAACTCCTCGCCCATAAAAACGGTGAATTGATTAACTGGATGGGTGTCGCCGTCACCAACAATCATCAATGGACATTAACCCCCTTGGGAACAGATTTTTATGAAGGTGTGCCAGGAATAGCTTTTTTCCTAGCTTATCTGGGAGAAATTACGCAAAATTATCGCTACACCCGCCTAGCACAAGTCACCATCAAAACCTTACAACAGCAGTTGATTAGAGATGCCGACTCAATTAAATTCATTGGTGCATTTAGTGGCTGGGGAGGAATTATTTACACCTACACTCACTTAGGAACACTATGGCAAAATCCTGATTTAATTGCTGATGCAGTCACCTTAGTGGAAAAACTCCCTGCCTTGATAGTCCAAGATCAACAGTTAGATATTATCGCAGGTGCAGCTGGTTGCATTGCTAGTTTGTTGAGTTTATACCAAGTTTTTCCCGATGACTTAATTTTAGATGTCGCCCTGGAGTGTGGAGAACATCTGCTTAATCAAGCCCAAATCATGGATGATGGAATCGGCTGGATTTCTCCCAGTGGTGGAAAGCAACCCCTCACAGGATTTGCTCATGGTGCGGCTGGGTTTGCGTCGGTACTGTTAGAATTAGCCCACACCACTGGAAAACAAGAATTTCAAAGCGCTGCTATCAAAGCAATTAACTACGAACGCAGACATTTTTCCCCAGAGGCGGGTAACTGGCTAGACTTACGCAGCACCGACAAAACAAACCAGTTTATGACAGCGTGGTGTCATGGTGCGCCAGGGATTGGCTTAGGACGCTTGCGTGGCTTAAAATACCTAGATGATCCAGAAATTCACCAAGAAATTGCGATCGCTATTCACACCACAATCAACCAAGGTTTTGGGGATAATCAATGTCTCTGTCACGGAGATTTAGGCAACCTAGACCTATTATTACTCGCCAGCAAAATCTTCAACCAGCCAGAACTCACATCGCACACATCCCCAATCGCCAGCCAAATCCTCAATCACATCCACCAACATAACTTTTATTGTGGTGTACCCCTAGCCATACAAACCCCAGGACTAATGACAGGATTAGCTGGTATAGGCTACGGATGCTTACGCCTAGCCCATCCTGAAAAAATCCCCTCCATCCTCCTCCTAGAACCCCCTCAACTAAATTCAAAATTCAAAATTCAAAATTAAGAAAGTGAAACTCAGCATAGCTTTTAGAGTTTGCATCTGGATCATAGTTTTTTGTGAATTGGTATCATCTCAACTCCTACCCTCTGCATCTGTGCGTGATGAAATACCCCGTCGTCCTACAACACAACGAAGAAGACTGTGGACCCGCCTGTCTAGCCACCATCTCCAAATACTACGGACAGCTATTCACCATCAACCGCACCCGTGAAGCCGCAGGAACAGGACAATTAGGAACAACCCTACTCAACCTCAAACAAGGGGCGCAAGCTTTAGGCTTCAATGCGCGGGGAGTGAAAGCCGTCATTGACTTAGTAGACAAGCAACAGATACCCCTCCCAGCCATCATTCACTGGAAAGGTAATCACTGGACTGTATTATATGGGCGTAGAGGTAAGAAATATATTGTTGCTGATCCCCTGGTGGGTGTGCGTTATTTAACTAAAGAAGCACTGTTAACTGGTTGGACTAACGGGGTGATGCTGCTACTAGAACCCCGTCCCGACTTCTTTTCTCAAACAGATGATCACGATAAAGTCGGGGGGTGGAAACGCTTAACGCAACGTCTATTTAGTTACCGTCATATCTTAGCAGAAGCCTTACTACTCAACTTTGTCGTCGGCTTATTAGCCTTACTTTCGCCATTTCTCATCCAAATTCTTACAGATGATGTTTTGGTGAGAGGAGACACCCAATTACTCACGGGGATAGTCTTGGGAGTCTTAGCGATGAGCTTGATTAGTAGTGCTTTGCAATGGGTACAAGGAAACCTAGTAGCACACTTTGCCCATCGTTTGGAATTAGATTTAGTCTTAGAATTTGGCAGAACTATTTTACGTTTGCCTTTGTCTTATTATGAATCTCGCCGTAGTGGTGAAGTGGTGAGTCGGTTACGGGATATTCAAACCATTAATCAATTAGTTTCTCAAGTGGGTGTGAATTTACCTAGTCAATTATTAATTGCGATCGCTGCTTTAGCCTTGATGCTATTTTACAGCCCTAAGCTTACCCTGGCATCATTATTAATAGCATTTTTTATGCCCTTGTCCACAGTGGTTTTCTTCCCCACTCTACAACAGAAAATCCGCAGTGTTTTAGGGTTAGCCGCCGAAAATCAAGGTATTTTAGTAGAAACCTTTAAAGGTGCATTAGTTGTCAAAACTACCAATGCAGCCCCAGAATTTTGGCAAGAATTTCAAACTCGCTACGGTAGACAAGCCAACTTCATGTTTCGCACCGTGCAGATTGTCATTACCAATAACATTTTTTCTAGTTGGGTAGCCACATCAGGAGGGATAATCTTGCTGTGGTTCGGTAGTACATTGGTAATTAATCGAGAAATCAGTATAGGACAATTATTAGCGTTTAACAGCTTAAATGCTCAGATTATTGCCTTAGTCAATACAGCCGTGGGATTTGTCACCGAATTTACCCGCGCCCAAGCCGCTACAGAACGTTTAAATGAAGTCATTCAATCTACCCCAGAATTTCCCGAAGTCAACCACAAACCCTTTGTCAACATTCCCGACAATGCAGAGATTATTTGCAGCTATCTCAATTTTCACCATCCTGGTAGAGTTGATTTATTACGGGATTTCTCCTTGACTCTCCCAGGGGGAAAAGTGATTGCCATAATTGGACAATCAGGGTGTGGTAAAAGTACCCTCGCCAAACTCCTAGCTGGGTTATACACCCCCCAATCAGGGAATATTCGCATCCACCACTACAACCTCCAAGATTTATCTCCTGATTGCTTACGCCAACAGGTAATTCTAGTTCCTCAAGAAGCTCATTTTTGGAGTCGTTCAATTTTAGATAATTTGTGTCTTGGTAATCCCCAAGTCAGTTTTGAACAAGTCGTGACAGCTTGTCAAGTAGCAGATGCAGACACCTTTATCAGTAAATTACCAGAGAAATATCAAACCATCTTAGGGGAATTTGGCGCTAACCTTTCCGGTGGACAAAGACAACGATTAGCCATAGCCAGAGGTATCATTACCCATCCACCAATTTTGATTTTAGATGAATCCACCGCCGGACTAGACCCCAAGAGCGAAAGTACAGTTTTAGATCAATTACTAGCCTATCGCCAAGGTAAAACCACCATCCTCATTAGCCATCGTCCCCAAGTCATCCAGCGTGCAGACTGGATTGTACTCTTAGAAGCCGGACAACTCAAACTCCAAGGTACTCCCTCCGAACTACTCAACATCCCCGGTGAACACCTAGATTTTCTCCAATCTTTGCGTCACTCTGCGTTTCAAAATAATACTTGACTACCCGAATGATAATGATTATTATTCTATTATTGATGAAATTGTCATCAATAATACTTTTTTACTCGTGATTTCTAGGGAATAAACACTAGGAATTGCTAAATAATCATGACCTAATCCCCAACATTTGAGGTATATATGTCTGTAGATATCATCCGTGCATGGAAAGACGAAGAATACCGTCAAAGCCTCAGCACAGGACAACTGCAACAACTACCAGCAAACCCGGCTGGCTTGATTGAATTGAATGATGAAGATATGTCATCTGTGTCTGGCGGATGTACAACCTGTGGTAATCCTCTGCATACACCAATCATCAAATGCAAAGCTGTATTTGGTGAATTGGGCGATATCAGTGTGTGAACAGTTACTGTTTCTCAAATCAAAGGACTAAAGTCCTGACTACAAACTAAATTGAATTGATGATAGAAATTAAACAGTTTAGTTCGGCGTTTCTTCCTAGCGCGAAATCTGATGAATACCTACCTAACATTGGTATTTGGACGCGACTAGGAGGATTTTTTCTGGTGGGGGTGGTAGGGGTGGCTGTGAGTGTTGCGGCTTTGACAAGATATCATCAAACAGTGAAAGCACCAGGAACTGTGCGCCCGGCTGGTGAACTACGCATAGTTCAGGCGGCGATGCAAGGAACAGTGAAAAAAACATTTGTGAGGGAAAATCAGCTTGTCCAACAAGGTGAACCTCTCGTAATTATTGATGACACCCAGTTACAAACTAAAAAAAGTCAACTGCAAGGGAATATTCAAAAATATCAGCTACAACTCACCCAAATCAATGCTCAAATACTTGCTTTAGATCAGCAAATTGCTACGGAAAATCAACGCGGTGAACGTGTGATATCCTCAGCTAAAGCTGAACTCAATTTGACACAACGGGAGTATGCAGATCGAAAAATTGCTGTGAGTAGTGAATGGCAAGAAGCCGAAGCTAATATTAACATTGCTCAAAATGAATTGCAGCGAGCGCAAGCTGATTTCAAATCAATTCAAGCTAATCTCAAAAGTGCAGAAGCTGCATACAAAGCCGCAATTGTCAAGCGCGATCGCTATCAAATCATCGCTCAATCTGGCTCGATTTCCCAAAACCAACTAGAAGAAGTACAACTAGCCGCGACTCAGCAAGCACAAGTTTTAGAATCACAAAAAGCCACACTAGAAAGTCAAAAACAAGTCATTCAACAAAAACAACAAGCTTTAACAGCCGCAATCGCTAGACGTGCGAAAGCTGCTTCTGCATTGAATCCCAGTAATGCAGTGATAGAAATTGCCCAAGATAAAATTGCCACGGAACAAGCTAGTAAACAAAATAATTTAGCTCGTTTACGCCAAGAAAAACAAAGTTTATTACAGCGTCAAACGGAAATTAAAGACACAATTAATAATACAGAAAAAGAACTAAAACAGATTTTATCGGATATTCAAAAAACTATTATTCGGGCTTCAGCTACAGGCAATATTTTCAAGTTAGAACTGCGAAACCCCGGACAGGTGGTACAGTTGGGACAGGCGATCGCTCATATCGCCCCCAAAAACACGCCTTTAATAATTAAAGCCCGTGTTGCATCTGCTGACATTGGTAAAGTACGGATTTGTCGATTAGAAAAAATTGCAGATTGTCAACAAGGTAAAGTACAAATCCGATTTTCTGCTTATCCCTATCCTGATTACGGCACACTTAAAGGTGCTGTGAGAGAAATTACTGCCGATGCAATTACTACAGCAAATAACTCATCAATACCTGCCTATTATGATGTGACAATTGAACCAGAAGTAAATTATTTGCAAAATAATTTGCAAAAGTATTATATTCAAGCAGGTATGGAAGTCACAACAGACATACTTGCTCAAGAAGAAACTTTATTAACATTCATTCTCAGAAAAACTAGATTACTTACTAATTTATAGAATTTATCCAACTTCAGATATAAACTAATCGTTTACTAGTTAGGAAAACCTAGCCTTCAGAATCATAATTTTTAAAATTTAATATCCACAGATACAGAAAAAATGATTGTAAACATGGCGCACACTTCCTGTATGGGATAGATCGTTTACCATTGATATTTCCAATTGGGATTGAAAGTAGTTACCGTATGAAAAACCAGTGCCGAATCAAAACTACTATTAAAAATCCCTCCATCCGGCTTCTATTTTTTGGTTTAGCTTTTTTTAATTATTAATGTTTGGATTTATCTGTTATGGCATTATGTCAGCCGTTTAAAAAGAAGTACCAAGCAAGTTTTTTCTCATCTATTTACCCTCAAACAGATGCTTGAATTTTTACGCCAAGTTCTAGACCACAACTATGGGGTAGCCCGTGAAGTTTATTTACCACCCGGCTGAGTTTGCTTAATTTTTGGGCTTTATTAATAAGCTAGTCTTATATTTTGTCTACAGCAATCAGCTTTTTAGATTAACCAAAGAAACTGTATCATAGACTACTATTTTTTAGCGATCGCAAAAGTTTTCGGTCTACTGAATTTAATCATGTTCTATTAGCACACCTGGTTAATTAACCACTGCATCGCACTTTCCACATCGCTGACTTTCTCTGCGGGCGGAGTGGGTGGACGCTTCACCATCACCACCTTTACCCCTAATTCTCGTGCCGCGATTATTTTGGCATAAGTAGCATCACCACCGCTATTCTTACTTACCAAAGTATCAATCTGATGTTCAATTAACAACTGACGTTCATTATCTAGAGCAAAAGGGCCGCGATCGCACAATATTATCCCTGGTGGTACTAATGCATCAGGCGCGGGTGGATCAATCAACCGCATCAAAAACCAAATACCGTCCAAGCTAGCAAAAGGCGCAAGTTGCTGTCTACCAATAGTCAAGAATACCCGTTTGGCAAATTCAGGTAACACACTAGCAGCAACTTCCACGCTATCAACCTCAATCCACTCATCTCCAGGAACTTGTAGCCACATCGGACGAATAAACATTAAATGAGGAATATCACACCTTGCAGCAGCAGTCGCCGCATTCCAAGAAATCTGTGCTGCAAAGGGATGAGTCGCATCAATGAGCAAATCTATTTTTGCTTCACGCAGATATGTAACTAAACCCGCTTCACCACCAAAACCACCAAAGCGCACCATTCCTGTAGGTAATTGTGGATTACGAGTGCGACCTGCTAAAGATGTAATCACTTCTATTTGCTCAATCACCGAGGCTTTAGCCGCTAACTCCGCAGCATCACCCGTTCCACCAAGAATAAGCAAACGTTTCATTTGACGCTCTCCTCACTATAAGTGAGGAGATTCACAACTTCGACGATCGTGCCATTGTTGTTATCTTGAAAAAACAGATCCAACTGAGTTCCCAAGTTCCCAGGCACACCACGTTTGCTCTTGAGAGCTTTGTGTTGTCTCCTTTTAGACCCTGTTGATTCAGGTTTGGGCGTTTCAAACAGTTTGACAACCTGCACCTGTTTTGGACGTAGCTTGTAGACGTAACCTAAGAGCAAACTTTTTCCTTTGTCGTAGATAGTAGTATTATTATCTACAGTAAAATATACCAGAAAAAAATAAATGGTTGGTTGTTAGTAGTTAGTGGTTAGTAGTTAGTGGTTAGTAGCTGTTTACTACTCCTCACACCCCATCACCCCTACCCTACGGGAAGCCGCGCAGAGCGCGTCTACACCCCATCACCCCACCACTCTCCCCAGTAATTCCGTCGCTTGCGAATCTTGACTGATAATTTCACCTTTACGATCAAACAATACAGTACCAACTTTTAAGGTGACATTTGCGTATTTCTGCACGTAAGCTGTGGCTTTCTGACTAATTTTTTCAGCCAGTTTCCCAAATACTAATTCTGACAATCCCAGTTCGAGCAATTTTTTGTGTGCAGCATCAGCGGTTTTAGCTTGCAAAACAGCACCTACAGCCTGTAAATTCCCACCAACAGCAACCACAGCAGCGCTGATGATTTCTAATTTGGCATCTGCTAAATGACTGGAAGTATTGAAAATACCCCCTGCTAGCTTAATTAGTTTGCCCTGATATCCCAACAATAAAACAGAATTAGCATGGTATAGTCCAGCTTCTACAAGCATGGCACCAATCCAATTACCAGTTTGTGCGATCGCTGATTCTGGTATGCCTAAACGTTGAGCTACTTGCATCCCATTGCTACCAATACAAAATACTAAGTCCGTACAATCCCTGATTTTCGTTTGCAATGACTGTCGAAATTCTTCTAGATGATCAGCCGCAGATAGAGGTTGAGAAATGCCACTAGTTCCCAACAATGAAAGTCCTTCTAAAATGCCAAAAGCTTCATTGGAGGTGCGTTGTGCCAATTGGCGACCTTCGGGAAGAATAATTGATACTGTGACTGTTTGCTCAGGAGGAATCAAAGGTAGTAAATTGGCATCAAATAGGCGACGAGCGTAGCTGTAAATTGCTGCTTCTCCAGAAGCTGTTTTTCCCAAACCTTCGCCTGCTTCCAAAACCAAAGCTTGAGACTGTCGCTGTGACAACCTCACCCAAGCCCAAATAGGTGTATTCCTAGTTAAATCTAGGTTATCCCCAGGATCACTGAGCGTAATAGCTAGGGCGCTGTGTGATTCTAGCCTTGCTACCTGAGAAATGGGAATTTCTGCTATTCCAGGTAACAGATCAATCTCAACGGATACCTGTGAATCTATTTTGCTACTTAGATGCAACAAAGCAGCCTTAGCAGCAGCCACAGCAAATACTGGTAAAGTGTAACCTGTGCGAGCCATAAGTATGTAGTGAGGACTTAGTCCTATAAATATTAAGCACTAAAGTACCTACTACGAACAACCGTAAGTATGTAGTGAGGACTTTAGTCCTATAAATATTAAGCACTAAAGTACCTACTACGAACACACCAACATTATTAGGGGCGTTTGACTCCTGTAAGTTTTAAACTGAAACTGAACTAGGTTGAGATTGATTAGATAACTTAGCTAACTGACGACCTGAGCAAGATTTCCAATTTCCTTTACCGTATGCATATCCAGCAATCAATGGTAAAGCCAAAGTTGCTTCAGCCAAGTCTCCTGAGCGCACGGCTCTTTCTTTATGCTGGGAAAAGAGTCCACTGCACTCTGCCTCGTCTACACACTTCCCCACTCTCCCCATCTCCCCTAATATTTACTTGTAAGTTAAATCAGCTTTTCAGGAGTTGGGAATGACAGCAGCAACAGACCCCGTAAAATTGATGAAGCAAAAAGTTGGTAAAGCCGCCGCCGACTTAGTAAAGTCAGGTTCTATTGTCGGTTTAGGTACAGGTTCAACCACAGCTTTTGCAATTCAATATATTGGAGAACGTCTCAAGTCGGGCGAACTCAAAGATATTGTTGGTGTTCCCACTTCTTTTCAAGCAGAAGTGCTGGCGAAGGAATACGGTATTCCGCTAACCACTTTAGATGCAATTGATCACATCGATATTGCTATTGATGGTGCTGATGAGGTCGATCCCCAGAAGAATTTAATCAAAGGTGGTGGTGCTGCACATACTCGCGAAAAAGTTGTAGATTACCTGGCAGATCAGTTTATTGTCGTTGTGGATGGTGGTAAGTTAGTCGATCGCTTAGGTTCAGTTTTCGCTGTACCAGTGGAAGTCATACCAATGGCTGTTACACCTGTAATGCGCGCCGTTGCAAAACTTGGCGGGAAACCAGAACTGCGAATGGGTGTGAAAAAAGCAGGGCCTGTGATCACAGACCAAGGCAATATGGTGATAGACGTCAAATTTGACTCTATTGATGATCCAGTGAACCTCGAAAAAACATTGAATAATATTCCTGGTGTTTTGGAAAATGGCATTTTTGTTAATTGTGCAGATCGCGTTTTGATTGGCGAAGTCAAAGATGGTCAACCTGTAGTACGGGAAATGTAAACAT